>JAZLFB010000199.1:0-23664 GCA_045615585.1 Akkermansia sp.
CGCCTTACCGCCCCGCTTCGCGGTGCGCCCTTAACGGGGCCGTCAGCGGCTTTGTACGTGTTTCGCGCTCCGCGTAAAGGTGATTTCCTATGCAAAAATTTTGCGCAAAGCGCGTAGCAACCGCATGGGGTATGCCACAGGCGCCCTGCAACCACCCCGCCATGCGGCGGGGTTCCCGTGGGCGTCAAATCATACGCCACACCCCCCACGTTGACACGTGGGGCCATCCATCTTGCACCATTGGTATGGTGCTCAACTCGTGCGGCGTTGCCGCAAGAAACACAAAAACAGGTCTGACGCGAGCGTCAGATCTGTTTCCGAAAGTCCCGCGCGGCTCTGCCGCGCCTAACTATATAATTTCAACTTTCAACTTTCAACTTTTGTCACGGTCAGTCTCTCTGCCTGTTCCTTGGTCAGCTCAATGCAGTTCCACGGCAGACCGTACTTGTTGAGGGCATCCATGAAGGGGTCGGGGTCGTTCTGTTCCATGTTGAACACGCCCTTGCCGCTCCATGTGCCGGAGAGAATCATGCTGCCGCCGATGGCTGCGGGAACGCCCGTGGTGTAGGAGATGGCCTGAGAACCGACCTCCTTAAAGCATTCCTCGTGGTCGCAGATGTTGTAGATGTACACGGCCTTGTACTTGCCGTCTTTCTTGCCCTGAATCACGCAGCCGATGCAGGTGCGGCCGTGCGTGGTCTTGCCGAGGTCTCCGGGGTTGGGCAGCACGGCTTTCAGGAATTGCAGGGGGATGATTTCCACACCGTTGTACATGACAGGGTCAATGCGGGTCATGCCCACGTTCTTGAGCACCGTCAGGTGGTTGATGTAGTTGGGGGAGAAAGACATCCAGAACTGGGCGCGCTTGATGGTGGGAATGTGCTTCACCAGCGATTCCATCTCCTCATGGTACATGCGGTAGATTTCGTAGGTGCCCACGCTGTCGGGGCAGGTGAAGGGCTGGTGCAGGCTCATGGCACCTGTCTCTTGGAAATCGCCGTGCTCCCAGTGGCGGCAGGGGGCGGACACCTCGCGGATGTTGATTTCCGGGTTGAAGTTGGTGGCGAACGCCTGACCGTGGTCGCCGCCGTTCACGTCGATGATGTCAAGGTACTCAATCTCATCGAAATGGTGCTTGAGCGCCCAAGCGGTGTACACGTTGGTCACACCGGGGTCGAAGCCGGAGCCGAGCAGGGCGTACAGACCCGCCTCCTTGAAACGGTCTTGGTAGGCCCACTGCCAGCTGTACTCGAACTTGGCTACGTCGCGCGGCTCGTAGTTGGCGGTGTCCATGTAGTGAACACCCGCTTCAAGGCAGGCATCCATCAGGGGAAGGTCTTGGTAGGGCAGGGCGACATTCAGCACCAAGTCGGGCTTGATTTCCTTGAGCAGCGCGACCGTGGCGGGCACGTCATCGGCATCTACGGCGTGGGTGGTGATGGTTACACCCTCACGCGCCAGCACGTCGGCGGCAATCGCGTCGCACTTGCTCTTGGTACGTGAAGCCAGATGGATGTTCTTGTAGACATCCTTCATCTGGGCGCACTTGTGAGCCACTACATGACCCACACCACCTGCTCCGATAATGAGAACCGTGTTCATTGCGGCGCAGAGAGTGCCGTAAGTTGGCCCATTAGTCAAGTATAATCCGCTCACAGGGGGCTGTTAGGACATCATTTTTTGTTTTTGAGGGGCGGTAAGCGCTTCTCGTTGCCGAATAAAATAACGGTGCTGGTGACAAAATGCTTGCTTATTTCACACAAAGAGGCTAGAATACCCGACCCCCTGCGCGGGAAAGGAAAAAATTTCCGCGCGTTGCTTTTTTCGCCATGTCTTATTACGTCTGTGCAGCACTTGTCATTTTCCTTATCACCTACGGGCTGATTATCTCCGAACAGGTACACCGTACCATCATTGCCCTGTTCGGTGCCATGCTCATGGTGCTGGCGGGTGTTATTTCACAGGAAGAGGCGATACACCACATCGACTTTAACACGCTGGCGCTGCTCATCGGCATGATGATTCAGGTGATGGTGCTCAGCAAGACGGGCCTGTTCCGCTACCTCTCCGTGTGGGCGGCTCAAAAGACCAACGGCAACCCCGTGGCGTTGCTCATTGCGCTGTCCGTGTTGGTGGCGGTGTGTTCTGCCCTGTTGGATAACGTGACGACGGTGCTGCTTACAGTGCCTATCACCTTCACGCTGACGCGCGACCTCAAGATTTCCCCCATGCCCTTCATCATGGCGCAGATTTTCGCCTCCAACATCGGCGGTACCTGCACCATGATCGGGGACCCGCCCAACATCATGATTGCCAGTCAGGTGAAGGAACTGGACTTCAACGCCTTTGTGGTGAACCTGACGTTGCCCTGCATCATTTCGTTCATCATCACCATCGGGGCGGTGCTCTTCATTTACCGCAAAGAGTTTGCCAAGTACGATGCCCGCCACAATCGCGTGATGAACATTAAGACGGAGGGTCTTATCCGCAGCAAGATTCTGTTGCAGAAGTGCCTGTTCACGCTGGGTGTCACCATCGTGCTGTTCTGCTGCCACAGCCAAATCCCCGGTTGGGGGCTGGAGAGCGGTACCATCGCCGTGACGGGTGCCTCGCTGCTGCTGCTCATCACCATGCCCGGTCGAGAGAAGATGCTGGAGCAGGTTTTCGCCCGCGTGGAGTGGACGACCATCTTTTTCTTCATCGGTCTGTTTGTGTTGGTCGGCGGGTTGGAGGTGCAGGGTGTCATCAACTGGTTGGCTCACAAGGCCGTGTATATTACTCACGGCAACCTGACCGCTACCACCTTCACTGTGTTGGGGTTGAGTGCCGTTATGTCCTCCTTTGTGGATAATATTCCTTTCGTTGCCACCATGATTCCGCTGGTTCAGGATATGGGCAGTCTGGGTATCACCAACTTGGAGCCCCTGTGGTGGGCGCTTTCGCTGGGTGCCTGCTTGGGCGGTAACGGCACAGTGATCGGTGCCAGCGCCAATGTGGTGGCTCTCTCTATTGCCCGCAAGCACAACCTGACGGTTACCTTCCTCGGCTTCATGAAGATTGCGTTCCCCCTCATGCTGGTATCCATCGGCATTTCCGCCGTGTACCTGTGGGTGGTGTTCCTGTAAAAGTTGGAAGTTTGAGGTTGGAAGTTGGAAGTATCAAATTTGCGTGGCTACGCCACGGAAATATAGGGGACGCAATGCGTAAACTTTGGATTCTGACGAGTTCAGCTGTTTATCTTTTGCTACAGTTTTGTCTGTCGTTTAGGGAACAACGGTGTGTTATTTTCGAAACGGCGGGTGATTGACGCTTTGCGTTCATCGTACCCCTGCACGCGTCAGCGTGCCGAACTTTGTAATTTCAACTTTCAACCTTCAACTTTCAACTTTCGAAAAATCTCTTGCCTTGTCGGGGGGTTGGGTGTACCTTATCTCCCGACCTTTTTTTACCATGACGGGTTTGTTTGTCTTTATTATCTGCGTGTTTCTGCTGGTGGCGGGCTATGCCGGCTACGGGCGTTTGGCGGAGAAAGTGTACGCGCCCGACCTCAACCATGTGATGCCCTGTGTCAGCAAGCCCGATGGTGTGGACTTTGTGCCGCTGCCCACGTGGAAGCTGCTGCTGATTCAGCTCTTGAATATCGCGGGGTTGGGTCCTGTGGTGGGTGCCGTGTCGGGCTGCCTGTTCGGTCCTGTGGCGCTGTTGTGGATTGTGTTGGGCTGTATTCTCGCAGGGGCGATGCATGACTTTCTGGCGGCTCTCATGTCGGCGGAGCGCGACGGCGCCAACCTGCCCGAATTGGTGGGCGAGAATCTGGGGCGTGCCGCCCGCTACGCTATGCGCGGGCTTTGCATTTTCCTGTTGGTGATGGTGGGCGTGGTGTTCACGCGCATGCCTGCGGATATGCTGGGCGCGCTCATCCCCGGTACGGATGCCATGTGGTGGGGTTTGGGTATCTTCGCCTATTACTTTTTGGCAACGGTGCTGCCCATCAACGCTATCATCGGGCGCGTTTACCCGCTGTTCGGGGCGCTGTTCCTGTTCATGGCGGTGAGCTTGGCGGTGATGCTGCCGTTGAGCGGTTACGAGATTCTGCCGAATTTGGATTTCTTCACGAACGTGCACCCCAAGGGCGTGTCGGTGTGTCCTTGCCTGTTTGTGACGATTGCATGCGGGGCTATCTCGGGCTTCCACGCCACGCAAAGCCCCATGATGGTGCGCTGCCTACCTGATATCCGCAAGACGCGCCGTGTGTTTTACGGCGCAATGATTATTGAGGGTTTGGTGGCCTTGGTGTGGGCGACGGTGGGGCTGTCGTTGCGTGACGCGCTGTTGGGGCTTGCCCCCGGCAAGGCGGTGAACGAGGCGTGCCAGCTGCTGCTGGGTCCCGTGGGGGCCTTCCTTGCGGTGTTGGGTGTGGTGGCGTTGGCGGTGACGAGCGGTGACACCGCCATGCGAAGCTGCCGCCTGATGCTGGCGGATGTGCTGCACATTAAGCAGCATAGTGTTCACTCGCGCTTGGCGTTGGCGGTGCCGCTGTTCGGCTGCGTTATGCTGATTTCGCACTTGGATTTCGATGTCATCTGGCGCTACTTCGGTTGGGCGAACCAAGGGCTTTCCTGCATCACGCTGTGGACGATTACCGTTTGTCTGCGCCGTCGCGGGCGTTTCTGTTGGTTGGCGGGTGTGCCTGCGCTGTTCATGACGGCGATGTGCGGCACCTTCCTGCTCTATGCCCCCGAATGTTTGATTGAGCTGCCCCTGCCTGTGGCGACGGCGGCGGGTGTGGCGGTGTCTGCCTTGTGCTTGGTGCTCTTCCTGTTGAGCGGGCGCAAGCGCGGTTGACGGCGCGGCGGGTTACGCGCGCTCGACAAGGTACAGGTACTCCTGTACATGGATGGCGCGGTCTTTCAAATTGCGGCAGCCTCGGAAGGTGGCGTAATCCTGTTGCAGGGTGGTGACGCGACCGATGCGCGAGAGCAGGGCGGTCATCTCGGCAGGGGTGATAAACCCTTCCGAATTGTACGACACCAGCAGGAACTTGGCGGGCGTGGATTCCAACAGGTTTTTCAATGCTCCCTGCACGGCGGCTTTGCTGTTGTAGGGCGAGCGGTTCCAATCCGTGGGGATGCCCGATACGCGTGACATCTGCTGCGGGCGTTGGTAGCGAAGCAACAGGTTCAGCATGAAATAGTTGGAGCCGTAGGGGTGCTGGTTGTAGGGCGGGTCAAGGTAGGCTAAATCCAGTTCGGGTAGGGTGGCAGCCACAGCGGCGGCATCGCCCTGTAACACGTGGTGCTCGCAGTCGAAACGCGAGAACACGGGCGCGGGCAGCTCGATGGGGGCCATGATGCGCGAGAGCGCGTTCTGCGCCCGCCCGCCGAACTGGCCGATGCCCGCCTCATTCTTATAAAATCCCTTGAAAACACCGGGGGTGTTGGTCTTGACGGAGGCTTCGTAGAGCAGGGGGGCCAGAAAGAACGGCTGTGCCGCGGCGGGCAGGGTAGCTATGATGCGGCGTGCGGTATCAAGGTAAACGGCATTGCGGCGGGTATAGAACGCGCGTTCTCCCTCGCGGATGTGGGCATCATCCTGTGGGGCGTACAGGTCGGCGAGCAATCCCGGTGCCCATTCCTCCGCCATGCGTTGCTTGAACACGGCGCGCAGCGCGGGTAAATCCTGCGCGGCGACTTCATCCCGATTAGCCAGATAGCAGCGGTTGAGCACGGCGGCGTAGCTCTCCAAATCGTTGCTGTACAGGCAGTCGGAAAAGCGTTTCAGGTAGCGTGATACCACGCCCGAACCCGAAAACGCATCAAAACAGCGCAGCTGTTGCCGCCCCAACCGATGTTGCACCATGGCGACACCCTGCCCGATGAAGGGGAGCAGGTGGCGCTTGGTGCCGATGTACGTAATAACCTGCTCTTGCAGGTAACGTGCATCTTCTTCGGTGGCGTTCATGGTGCTATTGTGAACGGAAACCCTTGCTCTGTCAAGCAGATTGCCGCAGATATCCTTACCCGGCTTCGCTTGCGCTGTTAAGAAAGCGTTGTTTTTTTCTTTGAAAGCGGCGGCGGTCTGTGGTATATTTGTTCAGACAACGGAAACGACACAACGCAGCCATGGGACTCCGCAAAAATATCCGCCGCTTTATTGCCAAAGTAAAGTATCAGAAGAGCCTTCGCAGGAACGGCCCCAACACCAAACTGCACCTGTCCTCCGACAAGGTGATGGTGGGTGAACATACCTACGGCATGCCCGAAATTCTGCTGCATGCTGCTGATAACAAGCTGATTATCGGTAAGTTCTGCTCCATCGCAGACGGCGTGGAGTTCCTGATGGGCGGCACGCACCACGGCGAGTTTGTTTCCACCTATCCGTGGTACAATGTGTTCCCCAATTTCCACCGCTGGGATCGAACAGGTATTCCCGACTCCTCTTGGTGCGACCGCCCCGTGAAGGACACGGTGGTGGGCAACGATGTGTGGATTGGTCGCAGCGCCCTCATCATGCCCGGTGTCACCATCGGCGACGGCGCTATCATCGGCTCCCGCACCGTGGTGTCGAAAGATGTGCCGCCCTACGCCGTTGTTGTCGGGTCGCCCATGCGCATCATCCGTTATCGTTTTTCCGAAACGCAGATTGCCGCATTGCTCACCATCAAGTGGTGGGAGTGGAGCGATGAGAAAGTTCAGCGTTTCCTGCCCCTGATAGCCGCAGGGGATATTGATGCCTTTATTGCCGCCGCCGAAAAGGAGAACGCCCAATGAAACCGATTCTGGTACACATTCACATTTTCTACCCGGAGATGTGGGCTGAACTGAAAGCCTACCTCTCCAATCTGCCGCAGTCGTGCCCCTTCCGCCTGTTCGTGACGCTGGTGCAGCATTACCCCGAGCTGGAGGCCGATGTGCTGGCCTTTGCCCCCGATGCTCAAATCATCGTGGTGGAGAACCGCGGTTTTGATGTCGGCCCCTTTGTGCAGGTGCTCAACAGCGTGAATCTGGATGATTATAGCTATTGCATCAAGCTGCACAGCAAGCGCGACATGCCGGAGTGGTCGTCCATCGGCAAGGTGAGTCTGGCGGGCAGCCTTTGGCGCGATTATCTGCTTTCTTTCCTCAAAAAAGAGAACATCGGCAGGGTTCTGCACGCCTTTGAACATGACCCCAAACTGGGCATGACGGGGCATTACCGCTTGGTGTTCTACAAGTGCCTGCATGACTGCGTGTACAACCAGAGCGCCGAACTGCTGAAAAAGGTGGGTCTGCCTGTTAAGAACTTCGCCTACGTCATCGGCACCATGTTCATGTGCCGCGCCGCGCTCATGAAGCCGATTCAGCAGCTGGGCTTCACCATGCAGGATTTCGACCCGCCCGACCGCCGCCACCCCGAAGCGCTGGCCTACACGCTGGAAGGGCTGCTGGGCTGGGTGGTCACGGCACAGGGGTATGAGTTGCGCGACTGCTTCACCCCGCATTGGAAGCTGCGCCGCTTCCTCGGCGCCGTCGTGGGTGTGCCGGCTTCCTTCGTGTACAGCAACAAGATTACCTCTTCGGGGCGTCGCATCATCAAAATCTGCAAGATTCCCGTCTACATCAGCAAAAAGAAGTAAATTTTCTCTTTCTTCCGACCATGCCCAAGGTTTCCGTGCTCATGCCCCTGTACAACACCAACGAGTCTCACCTGCGTGAGGCTATCGAAAGCGTGTTGAATCAGACCTTCACCGATTTTGAGTTCCTGCTCCTCAACGACTCCCCCGACAACACGCGCTTGGATGCCGTGGTGGCGGAGTACAAGGACCCGCGCATCAAATACAGCCGCAACGAGAAGAATATCGGCATCACCCCCTCCCGCAACAAGCTGGTGGAACTGGCACAGGGCGAGTATCTGGCGGTGATGGATCACGATGACATCTCGCTGCCCGAACGTTTTGCCAAACAGGTAGCCTACTTGGATGCCCACCCCGAAACAGGTGTTGTGGGTGCCCGCGTGCAGAACATCGGGGATAACGCCAAGACCTCGAACTACCCCGAAAACCCGCAGGATATCAAGCTGGGGTTGATGTACGGTTGCGTGATTGCCCATTCCTGCGCGATGGTGCGTAAGAGCCTGCTCACGGAACACGGCATCCGCTACGAGGAGGTCTACTCCCCCTCCGAAGACTACGCCCTGTGGTGCCGCCTGTTGAAGTACACCGAGTTTGCCAACCTGCCCGAAGTGCTGTTCCGTTACCGCATGTACGAGGGCAACACCTCTAAGGCACAGGCGGACAAAATGGCGCGTGCCGCCACCGCCGTGCAGGCCTTTGCCCGCGCCGACAACCCCGCGCTGTACCAAGAACTGCTGTTGCGCGGACGCTACAGCACCACCATCCGCCTGTTCGGCTGCATCCCCTTCCTGAAAATCAAGGGTACCTGTTCCCGCCGCACGATTTATCTGTTCGATTTCATCCCCCTGTTTACCTATAAAGCCGTGGTGAAAATGCCGCGGGCCTGAAACCTCCGACGCTTCACTCCGCACCTTATCTTCTCGGCTATGTTCGGCCGCAAAAAAACATACGACATTGTCTATTCTTTAGGTTCCAACTGCTCGGCAGCGGGGTTCCTGAATAAGCATTATCTGCGTGTTTCCTCCGGTCCGTTCGACTGGTGGATGATGCAGAACCCCTGCGAAGATAATTTTGAATGTCGTGCGCGGCTGGTTTGCTCGCATTTCAGCAACTTCCTGAAGAAAGAAAATCTGGAGTATCTGGAACTGCCGGAGGACACCCCTCGTGACCCGGATTTCGACCCCTACCTCGACCACGGTTATCCCGGTATTTATCTGCCGCATGATTTCCCTATCGGAGAGCCGATGGAGCAGAACTACGACATGGTGAAGGCGAAATACGACCGCCGTATCGCGCGCTTCTACGAGAAAATTCAGGCGTCAGACCGCGTTCTGTTGGTGTGGATTTGCATTGATGACGTAGGCTGCGACCCGAAGACCGTTAAACGCCTTTGCGATGAGATGTGCGACACGTTCGGCAAGACCGTTGATTTCCTGCTGATATGGCAGGATGACTCGATGGCGCTTGACCAAGCCGCCGTGAAGCAGCAGCTTGCCCCGAATATCGAGCTGTGGCGCGCCAATATCTACCGTAATCCCACAGGCAAACTACCGGAGTTCATGGGCGGTGCCGAGCTGGTAAGCCCCATTCTGAAACCTTATGCGTTGAAAGGAACGCGCTGGCTGATTTTCAAAGCCCGCGCCCGCGTCATCTTCGGTCGCTACCTCTGCCTTTTCATCCCTGTGCGCCGCTGGCGCAAGCGTCTGCACGCCTATTTCCGCGAAAACGAGCTGAACAAAGACTTCAGCCGCGACATCCGCGACCGCAGAACCACCCTACGCTGATGTCTTATAAAGGGTGAAAGTGTTTCTGAACTCCCGCTGTTTCGGCGTTGTCTTTAATACCTTCTCCTCAATTTTATTCCGTAGGGGCGGGCTTCACAAAATAATTGATTCTTGGCCTTTCACTTCGCGGGTTTATCCGGGCCTGTACCCCACTGATTGGGCGGGGCAGAGGGCAGCAGCGTGAAGATGAAGAGAATGATGCCGCCCACGTAGGGTACAAAATTGAGCAGGTAGAACCAGCCGCTGTAGCCCGCATCGTGCAGTCGGCGCACCGTAACGGAAATGTTCGGAACAATGAGTGCCAGAACTGCCAGAATCAGCAAAACGCCCCCAACGGCACCGCTGATTCCGGCACACTCATTATCCCCCGAGAGGTCTTTGGCCATGGCGACAAGAAAGCCGATGGCGAATGTTGCCAAACAGAATAACAACATCTCTGCCAGATAGAACCACCAGTACTCGGAGCGGGAGGCTCGCCCTGTAAAGGTGGCGTAACGACCGAACACTGCGCTCTTAAAGGCAACAATCGGTCCCCATGCCGCAGGGGTGGAGTCGGCAGCGGGCGGGGTTGCGACGGTGGTGATGGATTGCCAGTTGGTCCATCCTTCCGTCCAGACAAGGCAGTCGGCGGTCAGAAGACCGTCATTCAGCATGCTTTGCAGCATGGTTTCATCATACGGACCCATGCGGGTGCCATCGGGTTTAGCGACGTGATAGAGAGTCATAAAATCTTGGATTTGCTCGGCTTATTATCAGGAACGGACAGCGGCGAGTCAAGAAAAAAGCACCGTCAGCAGAGACCGAAAACAGAAGTCTTTCTGAAGTTTGTAAGATTAGTAATTTGTTGAAAATAATTCAATTTTTATATAAATTTTCGGATGATAGGAATTCTTTTGAATACAATTCCCAAAGCAAAACCCAGACATGCGGCAAAAAGGGTAATGGAGAGGTCTCTCATGTAAATGGATGAAAAATGGGTGTATGAAGTAATGACGAAGCGAGAAAATTCTCTCAGTATGTTTTCGAATAGCATAATGAAGAAAACCGATGAACCAAGAAGACATATTACCTTGGAAATTGCGGGCTTAATGTTGCCGGATAATATTTTTTTGCTGAGGAGGAACAGCGTAATGCAAGGAATGAGAAGCCCACCGGTAAAGCAAAGAGTGTACTGATTAGCGAATTTTCCTACCGAAACGAGCTGCGCAACCCTATACATAATAATGCTGACTAATATGCATAACAGTGAGGTGGCGCACGAAATGATAATCCATTTTTTGTTGAATGATTCAATGCGGATTCTATGTTCCGCATAATAACCGGCCAACGTGAAAAGATAAGCGTTATTGCAGAGGAAAAGATATTTTGTGTAAAAAGTGTCGGCGTAGGGCAAAAACGCCCACGTTGTGAGTTGTAGAACAAAAAGAAAAACAAAATGTTCGTTCGTCATATGCTTTGCCAAGAGACGAAGGAATGGTAAAAGAGCCAAAAAGGCTAGATAAGCATATAAGAACCAAATGGTTAAATTCATTGATTGTGCAGGCACCGGAATGCAATAACCTCTCACAAGAGCCATGAAGAACATTCGAATGCCGAAATTGGCTCCAAGTACATAGTGCGCATACGCGTGCTGAATAAATTGAATAAAAAGAATAATAATGCAGAAACGGAGTATTCGTTTACAAATAAGGGTTTTAAAACTTTCTTCTTTGTGCAATAGCAGTGCGCCGCTAATCATGAAGAAAAGAGGAACAGCGGTTTTGTCGCAGATTGACAAAAACAGCTTTATGGCAATCTGCGGAATCATCGGATTGCTCATAAGAGGGATGTTAAATGCCTCTGTATGATTAAATATAACAAGCAGAATTGCCACTACTCTAATGACTTCAAAATACAGTTTTTTACCTGTGAAAGATTTGGAAATTGGGTTTGCATGAAACATGTGATTTGAAATAGCTTCTGATTACAACAACTTTTTTCTGTAAAAAGACAGAATATATGTAGATGGCAGTATACATTATTACTAATGCCGTAGTCAAGCGCAATTGTTGTATATCCCTTGCACTAAAAAAACTTCTGCTGTAAATTAATTCTTGCTCTTTTGTCGTTTTGCTTTTTTTTGTTTAAATTGTTTTACGATGTTAATAGTTAATTGGTTATAAGACGTGCGGTATTAGTAAGCCTGTATTCGGACTAATACTTATGCGTGAATTTTCTGAGATGCGGTATTAACGTAGCAGCCGGTAAAAAATCCCCTTCATCCACCGGATGAAGGGGATTGATATTTTTCTGTGCGATAACTTTAGTTGGCCACGATGTTGACCAAGCGACCGGGTACCACCACGACCTTGCGGACGGTCTTGCCCGCTGTGAACTCCTGCACGCGGGCAGAAGCAAGGGCAAGGGCTTCCAGCTCATCCTTGGCAATGTCGGCAGCCACCGTCAGCTTGTCACGCAGCTTGCCGTTCACCTGAATCACGATTTCCTTGGTGTTTTCCACCAGATATTCGGGGTTGTAGGTCGGCCAAGCCTGTTGGCACAGCTGGCAGGCGGGCAGGGTGGTAAACTGTTCGCTCAGCAGGGCGTACAGCTCTTCCGTAATGTGCGGGGCGTAGGGGTTCAGCACATGCAGCAGCGTCACGTAGTCCGTGAGCGTCACGCTGTCGGCGGAGGTCATGGCGTTCACGCATTCCATCATCTTGGAGATGGCGGTGTTGAAGCTCATGGCTTCAATGTCCTCCGTCACCTTCTTGACGGTCTTGTGAACTTCCTTGCGCACGGGGGTAACGGCACCGTTGTCCTCGGCGGTAATCTTGCCGGAAAGCTGCCACACACCCTCTTGGTTCTCGACCATCGCGAGACGCCACACGCGGGCAAGGAAACGGCTGATGCCTTCCACACCCTTGGTAGCCCAAGGCTTCACTTCCTTGAGGGGACCCATGAACATCTCGTACATGCGGAGGGAGTCGGCACCGTACTCGCGCACAATGTCATCCGGGTTCACCACGTTGCCGCGGCTCTTGGACATCTTTTGATTGTCCTCACCCAGAATAAGACCCTGATTCACCAGCTTGTTGAACGGTTCGTTGGTGGACACCAGACCGTAGTCGAACAGCACCTTGTGCCAGAAGCGGGCGTAGAGCAGATGCAGCACCGCGTGCTCCGTGCCGCCCACGTACAGGTCCACACCGCCGGGGTTGCCCGTGCTGCCCATCCAGTAATCCTCCACCTTCTTATCCACGAAGGCGTTGTCATTCTTGGGGTCAAGGTAGCGCAGGTAGTACCAGCAAGAACCCGCCCACTGGGGCATGGTGTTCGTCTCACGCGTAAACGTGTCGGAGTAGTGAATCCAGCTCGTGGCCTTCACCAAGGGACCGCGAGGGTCGCCGCTGGGCTTAAAGTCCTCCATCTCGGGCTGCAACAGGGGCAGCTCGCTTTCGGGGATGGCGTAGTGGTTGCCGTCCTCGGTGTTCCAGATGATGGGGAAGGGCTCGCCCCAGTAACGCTGGCGGGTGAACAGCCAGTCGCGCAGCTTGTAGTTCACCTTGCCGTGACCGTAGTGCATTTCCTCCAGCCAAGCAATCATCTTCTTCTTGGCCTCTGTCACGGACAGACCATCGAAGTGGGCGGAGTTCACCATCGTGCCGTCATAGCCGCAGAAGTTCTGCCAAGCGGTGTTGGCGTCATCGGGCTGAACGACCTGAATGATGTCGATGCCGAACTTGGTGGCGAACTCAAAGTCGCGGCTGTCGTGAGCGGGCACAGCCATCACGGCACCTGTGCCGTAACCTGTCAGCACATAGTCTGCCAGCCACACGGGAATCTGCTTGCCGTTCACGGGGTTGGTGGCGTAGGCACCGGTGAACACGCCCGTCTTCTCCTTGGAGAGGTCGGTGCGTTCAAGGTCGCTCTTGGCGGCACATGCGGCCTGATAGGCTTCCACGGCGGCTTTCTGTTCGGGCGTGGTGATTTCCGCCACCAGCTCGTGTTCGGGGGAAAGCACCATGTAGGTGGCGCCGAACAGCGTGTCGGGTCGCGTGGTGTACACGGTGATGGTTTTGCCGTTGCAATCGAAATTCACTTCCGCACCCGTGGACTTGCCAATCCAGTTGCGCTGCAGCAGCTTGATGCTCTCGGGCCAGTCGAGCGGCTCCAGCTCGTCGATAAGGCGTTCGGCGTAGGCGGTGATGCGCAGCATCCACTGGCGCAGCTTGCGGCGTTCCACCGTAAAGCCCTTGCTCTTCCATTCCTCGGCTTCTTCATTGGCCAGCACGGTACCCATGTCGGGGCTCCAGTTCACCAGCCCCTCGGCCACATAGGCAAGGCGCACGTTGTCAATCTGCTCGCGCGTCCAGCCCTTGGCTTCCAGCTCGCTCACGGGGCAGGCCTTCTTCAGCTCCTCGTTGTAGTAGGAGTTGTAGAGGCGCAGGAAAATCCACTGCGTCCAGCGCACATAGTGCGGGTCGGTGGTGGCAATTTCGCGGTCCCAGTCATAGGAGAAGCCCAGCATCTTGAGCTGGCGGCGGAAATTGTCGATGTTGGCGTAGGTGGTGATGGAGGGGTGCTGACCCGTCTTGATGGCGTACTGCTCGGCGGGCAGACCGAAGGAATCCCAGCCCATGGGGTGCAGCACGTTAAAGCCGTTCATGCGCTTGTAGCGGCTCACGATATCGGTGGCGGTGTAGCCCTCGGGGTGACCCACATGCAGACCCGCGCCGCTGGGGTAGGGGAACATATCAAGGATGTAGCACTTGGGCTTAGAGGCGTCAAAACCATCCTCACCGGGGTTGTGCACCTTGAAAGTTTTTTCACTGTCCCAAACGGCTTGCCACTTGGGTTCAAAAACATCAAAAGGATACGGATTTTTACGTTCGGACATGTCGCGCGCGACTATAAGGGAAGATACAGGGAAAATCAAGCCTTTTTCATTGCATTGCGGGCAGAATGTGCTATATTGGGGCAACTTATGCGTCTTTCCTCTCTCCTCTGCCTGTTTGCTGCCTGTGCCGCTGCGGTCGTTTCCGCAGAGCCGCAGACCGCTGCGCCCGCACCCGAGGTGTCGGCGGAGCAGCAGACGATGGACAGCCTTGTCTCGCTGTTGGAGGACGTGGCAGCCGCCTTGGATTCCGTGTCCGATACCGAATCGGCGGACTTGGTGGCACCCCGCGTGGCGGTGGATTTCATTGCCATGAGCAAGCTGCATGCCGCCGCTCATGCCGCGTCGGAGAACATTCCCGCCGATGCGGATTTTGCCAAATCCTTTATGACCCGCAGCACGCAGGCTCGCCGCTTGTTGGATGATGCCGTCTGTCGGCTGAAAGAGCACAATGCCTACGGCTCGCGCGTGCTGCCGGCGGCGCTGTCGTTTTCCGCTCTGCTCACGGATTCCCTGCCGGAATCCCGTGCGGCGGAGGGTGCCGCCGTGTTGCTGGCTCACCACCGCGCCCAAATGACCATGCTGCTGGCGCGCGTGCAGGATGCCGCCACTGCTGCGGAAGTGGCCGATATGTTACAGGCCGTGCTGACGACGGATGAAGTGTTGGCGGCCTTTGCCGCCCAACATGCCGACGACGGCGTGACGGAAAATACCGCCATCACGCTGAATAAGGCAGAGAAGGAGCTTTCGGGTGCTGTCAGCACGCTGCGCTCGAGAAATTATTTCGCCAATCCCGATTTGCGCCGTCTCTTGGATGCTCGCCGATAATGCGGGGAAAAGGACAGCTCTCGGTGGTGCGGCTGTGCCATGTCCGCTGATTTGTCTTGAAAAATCGGTTTGCACCTGTTATAACGAATCACCCCGATATGGCACGTCACAGTAAAGGTAGGACAAGGAGAAGTAAAGGTGAACAGGCAAAGAGAATGCGTGTTGTTTTGATACGCATTCTGTTGGGTTTGTGCGGTTTATTGTTGCTTGGTCTGTTGGCGTGGAATTGGACCCTCTCTTGGTTGCAGAGTGATTCGTTCCGTGAACAGTTGGAGACGAACCTGAGCGAAAGCACGGGTGCAGAGATTCGCTTGCAGAATAATCTGGTGATTGACGGCAACCGTGTGGGACAGACGCAGGTGACGGCGGAGCATCTGGGGGCGGTGGAATCTGCCCAAATCGAACGCCTGAGCATGGAGATTGAGCGCATGGAACTGTTGAGCCGCCGTCTGCATATCAATAAGCTGACGATGGAGGAGGGTAGCGTGGTGCTGTGGGCGCCCATCGGTGCGGCTGCCGAAGCCGCAGAGAATGCACCTGCGGAAACGACTCCCGATGCCCCCGCTGTCAAGACAGCGGTGAAACCCGCCGCTACGGCTGTGAGCCACGCTTCTGCTCCTGCGGCGGCAGAGGAATCCTCTTCTTTCTTCTCCCTGCAAGGGGTGCAGCTTGATTTGCTGGAATGCAAGAACGCCGATATCCGCTTCACCACGGGGCAGGAAATCGGGTACGCCCTGATGGGGACCTCCCTCACCGCCGCACCCATGGCGGGCAGTAAAGAGAAATGGCAGGCCACCCTTCAAGACGGTCACCTGACCACGCCTTACGAATTTCTGCGTGCCTGTAACCTGAAACACGCCAACATCATCTACAACGGCAAGACGGTCAATATTACCGACAGCCGTTTCATTCTGACACCGGGCGAAATCCGTCTGCAAGCCCGCTACGGCTTGGAAAAGCGCCATTGGACGGCGGATATGTCCGTGAACAAGGCAGATGTACACCGCTTGCTCAACGAGGACTGGAAAAAGAAGCTGACAGGCGAGTTGTACGGCAAGCTGGTGCTGTCGGGCGACGGCAGCGGCGTGCTGAAAGGCAGCGGCAACATGTCGCTGCAACAGGCGGTGTTGGAGGGTCTGCCCTTCCTCTCCGAACTGAAAATCGACAACACCTACCCCTACCGCACGCTGCAGATTGAAAAAGCCAACTGCCGTATCTCTTTCCCCTATGCCGACAAGCGGCTCCACATTGAAAACGCATGGCTGTTCGATAACATCGACATCCGCTCCAAGGGTGGCCTTCTTCGCGTCACGGGGCATGTCATCATCGGGAGTGAGGGCGAACTGGGCGGCACGCTCACCTTGGGGGTGCCGCAGGGGGTGATGCAGGGCTTTGCCTATCTCGGCCCCGTGGTGCAGCAGATTTTCAACGGCAAGGGTGATGCGGGCTACGCATGGGTCAATATCAACCTGAGCGGCACGATGGATGACCCGCAGGAGGATTTGAGCGTGCGCCTTTCCACCCTGATGGCGAATGCCCTGCCGCAGGCGGCGACCAAGGCGGCTGCCGATGCCGCGCAACAGGGCGTGAACACCGCTGCGGGTATCTTTGCCGATTTCCTGAAACAAGTGGGCGGAGCACCCGCCGCACCTGAAACGAACGACGAAACACCCGCCGATAAGCCCGATACCCCCGCTCAGGGTGCATCGGATATCATTCGACAAGGGTTGGATATCCTCTTCTGATTTTTTACTGCTTCCGACTATGGCTTCTTCTTATCCCTCTCAGTTTTTGGACTGCATTTGCACCATCAAAGAGCGCTTTGCCCCCACCGCCTACCACGCCGTTCTGCCCAACGGCAAGGAGACGGTGGCGTTCATTCAGAAAAAAGAAGCGGCGCTGCTGGATATCCTGAAACCCGGTGACAAGGTGGTGGTGACCATTTGCCCCGCGGATTTTGACCGCGCCCGCATCCGCCGCATGGCGTAAGCAACCCGCATTTTTGCCATGCCTATTCCTCCCCGAAGCCCCGAACTGCTTGCCCCTGCGGGCAACTGGGATTGCGTGCGCGCCGCCGTGGCCAACGGGGCGGATGCCGTGTACTTCGGGTTGGACCGCTTCAACGCCCGCATGCGTGCGGATAACTTTACGCTGGAGGATTTGCCTGCTCTCATGCGCTTTTTGCACAACCACGGCGTGCGCGGCTATGTGACGCTGAATGTGCTGATTTTCCCTGCGGAAATTGACAGCGCACTGGCGTATCTGGATGCCCTCAACGCCGCCGATGCCGACGGCGTGATTGTGCAGGATATGGGCATGTGCCGCCTGATTGCCCACTACCGCCGCTTGGGGCGTTGGAAGACGGAGCTGCACCTCTCCACCCAGATGACGCTCAGCAGCCCCGAGGCGGTGAAACTGGCGGATGAACTCTTTGACCCGCAGCAGATTGTGCTCTCCCGTGAGCTTTCCCTGCGCGAGATTGAAGCCTGTGCCAAGGCGACAGACAAGCCCATCGAGGTGTTCTGTCACGGTGCTCTGTGCGTGGCGTATTCGGGGCAATGTCTCACCAGCGAGAGCTTGGGGCAGCGCAGCGCCAACCGCGGCGAATGCGCCCAAGCCTGCCGCATGCCCTACCGCTTGGAGGTAGACGGACGCATGCGCGACCTTGGGGAGCGCCGTTACATTTTCTCCCCGCAGGATTTGTGCGCGCTCGACCGCGTGCCGCAGTTGTTGGCGGCGGGCGTGAAAAGTTTTAAGATTGAGGGTCGCCTGAAAAGCCCTGAATACGTCGCCGCTGTCACGCGTGCCTATCGCCGCGCTTTGGATGCCGCCCTGCGCGGGCGCGATAACGACAGCCCCACCCGCGCCGCCGACCTGTACGCCATGCAGATGGCGTTCTCTCGCGGTTTCTCAACCGGTTGGCTGGACGGCACCAATCACCCGCTGCTCACGCACGGTCGTTTCGGCAAGAAACGCGGTGCCTTGGCGGGGCGCATTGTGCGCTGCGGTGAGGGGTGGGTGGAGCTGGACAGCCCGCCCGTGGTTCCCGTAGCCCCCGGAGACGGCTTTGTGATTGACGCGGGGCAGGACCGCAACGAAGAGCAGGGCGGTCGCATTTGGAAGGCAGAGGGTACCCGCCTGTGGTTCCACGGCAAGGGCAGCCGCATTGACTGGCGTTGGGTGCGCCCCGGCAATCTGCTGTGGAAAACCGCCGACCCGCTGCTGGAGAAATCGCTGCACGCCACATGGTGCAACTTTGCCCGCCATGCCGAGACGGCGGCAGGGGATACGTTGGATATTGAGTTTTCTGGGCGTATGGGCGGCGAACTGCGTGCCACCTGTCGCGGAGTCTCCGTGGGCAGCGGTCAACCGCTGGAGCCCGCAGAGAAACGCCCGCTCACGCCCGATGTCATCACCGCCCAGTTCAGCCGCTTGGGCGGCACGGCCTACCGCTTGGGGAACTGCCGTTTTGAGCTGGAGGAAGGGCTGATGCTCCCCCTCTCGCTGCTCAACAAGATGCGCCGCGAGCTGGTGGAGAAGCTGGATGCCGCAGGTGCCGACGCCCCTGTGCCGCCCGCAGAACCCTTGGTGCGCCCGTCGGCGGGCTTCACCATGCCGCCCGCCCCCGCCAAGGGTTACAAGCTCTCCGTGTTGTGCCGCGAGCGCGACCAAGCCTTTGCCGCCGCCGAGGCGGGTATCAAACGCATCTATCTGGATTTCAAGGATTTGAAGGAATACGAACCCGTGGTGGCGGAGCTTCGCGCTGCCTACCCCGAGCTGCGTATCTGGATTGCCACGCTGCGCATCATGAAGCCGCACGAGGCGGGCTATTTCAAGTTTATCAACGCTGCCAAACCGGACGGCGTGTTGGTGCGCAATATCGGTGCTGCGCAGTATTTCCGTGACAAGGGGGTGCCGATGATAGCGGATTTCTCGCTGAACACCGCCAACGAGGAGAGCGTGCGCCTGTGGTTGGAGACAGGTATGAAGCTCTGCACGGTATCGTACGACCTGAACGCCGCCCAACTGGCCGACCTGTTGCGCAGCGGCTGCGGACCCGCGTTAGAGCTGACGCTGCACCAGCACATGCCGCTCTTCCACACCGAGCATTGCGTGTTCTGCACCTTCCTGTCGAACGGCACGAGTTTCAAGGATTGCGGGCAACCCTGCGAACATCACAAGGTGCGCGTGATGGATCGCACTCACGCCATGCACTACCTGCGCAGTGATGAGGGCTGCCGCAACACTCTGTTCAACGGACAGGCACAGACGGCAGCCCGCTATGCCGAGGGTATGCGCCGCTGCGGGCTTAATCGCTTCCGACTTGAGCTGCTGGAGGAAAACGCCGAACGCACCCGCGAGTTGATAGATGCCTACCGCGCCCTGTTGCGCGGCAACCTTGCCCCCGAAAAACTGCTGCAACAGCTGCACCTGCTTGACCGCATCGGTGTGACGGAAGGTACCTTGAGATAAGGAGAGCGCCTGCTGCGGCTCATTAGCCGCTTGACTTTTTCTCTGCCGCCCATTATAAAAGCGGCGTTACGTTATGGATTTCTGCCGTCTCTCATTCTGGCTGACCCTGTTGGTCGCGCTGCCTGTGCTGCTGTTGCTCAATGTGTTGTTGCGCCGCCGCGAGACATGGCTGCGCTTGGTTCATAAAGTGTTCATGCTGGTGTTGAGCCTGTTCCTTCTCGGGTTGGTCAGTTGGCAGACGCTGCTCATTTTCTGCGGGGTGATGCTGACGGCTTATGCCGCCTGTTGCGCGGGCGTGCATCTGTCGCCGCGCGGACGCAAAGGTATGCTGGCGGCGCTGGTGCCGCTGTTGCTGCTGCCGCTCGCGTACTACAAATATGCTTACTTTTTCGGCGTGTCGGTGCTGCACCAACCGTGGGATACGCTGCGCGACTTGGTGATTCCCGTGGGTATTTCATTTTACTCGTTCCAAATCCTCGGCTTCTGCATTGATACCCTGCTGCGCGGGCTGCCCCTGCCTAAGTTGCTGGATTATATGAACTTCTGCGCCTTTTTCCCGCAGATTGTGGCGGGTCCCATTGAGCGGCGCGAAGCGCTGCTGCCGCAGTTGCAACAGCTTGATTTGCACCTGAAAGGGGAGAATCTGGACGCGGGGCTGCGTTATGTGCTGCTGGGTCTGTTTTTCAAGATGGCGCTGGCGGATAACTTGGCGGCGGCCTACCTGCCGCATTACGGCGGCGGCAGCGCGCTGCACCTGATGGTGAATACGCTGGTGTTCACGTTCCGCATCTATTTCGATTTTGCGGGCTACGCGCTGTCGGCCTACGGCATGGCGCGTTGTTTCGGCGTGACGCTGCAAATGAACTTCTGGGCACCCTATCTCTCCTCCGATATGGGCGACCTGTGGCGGCGGTGGAATGCCACGTTGCTGCAATGGTTCCGCGATTACGTTTATTTCCCGCTGGGCGGCAGCCGCACGCGCCTGTGGGCGCTCAATATCATGGCGGTGTTCCTCATTTCGGGTATTTGGCACGGCGCGGGGTGGAATTATCTGCTGTGGGGTGCTTATCTCGGGGCTATCATTGTGGGGGTGCGCCTGTTCCGCAAGGCGGGGCTGCACATGCCCGCCCCTGTGGGCTGCGGGCTGACCTTTGTTGCCATGGTTGGCTCTTTCCTCATCTTTACGGATACCGATATGGGATTGATGCAGCAGCATCTGCGTTTGCTGGTCACCCCTGCCGCCTATAACCCCGCCGCATTTGTGCAGGAGATGATGGATTTGAAAACGACGGGTGCCATGGTGGCACCGTTCCTGCTTCTCTCTTTCCTGATGGTGGCGGTGGAATATGTTTCGCTGAAACGGCGTAACCACCCCTATGCCCTGTTCACAGACACGGCGGCCTGTGGGGTGATGGCGGCGCTCATTGTGCTGCTGGTACCCGCAGAAGTCAGCTCCTTTATCTACTTTGCCTTCTGATGCCATGAAACGCTGTTCTCTTCTCTTTGCTTTGCTGGGTGGCTTGGTGGGCGGTTTGCTCTTCTCGCAACTTTACGACCGTTATCTCTGCCCCGAGACCGGCTTTTTCGGGCGTGCTGCCGAAGTCTCGGATAGGTGGGCTGACCAACTGCGACAAAGCCCCGGACCTTGCTATATATGGGCGGGTGGTTCCGAACTGCGGGCCGGCATTGACCCCAAGCAACTGTTGGAGGGGTACGGCGTCCGCTCGATCAATGCGGCGGGACAGGCCGGGTTCGGTATGCCTGTCAACATGTCGCTTGCTTTTCCCTATTTGCAGAAGGGCGATACGCTTATTTTCTCTTGCATGGGCTTGTCCGGGATTTACTCGAACGGGGCCAAGTTGGCGTGGCAGCGAACGGGCGTTTCTCTGTTTGACAGCGGGCTGGTACCCTGTAATGCGGAGACGCTTCAAAAAATCTTTTGCGGCAATTCGGGAGAGTTTTCCATGCACCTTACCAAGCGGTTGCTGAACCCTCTGCAAGCCCCCTACAAATACGATAATATTGCGGTGATTCACCCCTCGGGCTGGATGGATATTCGTTCGGACGAGTTGAAGGGTACGGCGCCCGCCACTGTCGGGCGGTTGGACGGTGCTGCGCTGCCTCGTTTGAGCGAACCCTATGTCCGCCTCCTCTCCACCCTGAAAACCTACTGCGAATCTCGCGGCGTGAAGTTGGCGTGCATGATGCCCGTGTCATACAACCGCACGGAAGACCGCCCGCTGAAAGCGTGGCAGGTATTGCAACATTTGGAGCTGGGTATTCCCGTGCTGCATGATGAGCGCTTGGGGTGCGAGGATAATGTTAACTGTTTTTCCGATTTCGGCGGTCATTTGAATGCCGCGGGCGTGAGCGAACAGAGCCGCATTCTGGGACGCGCGCTGAAGGAGGATGATTGGTGGAGCCGCGCTGAAATTGTGTCTTTTCTGCGTCGGCACGGATGGGATGAAAACGGTCGCCGGGTGTACAGCCGACGATTCCCTTGGTAATTCGCACCTGAAAAACACTAGTGTCCCCTTGCGGCAGCGTTGACGTGCGCCCGCCGCCGCTGCATGCTTGCCGATATGGCAATACGTATGCGAGAGTGGGCTATGCTGGCTTCTCCCCGAAGCAGCGTGCAGATACCCACGCAAGGAATCAGGGAACGCGCCGCCGCATGGGATGCTTTGGGGCAGGGATTCGGTGCGCTGGGTGCGGGCTTGGCAGAGACCGAGAATGAAGAGAACGGAAAACAGCCCCCTGCGGAAGAAGCAAAGCAGAAGGAATCCGCTCAGCAGAACGAAACAGAGCCTCTTGCCGAAGAAGAGGAATCCAATCCGCCCGCTGCTCCCGATACCGCAACAACGGAACAACAGCGCTTAGCTTGTGCTCGCGTGCATACTGTGGGCGACATGGCGGCTTTTTCCGACCGCCTGAAAACCGTCTTTCATGAAACGGCACAGTCGGTGTGCGATGCTATGAACGGCAACGCTTCTTTGGATTGGGAGACGGCATGGCGACAGCAGAACAGCCCCCTCTTGCAGGAGGCATTGGCCGACCTTCCGCCGTCGGAACGCCCCTTGGGGCAGCAGATGGCGGCGGTTTACGGCGCATCGGAATCGCAGCGCGCCCGCCGAGAGCACGAGCTGGGGCGTATCGGTGAATCCCGCAACCGCTGGCAGGGCTGTTTGGAACAGGCCGTAGCGGCGGGCGATGAACGACAGGCTGCCCACTGGTTGCAGATGGGGCGCGGTGTCTTTGTACCCGAGGGCGAGCTGGGGCAGCGGCAGGAGGAAGTGACCAGCCGCTGCCGACTGTCACGTTGGGAACAGGCTTTGCAGACACAGCCTGTGGAAACGCTGACCGCTTGGATGGGCGGCACGGAAGAGCTGCCCCAACGCGAAGAAGACCGCCGCGCCTTGCAGAACCGCGCCGCTGCCGTGCAGCAACAGTTGGAACAACGCTGGGCGCAGGAGTTCTCGCAACAAGTGGCAGCAGGGCGGGAGCCCGATGCCGCCGCCGTACAACAGGCGCGGCAGCTGGGGGTGGTGCAGGAAACTGCCGCCCCGCGCCGTGGACAGGAAACACGGCTCCTCTGTGACTTTCGCCGCAGGGTGGATGAACACAGCGGCGCCGACACCGCTGCCCTGCGCTTGCAACTGTCTACCGCCCCGCTGCCGTTGGAAACACGGCAGCGTTTGTTGCAGCGTTTGGAAACGCAGTCCTCCGTGCCCGCCGAAACGCGCGGGACGGTGAGCCGTGCGCTTTGGAACATGTACCGCGCGGGTCGCTTCGGCTGCCCCGGAGATGCCGTGGCGTTGAAACGCTTGGCTCGCTTGCAGGAAGCCGCGCCCGCCCGCCTGACCGCCTCCCCCGCCGGCACCGTACCGACCGATTGGCTGACGGAAATCCGCAGCCGAGAGGAGGCTTGGGTCGGCTTTGAATCCTAACCCCATCCCCTTTTTTGACCCTATGACACAAGATGAAGAACCCGCAACGGCGCTGAATACCCCGCCTGTGCCTGAACCCGATATGCCCGCCGCCGCACCCGAAATGCCGATGGCGGAAGAAACGATGCCCCCTGCGGAGGAAAC
>JAZLFB010000200.1:0-2790 GCA_045615585.1 Akkermansia sp.
ATGAACTGCCGCATTTTCTAACCCGATAAACCTCAAACGCTTTTAACGTTTCAACAATTCGCGCGCGTGGGCGGCGGCGGTTTCGCCGCTGCTGCCCAGCATGCGTACCAGTTCGGCAATGCGGGCGTCGTCCGTCACCTCGTTGAGGTGCGAGACGGTGCGACCGTTGGTCACGCCCTTGGCAATCAGGTAGTGGTGGTCGGCTAGGGCGGCCACCTGCTGGAAGTGGGTGATGGCAATCACTTGGTGTTCCTGCCCCAGTTCGCGCATCTTCATGCCCACGGCGCGGGCAATCTCGCCGCCCACGTTGGCATCAATCTCATCGAAAATCAGCAGCGGGGTGTCATCCTGCTTGGCAAGGGCACTCTTCAACGCCAACATCACGCGAGCCAACTCGCCCGAGGAGGCAATGAGACGCAGCTCTTTCAACGGCTCGCCGGGGTTGGGGCCGAACAGGAAGTCGATGCACTCCATACCCTGCGGCGTGGGGGCTTCGGTGGGGGTAAGGCGTACCTCGAACAGCGACTGTCGGAAGCCCAACTGCGCCGCGTGGGTGAGAAAATCTTTTTCCAACCGCGGGGCTGCCTTGCGGCGCGCGGCAGACAGGGCGCGCCCCGCCGCCATGAGCGCGGTCAGCGCGGCTTCCTCCGCCGCTTGCAGCTCGTGCAGGCGCTCCTCTCGGTTGTCAATGGCATCCAGCTTGGCGCGGCAGTTCTCCAAATGCTCGGTGATAGCTTCAAAATCCGCGCCGTACTTGCGTTTCAGCGTGTCGAGACGACTCACGCGCTCTTCCAGCGCGGCAAGGGCTTCGGGGTCGGCTTCCAAGCCGTCCACATAGTCCTGTAGGTGAGAAGAAAGGTCCTCCAGCTCGTCAATCACCCCCTCCAGCGGGGCAATCCAGCGGTGGGTGGCGGCATCCAGACGCTCCAAATCGCGCCCGTAGCGCACCAACTGGTGCAGGCGGGAGAGCAGGGAATCCTCGTCGCCGTCCACCATCTGCGCCATCGGGACGGCGGTATCGTGCAGACGCCCCGCATTGCGCGCGCGCTGCCAGCGTTCCTCCAGCCCCGCCACTTCTTCTGCCGTGAACGCGGCCTGTTCAATCTCCTCTACTTGGTGGCGCAGGAAATCCAGCTCGCGCTCGTTGGCCATTTCGCTCTCCAACAGCTCGCGGTAGGCGGCACGGGCATCGAGCCACGCGCGGTAGGCGGTGCGGTAGTTCTGCAACTGCGGGCGCGATTCCGCAAAGGCATCCAACAGGCAAAGCTGGCGCTCCTGCGAGGTGAGGGAACGGTGCGAATCCGGCTGGTGCATATCCACCAAGCCCGCGCCGACCTGTCGCAGCAGATTCAGCGTGACAGGCGTGTTGTTGATAAACTGGCGGTTGCCTGTGGCGGTGATACTGCGGCGGATGATGAGCAAGCCGTCCTCGCAGGGCGGCACGCCCGCGCTCTCCAGCGCAGCATCCGTCTCTGCCGTGCGGGAGAGTTGGAACAACGCCTCGATGCTGCACTGCGTCTCCCCGCTGCGGATAAGGCTTTTATCTGCACGTTCGCCCAAGGCAAGGGAAATGCCGCCCATAATCACCGATTTACCCGCGCCTGTTTCACCCGTGATACCGAGAAAACCTGCGGCGGGCTCCCACACCAGTTCATCGACAAGGGCAAGGTTGCGAATCTTGAGCAGCGTCAGCATAGTTAGGCTTGTGTTACGGCGTTATTATGGCATAATAGACGGCGGAAATCAAATCTCAAACGTGACGATGAAGGTACTTTTTCTGGGTAGCGGCACTTCCACAGGGGTGCCTGTGATTGGGTGTGACTGCCGTGTCTGCCGCTCCGCTGACCCGAAGAACCGCCGTTGGCGCTCCTCTGTTTTGGTTTCTACGGACACCACAACCCTGTTGGTGGACAGCGGTCCCGACCTGCGCATGCAGGCCTTGGAGCACAATCTGACCGCCATCGACGCCGTGATTTATACCCACGAACATTTAGACCATGTGGCGGGGTTTGATGAAATGCGCGCCTTTTGTTGGCACCGCACCGACCGTCTGCCGCTCTATGCGGGCCCGCGCTGCCTGAAAGGGCTGAAACGCATGTACGGCTGGGCTTTTGAGGATTCCAACACATGGCAGGGCTACATTCGCCCCGCCGCGCATGACCACGAAGGGAAACCCTTTACCGTGGGCGATATCGAGGTGACACCCGTGCCTGTCATCCACGGCAAGGTGGAGATGCACGGCTACGTCTTCCGCCATGCGGGGAGTTCTTTCGGCTATGTACCCGATGTGAAACAAATCCCCGAACCTTCCATGAAACTTCTTCACGGGTTGGATGCCCTTGCCATGGACGGTCTGTGTTACCCCAATCACTACACCCATTTTACGGTGGATGAGAACATTGCCCACATGAAAGCCTTACGCCCCAAGCGCGGCTATGTAACCCACAGCGGTCACCGATTGGAAATCAACGAACTGCGCGACTACCTCCCCGCCTTCATGGAACCCGCCTACGACGGCATGGTGCTGGAGCTGTGAGGCTTATCGGGTTGTGATGTTAGGCGCGGCTTTGCCGCGCAAGGGAAGGACCTCCATCTGACATACATGTCAGATGGAGGCTCGTTTTATTGCGGCGTTAGCCGCACGAATTAAATACTTTATAAATTATAAATCATTGCCATCCCATAGGGGATGGTGACAGAATAAAAAAAGTGGTGTTTGACTTTGTACCGATTACACTCATAATCGGTGTGAAATGAAACAAAAAACAAACACCGGAGAGAATATAGCAG
>JAZLFB010000201.1:0-3936 GCA_045615585.1 Akkermansia sp.
GGGCCCACACCTTGAATATCGGTCAGGAACAGCGTTTGCAAATCTTCGCTGAGCGTGAGCGTGGCGGTGGCTACGGTCTTGCCCGCTTCATCCGTGATGTCCACGGAATCCGTCGGCTGCACCAAGCCCGTGATGGTTTCACTCGTCATGTTCACCAGCGTGATGCTCTTGCCGTTGAAGGCAGCCCAGTCCGTCACGGCATCGCCGTAGAAACCGAGCTCCACGCCTTCCAGATCCAAGCCAATGCTATCGTTTCCTCCAAGCGTGACCATGGGCGTACCTTGGGCACCCGCCTGGCCTTGCACAATATGGAAATTCAGCATCTGGCAGGAACCGATGGTGCCGCCGATGCTGGCGCCTGTTCCGTGGATATGGACGGAGTTGTTGCTGCTAACCCCGCCTGCCTCCACATAGCCTCCATGCACGCTGCGTTGAATCGCGATTTTGCTTCCCTGATAGGTGGTGTCACCAACCGTGTAGGATGCACCCTCACCCACCAGGTGGACCGTGTTGTCCGAGGCATTGCCGCCATCAGTAGCGGCACCACCATATACATCGGAAGTAACCAGACCGCCAGCCATGATGGCGGTGTTGCCGGTCGCATTGCCGGCAATCGCCTCGCCGCCGGCCAACAAGCCAACCTCGCTCCCGGTCATGATGGCCGTGTTGTCGCAGGCATTGCCGCCTTCCGCATAACCGCCGACCACTATCTGGGCAGAGCCGCCGGACATGTTCACGGTGTTTCCGGAGGCATCGCCGATTCCCGTCAAACCGCCTGCCACCACCCCGGCAGATCCACCGGAGATATTCACTGTGTTGCCGGTGGCAGAGCCACTTTGTGTCTTTCCTCCAACCAGCTCCCCTGCAGAACCGTCAAACATGGTCACGGTGTTGCCGGAGACATTGCCGGAATACGACCAGCCACCGTATACTTCGTTATCAACATAACCGTCGTTTATGGTTACAATATTCTCGGAGGCTACGCCAGAATACGCGAAGCCGCCGTATACATAAAGAGCCGTTCCACTGTGCATGATAACGGTATTCTTGGTAACATCGCCGGTGTCTTCTCCAGAACCGCCGATTACACAGGAATTAACCGTGCCGCCGTTTATGGTTACAGTATTCTTGGTAGCAATGCCAGACATGTACGCATGACCACCGAACACATCAGCAACCTCACCGCCGGACATGGTGACTGTGTTGCCGGTAGCATTGCCGGAATACGACCAGCCGCCGTACACAACGTATTCAACATAACCGCCGTTTATGGTTACATCATTCTCGGTCGCGTTGCCGTAAGTAGCATGGCCGCCGAATATGAGAGCACCCTTACCGCCGTCGTTCATGGTCACAGTGTTGCCTTCAGCATGATCACGTGCATGGCCGCCGAATATTTTGCCAACTTGACCGCCGGAAATATTCACGGCGTTGGTGGTGGCAGAATCGAACTTCGCGTAGCCGCCGTACACCTCTGCATCGTTCGGAACTTCACCATACACATCAGTCGTGATGATGACATTTCCGAGAGTGACAGATTCGTCGATTGAGTACTTGCCATAGTAGTGTGAGCTGTCGCTCGCGGCTGAATCATATCCAGCAATGGATGTTCCTGTAATTTCTGCGGATACCTGCCCCCCCATCAGGGCTGCGGTGAGCATGGAAACGAATAATGTTTTCTTCATGGTTGTAATTGTTGAGTTGCTTGGAGTGAAAAGGTACGGACACCCTATCCGTACACAGGGAAGCAGTATAAGCGTTTGCTGTGCCTAGGTCAAGGGAAAGTTGCAAAAAATACGCGGGCGGGGCGCACACAACGCCGCTCAAGAAATGATACGCTCTGCAAAAAAACAGCATGCATTCCCTGTGCGAAATGTTAGGATGTGTGGCGCGGACGTTCAGAGACACACGTATGTTTTCATTAAGGAAATGAAGTGTTATGTGTGTGATGCAGCCCCTCAGCAATGCGGGGCGGCGTTTTATGTAGGGATCTTTCAAGCCTGAAGCCGTTGTCACGGGCTGCTCCAAACCTAGGCGGATGGTATGGGTACAGAAAACGCCCCGCCAGGTATAATACCAGGCGGAGCAGGAGAGAGACGCGTCTAGCCTAACGTTTCATTTCTTCCTGCGGCGGGCGCAAAGTCCAGCCAGAGCAAGCAGGGAGAGGGCGCCAGTGGCGGGTTCGGGAACAGGGGAAGGATACACCTTGGTGATATTCATCACAAGTCCGGAGCCGACGACTGCCATATTGCCTTCTGCCGCCACGCGTTCACCATCATAGAAAGACCAGGTTTTGCTCTCTTGTTCATCGCTGATAGTGATTGTCCCTTGGCTCTGCACCAGGGTAATGGAGGTGCCTTCCGTCCAGCTCATAGCCTCGCAAATGTCGAAGGAGAGCTCCACCTCCGACAGATTGACTCCATCGGTAAGAGTTATCATGGGAGGCGCACTGGTAATCACGCTTTCCACCATATGGAAGTTAAGGTGGTCAAAGTCCTTGAGCGCGGTGGCCTCTATCCCTGAGCCGTAGATGTTGATAGAGTTGTTTTCAGCGACTGTGATTACCTCTCCCGGTACATAGGTGGTGGCTTCCGCGCGCCCGGCAGAGGCTGTTCCCACCCTAAATGCGCTGCCCACCACTCCGGATACGGATTGGCAGTTGCCGTAATGAATGGTGCCGCTGAAGCCCATGCCCACCAGGTGGAGCTCATTGTTGCATGCCGTAGCCGTGGGCAACGGAGGCTCCCCGAAAGTGGTGCCGCGGTTCACAGCCACCCCTGCGATCACATTCGGCAAGCCGCTACCTTGCCCCAAACCGGAGATGATGACAGTGTTGCCGTTGGCTTCGCTGGATCCGAATCGGTCCAGCATCGGGCTGCTGTCTGCATACCCGCCGCGGATGGGATTGCCTACGGATAAGCCGTCCAGAACGCCGCCGGCTACGTAGACTAGGTTGTTGGATGTCACAACCTGGCCGCCAGACGAGGCATACGCTCCGTACACTCCATGGGTTAAGGTGCCTGAGAGAATCGAGACCCGATTGCCGGAGGCATTGACGTCTACGGACGCCCCTGGCTCGGAGTCGGCATGCGCTCCGTACACAATTTTGGCATCATACGTATATGAACCGCCCGTACCCTCAGTTATGGTGAGAGTGACGGGGGTGAGTGTGCCGCCGGTTTCCGAATACGTCCCGGCGTATGCTCCTGAACCGTATGGAAGCTTTACAGCACTTGGCAAGATATCAACACTTGCGAACACCTGCCCGCCCAGCAGGGTGGCAGCCAACAAGGAAAGGCAGAGCGTTTTCTTCATAGCATAATGTGTTGCACGGAGTATATGTCTGTCTATTGGCTGGGTCAAGGAAGAATTCTCCCAAGCGATATCAACCTACATGTGTCCCAAAGAATTTTTCGAGCCTTTGAATTCGGGTGGTAGGGTGGATGAAACGCGAAGCGAATCTTGGAAGTTTTTGTAATGAGCAACGGGATAGTGGAGCCACCCCGCCATACGTCCGCCTTCGCCAATGCTTCGGCGTGACGAGGCGGGGCGGCTCCACTATCCGGTTGCATGTCTCAAAGCCATCATGAAGCGCTTTGCGCATCACCTACCGTCCCCCCCCAAAATACTTTGCCATACGCATGAATGGGGCACAAAACCGCCCCGCAAGGCTCTTGTGGCCAAGCGGGGCAGGGGGATGATTCCGTGTGACAGGCGTGTTAGAACGTGTAGCGCACGCTGGCGTTCACGCTCTGGTCCACGCTGTGGCGGCGGGTTTCCAGCGTGTAGAAGGCACCCGCGCTCCAGGAATCGGAGAAGACCGCGTTCACGCCCGCGTTGAGCATGAAGGCGTTCCTGCCGGGGGCATAGCCCTTCACGCGGTAGTTGCCGTCTGCTCTGGTCACACCCGCGTGCGGGTTCTGCTGCGCCAGGGAG
>JAZLFB010000202.1:0-5286 GCA_045615585.1 Akkermansia sp.
GAAAACCCAGGCCGTGCAGGAGATTGCCGCCTGGTGCCCGGCGGACCGCTTTATGCTGGAGACGGATTCCCCCTACCTCTCCCCGGAACCTTTCCGCGGCCAGGTCAACTTCCCCGGCCGCACCCGCTATGTGGCGGAAAAAGTGGCCGCCCTGCGCGGTGTTCCCCTGGAGGAGATTGCCGCCCAAACCACCGCCAACGCTGCAAGCTTCTTCCATCTGCCAGGTTTGTCTTAAAATTCTGTAATTGGACGGAATGAGCGTAATGTGCTGATGGGAACATGAAACCCTCTTGTCTGTTTATGGGTAATAAACGCTGATTTTCCTTAGAAAAACAAGGGGAATCGGCTTGACGGCGGCGCCTCGGTTTTGATAGAATCAAAACAACGCTCGGGCAGGGAATGCTGCGGGCAGGCAGTTTATCGTATCATGAAACTTCATCTTCCGAATACACTCCGCAAGGCATTGCTGGCTGTCCTTGCTGGCTCCACCTACTACTCCACGGCGGAAGCCGGGTGCATGCACGCGGGCGTCTCTCCCACCATTTACACCGATTTCGGGCAGAATATGGGGCGCTACAGCGTGTACCAGGTGAACGAGCTGCTCACCGCCATTACCAGGGAGAACGGCATCCTCATCCCTTACACCACGGGGGCGGAACCGGGGCGTCTGCCGCAGGATAAGATGATCAGTTTCGAGGGCATGAACAACGATGGTGCCTTCACCGCCGTGGGCTACAACTACACTGCCACCGTGGCTCACAACGGCTGCCCCAACCCCAGCTTCACCCCGCGCTACCTCGGTGAAAACCAGGCTATCCACTACCAGGGTGTGGAATACCGCAGCAGTGAGAACAAGGCGTTCTTGCTTCAGCCGTCCATCGACTACAAGCTCACCCGCTCCAGCAAGATTTTCACGGATATCACCGCCTCCGGCGTGTTTGATGTTTCCGAGTACATCCGCAACGGCGGCGATGTGAAAAATCTCATCCATTACCGCGCCGGTGCAGGCAGCCAGGACCAGGCCGACTTTGAGGGCAACACCCACAGCGTGGCCGGAGGTTATGCCTATATTACCGGCGGTATCTGCGAAACCATCGGGTTCAGCTATCAGGGAACCAGCGAATCTTATCCCCAAGCATACGATCCCTTCAATCCCGAGGCCGGCCCGTTTGACAACCGCGGCGTGATTGACGATGTGTACACCATCCATGTGGTAGGTATACGCGACTACGGGCCCAATGGCGTGGGTCAGCCTACGGCGGAGAATCCGAAAGCCAATCTGTTGCCCTTCGTTTCCCGCAGCGGCGATTCCGGCAGCCCGGTGTGGGCGTGGAATGAGATAACGCAGGAGTATGAGCTTATCGCCTGCCACCAGGCCCGCGGCGGCGACAACAGCTACTCCCGCGGTGCCAGTACATGGACCATTGATACCATGGAGTCCTTCAACCAGTATGTGGACATGGTCGCCGCCGGGAATAGCGTGCACTTGCATGGTGCCGTGTACAATGCCGAGCTGAGCAAGCATATTTCCGATTCCACCAATCATGTGGAAACTACCACCCAGTACGGATATGTCACGGGTGGCAACGGTTTTGAAACGGTTTACTTCTGTGGCGTGGGCTCGGATTTGAAAACCAAAGAAACCGTCTACACCTGGCTGTCCTTGGCAGATCAGAAAGATGTGCAGAACTGGTTCAGCTATGGCAACACCTACTTCAACGCCAACGGCAACGGCGCGGGTAAGCAGATGCACCTGGGCGACCTCTTCAACACGGAGAATATTGTTTTCAGCGCCAGTGATGATGAACGCAACAACATCTACCTTGACGGAGATGTAGACACGGGTATCGGTTATGTCCAGTTCACCCCGGGAGAAGGGGCAACGGAGGGGCAAAACGTCAAGTTCTACCTTCTCAGCAACGGCTCTGCCACCGACGGCAAGGACGGCGCCTCCCGCGACTACATGCTCAACAGCGCCGGCTACATTGTGGACAAGGGTGCGGAGCTGCATATACAGGTGACCAACACGCAATGGGATGCTGCCCACAACGACTACTACTATCGCGAGTGGCGCAAGCAGGGCGCGGGCGACATGTATTTGGAGGGGCAGGGGAACAACGAAATCCTGCTGAATCTGGGCGGCAAGGGCACGACCTATCTGCACGAGGATGGCGGCTATGCCGCGTACAACGTGCTTATCAACAACGGCGCCACCGTGAACTTCAACGGCGATATCAAGCAGATTGCGCGAGATGTCACCTTCGGCAACGGCGGCGGCTACCTGGAATTCTCCGGCATGGGTGACTTCTATTGGCACAGCGGGGAGAACCAGAATATCGAGGCGGACGGCTTCACCATCAACGCCCTCACGCAGGACGCCACCCTCATCAACTCCACGGACAGCACCACGCTCCACTATATGACCGGGGGCAACACCACCTTCCTCGGCTCCTTTCAAGACACGGACAGTTCCCACCTGAACGTCATCTACGAGGGCGGCGGCACCTGGACACTCAACAGCATCCACACCAAGCTGCAGAACGCGGGCAGCAAGTTTACAGTGGCCAACGGCACCGTGGAGCTGGTGGGCACCAACACCGTGCATGCCTTGGGCTCCATAGAGGGCAAGGCCGGAACCCGCTACTTCCACCCGGACGACTGGCACTACGCGGATTCCACGATGAACGTGGAGGTTCAAAGCGGCGCCACTTTCCGCTTGGGCAGCCACGCCCGCCTCACGGGAGACGTGAACGTGCAATCCGGGGGCACGCTGGAAATTGCGGAGGGAGTAAAGCACCAGTACGAGTATATTGAGGGCTGGCTGATTGCAGAGGACACCACGAGTGATTTCTACCGCGCTTTCTACGGCCTGAAAGGTGATGTAACGCTGGCGGAGAACTCCACGCTGCGCTTCAAGTTCTCTTCCGGCACGGATGCAGAGAACATCTATGAACACAACATCTCCGGTTCCGGCAACGTGGAAATGCAGCTGGGCGGCAGCGGCGCCACGCTCGTCCTTTCCGGCACCAACGACTTCACCGGCACCAAGCACCTGGCCGGAGGCGGCCTGATTGCTGAATCTGATGCCGCGCTTGGCGACACCCAGACCGAAAAGTGGCATGTGAATGAGGACGCTTTCATTGCCGTGAAAGGCATAGACGGCAATACCGCCTTGAACTACATCGCAGGTGACAGCACCGGTGTCATCGCCCTTACGCAGGACCAGACCCAACAGGTGGACCTCAGCAACCATGAGAACATGTTCGTGGGTGCTCTTGAGGGGCAGGTCATTCAGTACGGCACGGCTCCCACAACCGTGGGCAGCCGCACTGTGTACACGGAGGATGCCCTGAATACCGTCACACTGAACGGCAACAAGTACTGGCAGCTGGGCGGCGGCGGCGGTGAGCTCGTGGTGAACTTCCTGCTGGACGAACCGGACAGCCAGCTTGTGCTTGGCAACGAGTACACCACCGGCACGGTTACCCTCACCAATGCCTGGAACCGCATCGGCTCCATCTTCTTCGCAGGCAAGGTCACCCTCAACTACACCAGCGAGGAAGCCTTGGGCGGCTCCAAGATCAGCCTGGACTATACCAACCGCGTGGCCGGCTCCTCCTCCGTGGTCAAGTTGCTCACCCGCCACTCCTCCGGCGCCATGATGCTGGACGGCATGGAGAGCACCGACGTTGACCTCACCGACCACAAGGAGCTTTTCCTGGGCGCGGAGGGCACCGTGGACTACCGCGGCACCATCACCCCGGATGGCGGGGCATACCGCTTCGGCGGCATTACCGGCACCCTGATTCTCAACAATGCGCTGGTGAATCAGGCAGATGGGCAAACGAATCTCATTGTGGATGCCCAGACCTACTCCGGCGGCACGCTGGCACTGGCAGAGCAGGCCACCATCACCGGTGATGTGACCGTGATGGGCTGCGATATCACGCGCCCCGGCGTTTCCGGCGGTGATATTGCCCTGCGTTTGGACGTGAATAACGCCATTGTCTCCGCCCGGAGCGTCACGCTCAAGGAGGGCGGCATCTTGGATGTCAACGGAACCGACCAGGCTCTCAACAAGTTCAATATGGAGGCGGGCAGCCTTCTCACCGATACTTCCGCCACTTGGAGCGGCACCGTCACCCTGAACGTGGAGGCCAACGAGACCTCCGAGCTCCGCGGCGGCGTGGAAGTGAACACCATGATCAAGAACGGTGAGGGTTCGCTCCTTCTGGCCGGTGACAACGCCTACGGCACGCTCCTCATCAACAACGGCACCGTCGAGCTGCAAAACGGAAATTCCCTGAGCGCAAACGGCGTTACCATGGTGGGGGAAAACGGTATCTTGAACCTTGCCGGCGGCTTTGATGTCACAGGCGCCGTGGCTTTCTCCGGCGGTACCGCCAAGGTGACAAACAAGACCCTCAACGGATCCATCATGGTGGGCACGGATGGCGACGGCAATCCCCAAACCGGCACCCTGGAGCAAGTGGGCAACAACATCTCCACCAGAATCAACTCCGCTGTGGAGGTCGCCCAGGGTTCCACCCTCAACCTCAAGGGCTCCAATGGCACCTTTGTCCTGACTTCTACGGACATTAACGAATCCGGCGGTACCATTGCCCTGGAAGGGGTGCATTACCTCACCTTTGACAAGGGCGGCGAGGATGCCGTGAACGTGGGTGGCACCATCAGCATCAAGGGAAGCGAAACCGATTCCAACCGCCCTTCCCTTTACAGCAACGGCTCCAGCAACAACATGACCCGCAATATCAACCATCTTCATATTGATGGCGGGTATGCGGCTGTTGACGAAGCTTCTTGGAACACCGTCTGGAATATCCACAAGCTCACCGGTAACGGCAACCTTCTCTGGAATTCCCACTGCGATCACTGGTACTCATCCCGCATGGTATTGGATGGTGAGAACTCCTTCTCCGGGCAGTTCATTGCCCGCCGTACCGGGGGCGACAACGCCAACCGCAAGTACGAGACATATGTGCAGCTGGATCACGACTTGGCCTTGCAGTCCGCGGATGTGACCATTGACGGTAAGAGCGCCAACAACTACATGTCCCTGGCCATCAACACGGACAACGCCACCATGAAGAGCCTTTCCGGCAACCAGTATGCCGTGCTGTATGCCGGCGCAGCCAATCCCGGTACGGACCAGGAGCATGAGCAGGCCGGAGAAAGACCGCTCAACGTGCAGCCTGTCTCCACACGCTCCGCAACCATCACCATCACGGGAGATCAGGATGCCACGTTCGCGGGCGTTGTGGCGGG
>JAZLFB010000203.1:0-14120 GCA_045615585.1 Akkermansia sp.
TATGCCGCGCGGAAATTTACACTTCCAACTTCCAACCTCCAACTTCCAACTTTCCTACAAATCCCCATTTGTCGAGGTGTTTGATGGGATAGTAATAATATGACAAAAAAAATCCTTGACTACCCCCCCGATGACTAAAATGCAAGGCGTTAAGTTTCAACAACTTGCGACTCAACAATAAACAACATACAACTCTTTAACCTTAAAAGACTTACGATGAAGAAAACATTATTTGCGCTGACCGCACTCGCCCTGATGGGTGGACAGGTGTTCGCCGAGGAGTATTACACCAGCGAGCTGGACCCAACCTTTGAAGATGAATATAGCTTTGGGATCGGCAAGGGTGATATTCTTCATATTAACACGAGTACAGAGAAAACGTTTACGGGCGATATGCGGCTGAGCGGTGCAACACTCCGTTATGAGGGAGTAGGAAATTTATTGTGCGGTGACGATCTGGAGGTGAGTGTTTCTGGATGCGATATAACAACAGCCTCCGATGTAGTTACACAAACTTGGATGGATGCCTTCTCCACTGAAAATGGTGGTTATATCACACTTTGTACGACAAGCGGTGGTGCGGTTGGTGTAAACTACGGCGATGACCCCCTCCTCTTTGGAGTTAAAGCCGGGCAAACACTCACCCTTGTCGGCACAGAAGTGGAAACGGAGATGGTGCTGAATTATATCGGTGCCAAAATTGCGCTTGTTGAGAAGTTTGACTCAGACACGTTTAGAGACATTGTGAACAATATGGACGATGGTACCGTTGCTATATATTACGGCAGTGCAGGAATGGCAATAGCGGGCAAGGGTGTTAAAACCCCCGCCGTCCCCGAACCCGCCACGGCGACCCTCTCCCTGCTGGCTCTCGCGGGCTTGGCTACCCGCCGTAAGCGCAAGTAAATTTCCCTAAAGTATAAAGAGTTGCACCTCATCGGCTACGGCCGGTGGGGTGTTTCTCTTTGTGCTGTTGGTGCACCGACTTATGCAGACCAGCCCCTACCCCCGACGGCGGGGAATTGTAAGTACAATGTACAAGGTACAAAGTACAAATCATGGAATAGAGTGCGGCTTCCGTCTTCGCCAAGGCTACGCCGAGACTAACCCCCGCAAAGATGGGAAACCCTTTCTGACGCAAGCGTCAGAAAGGGTTAGTTATCTCGCGGCGAAAGCCGCCTAACTTGATACTTCCAACTTCCAACTTTCCTACAAATCCCCATTTATCGAGGTGTTCTATGGGATGGTAATAATATGACAAAGAAAATCCTTGACTACCCCCCCCGATAGATAAAATGCAAGGCGTTAAGTTTCAACAACTTGCGACTCGATAATAAACAATATACAACTCTTTAACCATAAAAGACTTACGATGAAGAAAACATTATTTGCGCTCCTCGCGTGCGCTATGGTCATGCCCGCTATGGCCGCGAACTGGATGGTGTCTGCGAAGTATTCATTCTACGGCGAAAACAATACCCCTGCTGATTACACCCTCTACCTGTACCAAGACCCCACCGCGAGCATTACTTCTACGGTGGACATGACGAACATTATTGCGGACATGACGCTCTCTGAGTTTACCGCTGCGGCGAGCGGGAGTAACCCTTTCGCTGGCGGGACTGAAAGTAGCATGACCACCCTTTTCGCCACCACCTTGCCGCAAGATTCCACCCCCTCCAACTCCATTTGGGGTGTCTGCGTTTACAATGGCGAAGATGCCGTATTCTCCGTTACTCAGGCGGCAGAATCCGGTAGTATACTGAGGTACAATTCGCTACAAGCCTCCTACACCGCTTTCAAGGCTGACTCCCCCACCACCCCCGAACCCGCCACGGCGACCCTCTCTCTGCTGGCTCTTGCGGGCTTGGCTACCCGCCGTAAGCGCAAGTAAATTTCCCCAAAGTATAAAGAGTTGCACCTCATCGGCTACGGCCGGTGGGGTGTTTCTCTTTGTGCTGTTGGTGCGCCGACTTATGCAGACCAGCCCGCTGTCCCCGACGGCGGGGAGTTGTAAGTACAAGGTACAAGGTACAAAGTACAAATCATGGAATAGAGTGCGGCTTCCGTCTTCGCCAAGGCTACGCCGAGACTAACCGCCGCAAAGATGGGAAACCCTTTCTGACGCAAGCGTCAGAAAGGGTTAGTTATCTCGCGGCGAAAGCCGCCTAACTTGATACTTCCAACTTCCAACTTCAAACTTCCAACTTCCCCACAACTTCCCCCCAACTTCCCCTTTGTCGATTTGCTCTACAGCCCGGTCATGAAAAAAATTCCTTGCCGTAGGCTTGGGGGGCGTGCTAGGATGGCGGTAGGATTTTTCACATGGCAGAAAAGGGGGCAGAGGCGGCGGAAGAGCTGCCCGATTTCGCGCTGTACCGCCCGCAGCTGTTGCAGCTGGCGGCGCGGCATCTGCCGCCCCTGCTGCGCCGCGTGACGGAGCCGGAGGACGTGGTGCAGGAAACGCTGAAACAGGCCTGTGAGAAGCCCGAATTCTTTGCCACGCGCACCGAGGTGCCGCCCTATTGCAAGTTGCGTACCCTGTTGCTGCATGTGCTGGCAGATACGGAACGCCGCTACCTGAAAGCCCAAAAGCGCCGTATCGGGAACGAGGTTTCCGCCGACAACAGCGCGCTGCAACCGTGGGCAAGGGTTGCCGACACGTTGGCGGGGCCGCTCTCTCACCTCGCGCGGCAGGAACGCCACAGCTGTCTGCGCCAAGCCGTTGCCGCCCTGTCGGAAAACGACCGCACCATCATTGAACTGAGCTGCTTTGACGGCATGAGCTATGCCGACTGCGCCGCCGTGCTGGGTATTACCCCCAAGGCGGCGGGGCTGCGGTATCTGAAAGCCCTGCAACGGCTCCGTGAGGAGCTGTCGCGCTACTCCCTCTTCCGCCCGTGAATGCGCCCGACCTCGATGAGCTGGTAGCTGAATACCAAGAGCTTTGCCGAAAGGGGAACGCCCCCGCCGCAGCGGATTTTGCCGCCGCCCACCCGCAGCACGCCGCCGAGCTGGCGGAGCTGCTGCCGCTGGTGGCGGCCTTGGTACAGGCGGGACCGACGGCAGAGCCCTCACCCCTCATGTCGGCGGCGGAGGTAGATATGACGCTGGGCGATTTTCACCTGACCCGCCGCTTGGGTTCGGGCGGCATGGGCGCGGTGTACGAAGCGGAGCAGCTTTCCCTGCAACGCCGCACGGCGGTGAAAATCCTCTCCCCCGACTTGGTGCAGGATGCGGCGTCTACAGCGCAGTTCATGCGTGAATCACAGGTGATTGCCCGCTTACACCACCCGCACATTGTCCAAGTCATCAGCGCGGGGCAGCAAGACAACTGCTGCTACTACGCCATGGATTTCATTGACGGCACCACCACCGCCCAACAGCCGCCGCGCGACCCGCGCCAAGCCGCCCAATGGGCCTTGCAAACGGCGCGCGCCTTGGCCTACGCCCACAGCTGCGGCGTGGTGCATCTGGATATCAAGCCCGCCAACCTCATGCGCGATGCACAGGGCAACGTGCTGGTGACGGATTTCGGGCTGGCCGCCTTGGCGGGGGAAGTGCCCCAAGGCGGCACGCGCGCCTACATGGCACCCGAACGCTTGGCAGGGCAGCCCGGCACCCCCGCCTGTGACCAATATGCGCTGGGTGTCACCCTGTGGGAGTGGCTGACCGGCAAGCGACCGCCCGCCGCGCCTTTGTCGCTGCGCGGTGAACACGCCGATTTGCACGCCATCATCAACCGCACCCTTGCCGCCCGCCCCGAACGCCGTTACGCCTGTATGGCCGACATGGCGGCGGATTTGGAGCATTTTCTGAACGGCGAACCCGTGAACGCCGCCACCCGCCGCACAGGGGCGGCACGCGCCCTGCGGCTGTGGGCGCGCCGTCAACCCGCGTTAGCCGGTGCCTGTGGCGCGGCGGTGCTGGGCGTGATAGGCTTTATGGTCGCGCTGGCGGTGGGGTGGTCGCGTACCGATGCCGCCTTGCAGGTGGCGGAAAACAATGCCGCCGTTGCCGAGCAGACACTCAACCGCGTGTTCCGTTATGTGTCCGCCCAGCCCCCTACGCAAGAGGGGAGCACCCTCTTAAAAGAATGTCTGCCCTACTACAAACGTTTGGTGAGCCGCCGCGCCGCCGTGAGCGGGCAGGAGACACAGGCGCTCGCTACGCTGGCACGCAGCGCACGCTACAGCGGCGATTTTGCAGCCGCCGCCGAGGCGTACGCCGTGCTGGCACGCCTGACAGGGCAGCGGCAGTACCTCAACCACGAAGCCGCTGCTTTGGCCGCTGCGGGGAAAACAACGGAAGCCCACGCCGTCTGCCGCCGTTTGTTGGCGGCGTTCAGCGTGTCCGCCCGCCCTGCGGACAAGCTCGAATGTGCCCGCGCTCTGCACACGCTGGGGGAGAACAGGCAAGCGTACGACCATGTGTGCGCTCTGCTGCAACAAGACCCGCAGAACCACGGTGCGCTCTACCTGTACGCCACGCTGACCGCGCAAGCGGATTTCGCCCCTACCGCCGCCGCCCACGACCTACCCGCCGAAAGCCCGCTTACACTACTGACACGGCTCACCGCCGCCCACCCCGATATTCCCGAATACGGCATTTCCATGACCGAGCTGGCACGCACACGCCTGTCGCAGTCGCGCCGCTTTACCCCGCAGGACTGGGCGGAGACGGACACTGCCGCCGCGCTCGCCATGCAGCTGGCGGGGCGTTACCCCAACACGCCGTCGGTGGTGACATCGGTGGTGCATTTGCTGCGCGCCTACAGCCGCGCCCAATACCGCCGCGGCAATGAAACCGCCGCCCGCCGCCTGACCGACCGCATGCTCGGCATGTTGGAGCTGTTATTCTACAACCCGCAAACGCCCGACACCGTGCGCGAAACCCTTATCGAGATGCAGCTGGACCGCTGCCCCGCCCGCCCCGCCCAAGGTGCCGCCGAGGTGCTGCACTCCATCGAGCAAGAGCTATCCTTCTACCACGGTCCCAAGGCAGCCGACTACCGCGCACGGCTGGAAGAGTTGAAGGGAAGGTAGGGGAAAGTTTGAGTTTTTTGCATTGCCATCCCATAGAACGATTCGACAAATTAGGATTTGTCGAGCTAAATGTACGATGTACGATGTACGATGTACGATTTTTGAGTTCCGCTCGCTACGCTCGCAAGGAAAAAGGAGAAGGTACGCAGAGCGCACATGAATAGCTAACCTTTCATGAGCGCCGTGCGTCCTTTGTCCCTTTCCCCTGCGCGGCGCAGCCGCGCCTAACTTTCCAAATCGTACATCGTACATCGTAAATCGTACATCCCTACAAATTCCCATTTATCGGGCAACGGCAAAATAGTTCTAAACCCGATTCTGCTTTCGGCAATTCGTGATTCCTTTGTTTTTGTGGACAGCAACGCTGAATTCGTCCCTCTATGGGATGGCAATGAGTTTTTTTGAGTAAGTCGCGGCACGCAACCATACGGCTAACCCCTGTTTTCTCCGTCTCAACACACGCCCATTTCAGCGTTGTTCGTTATCATCTTCCAACATCCAGCGAACAACGTTGATGTGGCGGATGCCGCGATAATCGGCGGTGGAGTGGTCGCGGGTGAGAATGAACTTGGGGTACTGGTCTTTGATGGCTTGCAGAGAGGCCAGCTCGCGCTCGCGGGTTCGGGGGTCGGTGATACTCTCGCAGACTTGGAAATAGGCAACGCTTTTGCCCTTGCGGGCAACGAAATCCACCTCGATGGTTTTCGCCTTTTTGGACGCAGCATCCCAAACATCTATCTTACCGATGTTGACGCGGTAGCCGCGGCGCAGCAGCTCGAAATACACCAGATTTTCCAGCAGATGCCCCGAATCTTCCTGGCTATGCCCCATCAGCAGAGAGCGCAGTCCCAAGTCCACAAGGTAGTATTTGTTGAGCGTTTTAAGCAGCTTGCGACCCTTCACGTCGTAGCGGTCCACCTTGTAGAGCAGGTAACTGTCACGAAAGGCCTGTAAATAGCTTTCAATGGTATTGACGGCAACCTTCACACCATCGGAGCACATGGTGTCGGCAATTTTCTTCACCGATATCTCCGAGCCGATGACGTTGGACATGAAACTGAGGACTCGCTCCAAGCGCGCAATCTCCCGAATGCCTTTGTTCGCCGCAATATCTTTGATGACAATGCTGTGGTACAAATCCTCCAGATAGCGGGCGGCTTCTTCCTCATGTCGGTCAGCGTCAAAATGGACAGCTTGGGGGAAAGCCGTATCATGCAGATAGGCATCGTATAAATCATCAGGGTAGGCACGCAGTTCGGGGTGAGCTTCTGCATATTCCTTCAGCGACAGGGGGAGCACGTGTATCTCGACATAACGCCCCGCAATGGAAGTCGCCCATTCCCCTGATTGGAGATGTGAGTTAGAGCCTGTCAGGTACAGGTCGATATGGCCGCGGTCCATCAGACTGCGTACCGCGCGTTGAAAATCGGTAACATTCTGAATTTCATCCAGAAAGACGTAGTTCTGCCTATCGGGGAGCATGCGCTCCGCAATATAGTCATGCAGCTTGTGATAATCCAGCAGAGGCTCGTTCGCCACATCCTCCAGATTCAGGCTCAACATCTGTTCCTCTCCAACCCCTTGGCTGCGCAATTCCTGCCGAAACAGCTCGAAAAGAGTGGATTTACCACAACGGCGCACGCCCGTGAGGATTTTAATCAGGTTCTTATCCTGAAAATCCTTCATTTGGCGAATGTAGTTCGGTCGTGCAATCATGTCCTTGTGCTTACAGGCTTATTCTAGGCATCTTGCCGCAAATTACAAGAAGTTTTTTCATTACGCTGAAAAAAAATCTAGTTTTGGGAAGTTTTTTCAGTGGCGTCCCCTGCGGGGTGGCTGTATACTCCCACTTATCCTTTTCGTTCATCAGTTTGTTTTTCTAATAATCTCGGGTCGAAGATGATGTGACCGATGTCCTTATTCCACAAGGGCGTGTCGTAAGCAATCTCATAGGTCAGTTCGTACATCAGGGGTACATTTAAGGGTAGACGGCAACGAACTTGCTGTGCCAAACGATACCCTTGTATCTGCCAGTCTTTGCGCTCTTTCGTCACTTCTCGACCAGGAACATCCTCATCGTCGGCAATCCCCGGAAGCGGTATACTCATTTTCCTATATGCTTCTCCCCAACGCTCTATGTCCTCAATATCCGACAAATCAAAGTGATATGGTTCTATTTCAATGTAGTCAACTTCTCCGGCACATTCTCGCCATCCCATCCAGAAAAGGATTGGAATATCCCAATCAGCCTGCATTCTGATAACGACAGGTGTATCAGGTATCCATTTGAAGCGAGGGCGAGCCTCTTCATAAGAACACGACTCACACAGATACCACTCTATCAAGGGAGAGCGCAGCTGATTATAATGGTAAAGCCCTTTTCTGATTTTTTCGTAAGCAAGGTTAGGGGTTGGACTGTATGCGTACCATTGTTTCGGGAAACACCTACCGTATCCTGATTCGATGGAATTTGCACACCCGCCCGTCAGCAGGTGGAGGTACAGCGCATTGAGAAAATGCTTCACCTTTACGACACACTCGATGGCTTGCCCCTCGGCGGGGGTGAGGGTCAGGATGCCGATGGGCGAGGGAAACAGCTCATCGAGAAAGCGGATGGTCGGTTCTACGGAGCTTTCGGGAACATCCGTCACGCAGTAGGCGAGCCGCTGCCCGCTGCTCAGCTCGACCTCGGCGTGTTCATCGCGCACCACGTCTTCCATCCACGTTTTGAGCTTCATGAGGTCGTCATTCTCTGCCCGCAGCACAAAGACCGAAGGCTCACAGCCGTCGATGTGAATGGTAAGCGAAATGCTACCCGCCTTGGGCGGCGTGATGCTCATGGTGAAATCATCCACACGGCACAGCGCGGCGGAGGACAAGGCAAGCCGATTGTCAGTATGATTCATACGGTAGAAGATAGGGTATGCCGTCATCATAGAGAGTTGCTGCCTCTCTGTCAAGCTCATAGCATGCGAATGCAGCGCGTGATAACCGTTCCGTTCTAAAGAAATCAAAAAAAATCGGAAGTTTTTTCGCGCCTTTGCCGTCTTGAATAAATAGAGGGCCCTACTTTCCCCCTCGCGTTATCACCATGAAGAAACTCTGCACACTGTTCGTTGTCTTTTCCGCTGTTTGTTTGGCTCAGGAATCCGCCGATGCTCCCGCACAGGGCGGGATGCGCGGGCGCGGTCACGGTGCCCCCGCCGCCCACGGCGGTAAACTGACACCCGAACTGCGTGAGCGTTTGCTGAAAAACTTTGATGCCAACGGCAACGGTCGGCTTGATGAAGATGAAATTGCCGCTGCCCGCAAGGCTAAGGCCGAACGCCAAGGCAAGCGCGCTGAACACCCCCACCGCGCCCCGCAACCGTCTGCCGAGACAGGGGAACACCGCAGCCACCGCGGCGGGATGCGCCGCCGCGCCCAAGGCAGCGCGGAATAAGGCTCTCCGCCACGTCCTTGCGAGAACTTTTGAATCTGCTATTTCCCATGCGCCTGATTCTCCTCTCTCTCCTCTTCCTCCTGCCCTTGGCGGCACAGGAATGTACGGACGGCACCTGCTCGCTGCCCGCGGCTGCCCCCAAGGACGGCAGCTATGCCGTGTACTCGCCTGTCGGCAAAAGCAACATGACCATGATTCAGCAGGGCAAGCGGCTCGACACGCTGAACGGCAAGACCATTGCCATTGTCGGCGGGTCGTTTATGGCATACGTCACCCACCCCGAACTGAAACGCCTGATTTTAGAGAAATACCCCAAAGCTAAGGTGTACGTGCTCAGCGAAATCGGCTCGGCGGGTCCTTGGCCCGGCCCCGGTGTGGTGCGCGAGCAGAAAGAGGCGTTTGTCCGCAAGCTCCATGAGATGAAGGTGGATGCCGTTATCTCCGGCAACGGCGGCTGCGGGCTTTGCACCCCCAAAGAGATGGGCTCCTGCATTGCGGCGGAGTACGAGGGGATACCGTCTGTCATGATTGCCGCCCCCGGCTTCACCGATCAAGCCAAGTCGGCGGCGCGGGCGGCGGGTGTCCCCATCCCCCGCGTGGCGGAGTACCCCGGTGCGTTCTCTGCCCACACCCCCGAAGAGCTGGTGGAAAACACCCGCAAGGTGCTGTGGCCGCAAATCCAAAAAGCCCTCACAACCCCGCTCTCGGACAAAGAGCTGATAAAAGAGGACAAGGAGAAGAAGAACGGCATTGTGTTCACAGGCAGCATGGCGGAGGTAAACGCCCACTTTGCCGAAAAGGGGTGGACGGACGGTCTGCCGATTCTCCCGCCCACCAAGGCAGCGGTGGCAGAGTTCCTGAAGTTCACCGACAGCGGAGAGAACGACGTGGTGGCGGTTGTTCCGCCAGCGCAGCGCGAGGTGACGGTGCGCCAAGTGGCGGTGAACGGCGTGATGGCGGGCTGCGCCCCCGAATACATGCCCCTCCTCATTGCCCTGACCAAGACCATGACGAACGGCGATTTCCGCCGCACGCTGGCCAGCACCCATGCATGGACCCCCTTTTGTTGGGTGAACGGACCCCTTGCCCGCCAACTGGGCTTGGACTGCGGGCAGGGCGAAATCAGCAATCAGCGGAACGCCGCCATCGGGCGTTTCATCAACCTTGCCATGCTGAATTTCGGCGGCTACTACATCAAGGAGAACCGCATGGGTACTTTCGGCTACCTGATGCCGTGGTGCATGGCCGAGGATGAACAGGCCGCCGTGCGGCTCGGCTGGCGACCCTACCACATGCAACAGGGCTATCAACTCAACGACAACACCGTGACCGCTGCCTCCGCCCTGTGCTGGGGCAACAACATGGCCCCCGCAACGTCCGATGCGCAGACCATCATGGAGCTGATGGCGTGGGATGCCACCGAAAAGCAACAGTTTGCCGTGGGCAGCGGCACACCCTTTGTGTATCGCACCATGCTCATCACCGAATACGTGGCGCGCGACTTGGCCGCCAAGTACAAGAGCAAGGAGGAGCTGGAACACGCGCTGGTGCAGACCGCCCGCGTACCGCTGGAACAACGCGCCGCCGCCAACTACTGGGCGAACCCCGGCAGCGCGTTCAACCCCGACACCTACAGCGTTGAGCAGCACGCCCGCACCCTCGCGCAGAACGAGGGTGCCGCCGCCACGGAACCGCCCCCGTGGCTCGACTGGTGCGGTAAATCCAAGCTGGAAACCGTACCCGTGATGCAGGAGGGCAAGACCGCCCTCTTAATTACGGGGGATGCCAACCGTAACAAAACCATGTGCGTTCCCGGCGGCGGCTTTGCCACGGTACACATCGACCTGCCGAAAAACTGGGATAAGCTGACGGAGCAGAAAGGCTACGCCCCCCTCAAGAGTTTCTACCTGAAGAGCAACCTGCAACCCCACGCCCCCAACCCGAACGCTACCCGCTACCGCCGCCATTGACGGACGAATAGGGGGAGAGTCGCGGGCGGTAATTGTTCAAGGAGCAACCATGTCACAAATAATGTGACGGAAACACCGGCGGGAACCGTTATACCCTATGCGGGGCTGCTCAATGAATGTTCCGCAAGAATATCAACAAACCATCCCTACCATCATGATGTTAGATTCCCACGTTTCCGAAATGCGTCAGCCGCGCGTCTTTTTACTTCCAACGAATCAAGTAAAGTGTTATCATAGCCGCATGAAGAGAACACTCTTGCTGATGTCGGTTCTGGCCGCGGCTCCCCTGTACGCCGCCGCCCCGAATGCCGCTGATTTTGCCGTAATGCCCGCCGTGGCCGCCCCCGCGCAGCAGATGACCCCCGCTGCCCGCGCCGCCGCCTGTGGTGCATTGGTCGCTCTGCCCGCCTCCACCGATTCGTTCATGGTGCTGGGCAACATCGGCAGCATGATTGCCGATGTGCAGCAGAAGCAGGGTCTGCCCGCTGACCCGCAGATGATGGCTATGGCGCAGTCCGTGGACAGCATTGCCATCGGTCTTTCCGATGCCGCCGCCGCCGATTTGCAGAAGTACGCCCCCCTCATGGGTCGTCTCCGCACCGCCCAAGGTTTGCAGGAGCTGGGTATTCAGTGGGGTCAGGCTTCCGAAAGCCCCATCCCCTCCGAAACCGCTGATGCGCTGAACCAAGAAGCCCTTGCCGAAGCGATGGCCGCCGGCAAGGAGCTGCGCTTGGCTCCCATCCAGCTGGCTGTTTCTTTCAAGGGTGAAAATGCCGCCCAGACCGCCGCTATGGTGAAGGGTATGCTCATGATGGGCGTGACGGGTCCTCAAACGACCCCCGTGACCGCCGATGGCACCCCCGTGTCTGACATGGGTGCCGTTGAGGGTATCATGGTGGACCTCGCCGCCCTTGCCGAGAATGAAGAGGTGGCCAAGTTCATCGGCGACCGCAAGCTGTACGTCATACTCAAGCAGATGGGCAACGCCTTGGTGCTGACCGTGACCAGCGACCTTGCCGCCGTGCAGTACGCCGACGGCGTGAACGCCTCTCTGGCCGCCACGGCTAAGGCCGCCGCCTTTGATGCCCACATGGACAAGAGCCTTGTCGCCGCTGTCAGCAAGTCCGCCGCCTTGCAGAAGGCCGAGCAGGACTCCAACATCAGCAGCCTGAACACGCTGGTGAGCATGGTAGCCGGCACCTTTGAAAAGCTGGCCGCCGCCAACAGCGTGACTGCCCCCACCTACGCTCAGGCCGCTCAGGCGGCGCAGACGCTCGCTGCTGAGCTGGGTAAAGCCGCCACCGTGGGCAGCAACCCCGCCACCATGACCGTGTGGCGCGATGAGAAGCATGTGGTGGTGGAAGCCGAGGGCGATGCCAACGGTGCCGCTTTCAATGCGGGCACCCTGCACCAGACCACGCAGGCCCTTGCCGATGACACCATGCTGTACGTTGAAGGCACGGGCATGACCTGCCCCTGCCACGCCGACTGCGTCACGATGAAAGAGGCCGCCGGCAAGCTGGCGGAAGGCGTGATTGCCAGCCTGACGGGCGATGCCCGCCTGCAGGTGGAATCTGCCAAGGCTCAGCTGGAATCTTTTGGTCCCGTGGCCGAAAAGACCCTTGCCGCCCTCGGCACCATGGGTTCCGGCATGGGTGACGGCAGCGCGCTGATTCTCTCCAAGGCTGCTACGAAGCCCGAAAACGAAGGCGAACCCGAAATGCCCACCCTCAGCTGGCAGACCACCCTTACCAACCGCGCGGCTCTCGCCCAGGGTTGGACGGAGCTGACCGCCGCCGTGAACGAGTTCGGCACCATGATGGGTGAAGAAGAACCCATTATGAACGCTCTGCCCGTGGAAACCACGGAGGCTGACGGCACCACCTACTATGTGGTGGGCGGTGACGATGACGGCGACTTGGTACCCACCGCTGCGGTGAACGACACCACCCTCACCCTCAGCACCACGGCCCGCATGGCCCGCACGCTGACGGGCAGCGGCACCGAGGTTCCCTTTGCGGGTGCCGTGTTCAACATCAACCTGCAGCCCATTGCCGAAACCGTGCGCGGTATGGCCAAGGTGTTCGGCGATGCGGAATACGATGAAGAAACGGACTCCGTGAAGGAGACGGAAAACAAAGATATGATTCAGGCTGCCGATGCGCTGGATGCCATCTCCACGCAAATCAAGAACGTGGGCGGCAGCATCCGCATCAACAACAACCGCTGCCACGTGGAAATCATCTTCCACCTGCGCTGATAAGCGAGCATAACGACAACTCAACAAAAGGGCGTTTCCGAAATCGGAAACGCCCTTTTTTCATGGTGAAAAATCGTTGTTATACCATAAAGCACCTCGACAAATGGGCGATTTGTCGAGATGTTGGTTAATCGATGCGCGGGCGCAGCCCGCGACGAATTGTAGGCCAACTTTTGACAGGATGTCAAAAGTTGATGTGTAGAACGTGCGCCGGGGCGCACGCAAGGTGAGGAGGCATGTAGATGCCGTCCGAATTTTAGCCCCACTCCGGAAGGGTGGGGATTGGGGCGGGTTGCATTACGCCCCCGAGAGGCCCGCCGAATGGCGGGCCGGATTCACGCGCGCCCGTTGCACAACTCATGCCGTTGCTGCACGCTCTGCATCAGACCTATACACCTCAATCCGCCCTGAACGCGGAGCGCGAAACACCTACAAGAAAAGATTCACCGTTCCCTTGCAACCACCCTGCCATTCGGCAGGGTTATGGGGGGCGTAATGCAACCCACCTTGTCCCCAAGTCTTACGACTTGGGCTAAAATTCTTATCGCCTAAAGGCTCAACGAAAGCGCGTGCTTGAGGCCCGCGCAACTTCCCGACAAATCGCCCCTTTGTCGGGAAGTCGGCGGTTGGGGGGGGTACTATCGTTCGGTCGGTTTGTTATCAGCCGCGGTTGGCGAACATTTTTTCCACATACTTGGCAATCATGTCCACCTCGATATCCACGATGGTGCCGGGGGTATAGGTGTGCATGACGGTGCGCTGCCATGTATGCGGGGTAATCCAGAACTCCAGTTCATCGGGTCCCGTGATGTTGGCAATGGTGAGCGACACGCCGTCGATGGCAATGCTGCCCTTGTCGATGGTGTAGCGCATGTACTCCTGCGGGATGCGGATGCGTACCATGTGATCCTGCCCCACGGGGGTGACGGAAGTGACGGTGCCCGTGGTGTCCACATGTCCCATCACGAAATGCCCGCCGAAACGCCCCGCGCCGCCCATCGCGCGCTCCAAATTGCAGAGCGACCCCTCTTTCAACTGCCCCAGCGAGGTCACGCGCAGGGTCTGTGTGAGCAGGTCGAACTCCACCTCGTTGCCGTTGATGCAGTCCACCGTCAGACAGCAGCCGTTGTGCGCCACGGAATCGCCGAGGGAAAGCTCTCCCGCAAAGGGGATGTCCATGGTCAGGCGTGCGCCTGTCTCAACAGGGGTCAGGCGCACCACGCGCCCTGTGCATTCTACGATACCGGTAAACATGGATAATTATTTATAATTTTTAATCATTGCCATCCCATAGGGGATGGTGACAGAATAAAAAAAGTGGTGTTTGACTTTGTACCGATTACACTCATAATCGGTGTGAAATGAAACAAAAAACAAACACCGGAGAGAATATAGCAGTATTA
>JAZLFB010000204.1:0-6339 GCA_045615585.1 Akkermansia sp.
GGATGCTCCACCCTGCGTGGCCACATTCAGGCTCTTCACCTGACCGCCATTGCCTGTAGCAAGCGTGGCACTTCCCTGCACCGTCACATCGTTCTGGCCCAGATTCTTGCCATTGAGCTTGAGCGTGGTGCCCTTTTGCATAGTCACGGCCCCCGTACCGAGCGCATTATCCGCCCCGGCACTCACCGTCCCCTGCTTGATGTCTGCCCCGCCGGTGAACGAATTAGAGGTGTTGATGGTCAGCGTACCGCTACCCGTCTTGGCGAGACCGGCATTGCCTGTCACATGGCCGCTGCCGTTCCAAGTGGTGGCTCTATTGCCCGTCACCTCGATGCTGCGCGGTGCCACGTACCCCTTGACCATGATGGTTCCGGCATTGTCGAAGGTAACATAGTCGCCATCATCGTAACCGTCCACACCATTTTGCCAGACGGGAATACTGCCATCAAAGACTATATGGTTCGGGGTGTCTGTCAACACGCTCAGAACGAGACCTTCCTGCGTTACGGTCAGCATGGTCTCCTTGTCCACACCGGTGACAGACAATGCTCCGATATCTCCCTGCACATCATTGGTGGCAATAATGGTGATGGTACCCACCACATTTGTGCCGGGATTGATAGTGCCCCCCCTTGCGATATCCAGAACATCTACCGTCAGCATGTTGCCGTTGGTGGTGATGGAGCCGCCATCCATGGTCAGGGTGCCGTTGATACGGCCCGGTTGATCCAACACGATTCCGGCCCCCGTACCGCTGGTAATGTCACCCCTCACATTGCCGCCGTTGAACACCAGGTCCTGCCCGGATTCCAGCGAGAGCCCGTCTCCTGAGTCAAGAACGCCACCATTGAGGCGGATATCTCCGGCTCCCAGTGTAGCATCGTCTCCTAGTGCCAGCGTACCGCCGTTCACGGTGGTGCCGCCCGTATAGCTGTTATCGCCGTTGATAGTGACGTTGCCGTCGCTTGTCAGCGTAGTGTCACCCATGATGGTGCTGTTGATGGTGCCGCCGTGGGCGTTGATGTCGGTATCCGTGATGGAACCACCCGTAATACTGCCGCTGTTGATGGTAATGCTGTTTGCCGTGGTCTCGCCGCCAAGCGTCAGGTCGCCGTACACGGCAAGGTCGCCCTCGTAGTTGTCGGCATCGTCCAGCTCGCCGCCGTAGGCGTTGATATCGTTGGCCACATGGTGGTGGTCAAGGTCCAGTATACCATCGTTGAGCGTGATGTCTCCGCTGCCGAAAGCCGTGTCGCTGCCGGCGGTGAGCGTACCGCCGTTCACGGTGGTGCCACCCGTGTAGCTGTTGTCGCCGTTGATTGTGACGTCGCCGTCGCTTGTCAGCGTGGTGTCCCCCGTGATGGTGCTGTTGATGGTGCCGCCGTGGGCGGTGATATCGGTATCTGTGATGGAACCTCCCGTGATACTGCCGCTGTTGATGGTAATGCTGTTGGCTGTGGTCTCGCCGCCAAGCGTCAGGTCTCCGTACACGGTGAGGTCGCCCTCGTAGTTGTCGGCATCGTCCAACTCGCCGCCATAGGCGTTGATATCGTTGGCCACATGGTGGTGGTCAAGGTCCAGCACGCCGTCGTTGAGCGTGATATCACCCGTACCGAACGAGGTATCTCCGCCGGCGATCACTGTACCTCCATTGATAACGGTGCCGCCGCTATAGGTGTTGCCATCGTTCATAATGAGCGTACCCTCGCCGTCCTTGATAAGGGTTGCATCGCCGCCAATGCTGCCATCGCCGGTAAAGATAACCTCACCATCGCCGGTTACGGTAATGGTGCCGGGTTTCACTTCCCCATTAATGACAACTTCTCCCGTGTTGTCAAAGACAACATCATCGCCGTCCTGGAACCCATAGGAGCCCTGTTCCCAAATGGCTCCTTCGCCATCGCTCGGGAAGATGATTTCCTGCTGTCCCTCTCCCAACACGTTGAGCACCAGGGTACTCGCCGTGCAGGTCAGATAATAGCGAGCAGTCAAACCGCTGATTGTCAACTGGTCAGTGGAGCCGCTCAGGCTGCCGAAGCTCATCAAGGTGTAGGCTCCCTTGGACAGATTGCCCACGCTAAGGATAGAAGAGTCGCCTATGAGCACAGCTCCGGTGGTGGTCAACGTGTTGCCGTTAAATACAACATTACCGCCGCCAAGCGTCAGGTTGCCGGTAATGGTTCCCGCCTTGGAAAGCGTGATAACGCTACCGCCGTTCGTGGTCAGGTTACCCTGGAACGCGCCGCCGTTGAACACCAGGTCCTGCCCGCTGCCCAGCGTCTGGGATGTCACCTTCAACATGCCGCCGTTCAGCGAGATGTCCGACACCAGCGCGGTGGAGGTGAGGGTACCGCCGTTCACCGTAGTCGTGCCCGTGTAGCTGTTGGTGCCGCTCAGCGTCACATCACCGTTGGAAGTGACGGAGCTCGTTCCCGCGATATTGGAGGCAATGGTGCCGCCTGTGGCGGTAATGGCGGTGTTGGATATGCTGCCACCCGACAGTTCGCCGGATTTCATGGAGATTCCAGCAGCGCGGGTACTGCCGGCAAGTGTGGTGTTGCCATCCACAGTCAGCGTGCCGTTGTAGGTGGAGGCCCCAGAGAGCGTGCCGCCCGTGGCCAGAATGTTGTTGGAGACACCGTACCCGCCCAGATTGAGCGTACCACTTGCCAGCGCGACGGTGCTGTCGCCGAAGGCCTTGAAGCTTCCGGCCGTCAGAGTGCCGCCGATCACCGTGGTGCGTCCGTTGTAGCTGTTGTCTCCGTTCAGGCTCACCGTACCGTCCGTGGTCACGGAGGAAGTGCCTGTTATGGCGGAGGAAATGCTACCCGCATGCGCAGTAACAGGCGCTCCGGCAATGCTGCCTCCTGTGATGCTACCGTTGTTCAGCACAATGCTGCGGGCGGTTGTGCCATTGCCCAGGGTGATACTGCCGTTCACGGTAAGCACACCGGAATAGGCTGTTGCAGCCAAGCTTCCCCCGGTAGCGCTGATATCGTTTGCCACGGCATGGCTACCGAGCTGAAGGGTGCCGCCCGTGAGGGTGATATCACCCGATCCGAAGGATTGCGCCCCACCGGCTTTCACCAGGCCAGACCCAATGGAAGTGCCACCGCTGTAACTGTTGGTGGCGTTCATAGTCAACGTGCCGCTGCCCTGCTTGGCAAGGCTGGCGGCGCCGACAATGCGACCGGAACCGCCGAAGGTGACATCCTGCGTACCGCCAACCGTCACGCTTCCCGGCTTCACTTCCCCAGTGATGGCAACCGTGCCGCCGTTAGTGAACACCACGCTATCATCCGTGTGGAAACGGGGATCAGCAGCCGCCACATCCCCGGGCAGCTGCCACTCCTGGTCGCCAAGCGTCTTCCACTCGCCGCTGCCGCCCTTCCACGTCAGTGTCAACGCCTTGCCGTCGATGGTAAGCTTCAGCGCCGTGCCGGTGTTCGCCAGGCTGTAGTTCAGTCGGCTGGAAGAGGTGACGTCGGCCGGTATAACCAAGTCTTTCAGGTTGCCGCTCAAGCTGCCATAGGTTGCCAGCGTGTAGTCGCCCTCGCGGGTGTATCCCGTCAGGCTCAGGGTGGAGGTGGATACAATGTTCAAGGTGCCGCCCACACCCAGGCTATTGCCGGAGAGGGCGAGCGTGCCGCCGGCCAGGGTCAAACCGCTGCTTATTGTCGCCGCGCTGTCCACGGAAAGCACGCTTTCCGAGCCCACACTCACGCTGCCGCTCACGTTGCCGCCCGCAAGGGAAAGATCCTGCCCACCGGAGAGGGCGAGCGTGCCCACGGAAAGCGTTCCTCCTTTCACTTCGATGTCGGAGGAGATACTGCCGCTCAAAGTCAGGGTGCCCCCGCGCACCTGCGTGATGCCCGTATAGGTATTGGTGCCGGAAAGGGTCACACTGCCGTCCGTTGTCACGGAGGAACTGCCTGTAATGGAGGAGGATATGCTTCCGCCGTGGACCATCACGGCGGTATTGGACAGGGAGCCTCCGGTGATGGAGCCGCTATCCAGCACCAAGCTGTGGAGCACGCTGCCGGAGCCAAGGGTCACGTTGCCGGCAACGGTGACGGTTCCGGCGTACGCAGCGGCTTGTATGCTGCCACCCGTAGCGTGGATGGCATTGGCCACAGCGTACCCTCCCAGATTGAGCGTGCCGCCGCTCAGGGCGATTTCTCCGCCACCGAAAGATTGCGCCCCTCCAGCCTTGACGGTTCCCGCCTGGATGGAAGTGCCGCCGCTGTAACTGTTGGTGGCGTTCATGGTCAGCGTGCCGTCTCCCAGCTTGGCAAGCGCGCCGGTGCCGACAATGCTGCCAGTGCCGACGAAGGAGACATTCTGCGGGCCGTTGACTGTCACGCTGGCGGGCTTCACCTCGCCGTTGATGGTCACTGTGCCGCCATTGGAGAACACCACGCTGTCATCTGCGTGGAAACGCGGGTCTGCGGCGGAAACGCCCGCAGGCAGCTGCCACTCCTGATCACCGAGCGTCTTCCACTCGCCGCTGCCGCCCTTCCAGGTCAGTGTCAGGGACTTGCCGTCGATGGTGAGCTTCAAAGCCGTTCCCGTGTCCTTGAGACTATAGTTCAAACGCGTATCCTGCTGCGTATCGACCGGAAGCTTAAGCAGGGAGAGGTCTCCCGCCAACTTTCCGTATGTTGCAATCCCGTACTCGCCCTCTGTATGATAGCTGGAGATATCCAGAATGGTCTGCGAGCTCAAGGTCAAGATGCCGCTCACGGCAATCTCCTTACCGCTCATGGCAACGCTGCCGCCGCCGAGCGTCAGGTTGCCGGTGATGCCGCCAGCCTTGGCGAGCGTTATGCTGCTGCCGTTCCCTGTCGTCAGGTCGCCTTGGAAGGAGCCGCCGTTGAACACCAGCTCCTGCCCGCTGCCCAGCATCTGTGCAGTTACTTTCAGGATACCTCCGTTAAGCGTGATATCGGACACCAGCGCGGTGGAGGTGAGGGTACCGCCGTTCACCGTAGTCATGCCGGTGTAGCTGTTGACGCCGCTCAGCGTCACATCTCCCTTTGAGGTAACGGACCCGCTACCGGAAATAGATGCATTCACTCGGCCGCCCGTAGCAGCAACATCAGCATTGGCTATGCAGCCGTTGGCAATTCCTCTGTTCTCCAGGCTGATGGTGCCAGCCGTGGTGGCAAGTGTCACGGTGTCGTCCACCGTGAGTGTACCACCAGTCTGGGTAACCGTGGCTCCCGCTCCCTTGGCATGGATAGCCGCTGTGCTGGCAGTGTCAGACCCGGTCAGCAAGTAGTTCGTGTAGTCGATATCACCACCGACCTTGGCCACGCCATCCGTGCCCAGCACCAGGTTGTGGACACCATGCGTGATGGTCGCGCTGCCGTTCACCGTGGTGCCGTTGGCAACCGTCACGGAGTAGATGGCCTCCTTGGCAAATCCGCTATTTCCCAGATTGCCGCTCACGTCAACATGCGTGGCAGCGGTGGTGTTCAGCTGCAGGGCTGCGGCATCGAAGCTGCCGCTCATGGTGAGCGTGCCGCCGTTGTTCACCACGCTCTGCAAGGCATAGTTCGTGCCATTGAGAGTGTTGCTGCCGGTCAAAGCCGCATTCAGCGCACCGCTGGCGGCGTTGATGGTAGCTCCGCTCACCGTTCCGTTGAGCGTGCCGCCTGCAAGGTTGATGGTGCCCGCCGTGCTGGTCACCGTCACGGTATCGTCCACCGTCAGCGTACCGCCGGTCTGCGTCACCGTGGCTCCCGCTCCCTTGGCATGGATAGCCGCTGTGCTGGCAGTGTCCGTGCCGGTCAGATAATATACGGCGTGGTCAATGCCACCGCCGGCGGTCGCTACGCCATTGGACTGGAGTGTCCAGTCCAGCCCGCCTCTGGAGAGTGTGACACCATCGTTGGAGACTGTTCCGCCACTCACCAGGGTAATGCTGTAGGAGCTGGCCTTGGTGAATCCGCTGCTGCCCTCGCGACCTTCCACATCCACATGGGTCTCGCCGCTTGTGCTCATACTGAGCTTGCTGAGGTCAAGTGATCCTTTCAGGGTGAGAGCACCGCTGTTGTTCACTACGCTCTGCAAGGCATAATTCGCACCGACCAGCGAATTGCTGCCGGTCAGAGCAGCATTCAGCACACCGCTGGTGGCGTTGATGGTCGCCCCCTGCACGCTACCGTTGAGCATGCCACCCGCAAGGCTGATGGCACCCGCCGTGGTGGCCACCGTCACGGTGTCATCCACCGTCAGCGTGCCGCCTGTCTGGGTAACGGTCGCGCTAGCGCCCTTGCCATGAATGGCGGAGGTCGCAGCCGTATCGCTGCCGGTCAGCAAGTAGTTCGTGTAGTC
>JAZLFB010000205.1:0-5379 GCA_045615585.1 Akkermansia sp.
AGGGGCGTGTGTATAGAGAGCGCGGTCAAAATAACAGTGCGGGGTGAAGTAATCGCGAGTGATAGTCTATCGTGCGGCGGCGAGGCTGGGGCAGCCCCTGCCGGGAGACAAGCCCCTCCAGGTTCCCACCGTCACCGGAACCGTCCTGGCCCTCTGCGCCGCAGGCTCCATCATCCTCGGCCCCCTGCCCCTCCTAGTCATGAGCGGCTCCTAACCCCGTAGGCCCGGAGCCTCGGCGGCTCGCACAGGGTTCGCCTGTACAGCGAAGACGGGCCAACCAAAAAACCCTCCCAGCCCCGCTGGGAGGGTTTTTATCACCCCGCGCACGCGCCCAAAGGGCGCGCTATATGTGGAGCCATACCGATGGCGACTCAAAGTTAGCCCAGTGTGCGCTGGGGGTAACCACCGTCCTAACGTCTCCGTACCAAACCCCGCTCTGCGGGGTGGATGACGTCTCCGGTTGCACATCTCGGGCCGCCTTTACTGTCAAAATCTTTGGGACACATGTGGAAAAAACGCACCCTTCACGAATAGCGCTTGTACTCCCCTTGCCCACTATGGTATACTGCACCAACACGGCAGCTGTGCGTTCAACCGGAAATTCCATGCCGCTATCGGCAATCTTACCTTTTCTCAGCTAGCATGATAGAGTACATAGAAGGCGACATTTTCGAAAGTCCCGCCCAAGTCATCGTCAACACTGTGAACACGGTCGGCGTCATGGGCAAGGGGCTCGCGCTCGCCTTCAAAAAGCGCTATCCCGACATGTTCGAACGCTACAAGCAGGCTTGCGACAACGACTCCCTCACCATCGGCAAGCTCATGCTCTTCTATGAGGCAGACCACTGGCTGCTCCTGTTCCCGACAAAAAAACATTGGCGCAATCCCTCCAAACTGGAGTATATCGAGGCCGGGCTTGATAAATTCGCACGCTCCTACGCCCTCAAAAGCATCACCTCCGTTGCCTTCCCGCGCCTCGGCTGCGGTAACGGCGGCCTGAACTGGCAAGAAGTACGCCCCCTCATGGAACGGTACCTCTCCCCCCTGCCTATTGACATCTACATCTACGTCGGCAACTATCAGGATCCCACACCGGAGCACAAAGAACCGGAAAAGACCATGGCCTGGCTCAAGCAACACGCCAAGGATATGTCATTTCATGGCCTCAGGGACGCCTTGCAGCGCAAGAGCGGGCTCCTACCGCACATCTTTGACTGGAACGGAAAACTCTGCCGCATGCAGTATGCGGGGAGCGTGTTGCGCATCTCGGATGGCGAGAGCGGCCCTGTGTATGAATTTGAAGAGACCGAGCTGCGCCAAATCTGGTATGAATTGGTGGAAACGCCCATCGTCCGCACACCGGAATGCGCCCCCAAGCTCGCTCTCTTTTACGCCCTGCTTTTCTCGGAAGGCTACCTTTCACCCATCCGCAGCTGCACTTCCGCCGCACCCCAAATGCAAGAAGGCTACCAGCTCAACCAAGGTCTCGGCCGCATCTATTCTTTCCAGCCCGTCTAAATGGATTTCAGGGATGTCATAGAGCGCAACGCGCAACTCAACATACCCGTCCGCTGGTGGACCAGGTACGCTTTCCACTATACGGATATCCGCAACGCCGTCAGCATCTTGGCATCAGGACAACTCTACAGCCGAACCGAGGCAAACGAACGCCATGTGATGAGCAACGACAATGCAAGCCGACAGGTCATCGACATGACGGGAAGCGCCACCACCTCCTTGGTGCGTTTCTACTTCCGGCCGCTCACCCCAACCCAATATTACAACGAGGGCTACAAGCATCCCGCTCTGCGCTACCATGGTGACCAGTGTGCCAACGTGCCCGTTCCCGTCTTCCTGGTGTTCGACTTGGAAAAACTGCTTTCTCTGCCGGGCGTGGAGTTCTCTGAAAAATCCCTGGCTGGGCACGGTGACAGGCTTTTGGCAGGGGCAGAGGCCTTTGACAAGCTCAACTTTGAGCGCATATACGGCAATGGACGGATGCAAGATTCCGCAACAGACACCAAATATCGTCAGGCAGAAATCGTGCATCCCAGCCCCTTCAACATAGCTTCATGCCTGAAATACATCCTCTGCCGGAACATGCTGGAGCGCACCACCCTTCTGAACATGCTCATGCGGAAGAAACCGCAGATTTTTGCCCAATATCAGAACATTGTCAAATGCCCCAAAAGGGAGGTTTTCCAACAAAACGGACTCTACCTCCAATCATGCTCCATCCATGAAAACGTGGCGGAAATCGCTTTCTCCTACACTGGCGAGGCGGCCAAGTTCACCGCTACCATGAAGCAAAAATACAACGTTGCGCAGTTGCCGCCGATACCTGCACGCATCTGCGTCCAATGGTTTTCCGGTGATTCTCTCGTCCACGTTGCCTCTGCTGCCTTTGAGGTGGATTTCGAGGACCCCCAGGATAAAACCTTCGCCCTACCATCCATAGCGGCAGACAGAGTAAGCATCAGCGTCTTCTTTGAGAGCAACCAGATGTGCCTTGTGGAGCACCCCATCCACAACATTGCCCCCACCTTCTAACGCCCTCCCCTACGCGCCCATTTTTGGGAAAACTTGCCAACCCTTGCCCGCAAGCTCCATTGCCACACTTAAACAGAAGAAACTTATAGAAGGACGAAAACCAAATTACCACCTGTCAAAAGGCGTGGCTATCGCGATAGGGGAAGGCGTTAAATATCTTGAATCGAAAGGCATGTCCCGGCAACTCATCAAGGAACACATTTGCGATTCGCTTCGTGTACGCTGACGCCCTGCGTAAGGAAAAACGCAGCCGCAAAAAAGACCGCAAAGTTGCCCGTCCAGTAAAAAACGATCAGAGACCTTGTCTTCACCTACATAGTCCGCAGAGGCTAACGAAGACAATCATCAATATAATTCCTGAATCCCTCGTCATATGCTTCGGTTTTGTCGTCGTCAGGCGGGTTTTGCCATATCTGGGAATGAATCTGAACCCAGTGAGGCACATCGAGGAACTTTTCTATTTCCTCCCTGTCACCTTCAAAGTGTTTGTATACTGCTTCTAAATAATTAAATAGAATGTCGCAGAATTGACAATACCGCAAATACTTCTCATCGCAGGATTCCTTATTTACATTCCACGTCTTGGTAATGCTTTTGTGTTCGAGATACGGGTATGTGATAGTGATTTCGAGTATATTTTCAAGTCTCTTCTCCAAATCAATTTCTCGTTCTCTCTTTTTGTGCTGAGCATTCCAATACCATTGCATAATGCTAATGATACCTGCAAGTATGGCTGGCCACATGTCCTTTAGCTCTATATTTAGATGTATGCAGTTCAACATAAAACTTCCCTTAAATCAAGGCCTTGACTGCCCACGGAAATTCCTGAGATTCCAAGCACCGAGGAAGGCGCGCGGCTGGATTCTGTGAAATGTAGGGATTTGCTTTGACTACATTGATTGCGTGTGTCATAGCAGCACCTACAGTATATACTTGCTTGCCGCGTGGAAATCCGCTCATATCCAGAAGAGCACTAGAAAAGACACCTCCTTTATCGGAATAACCCTCAGCAGATTCACCGATGGAACATGCGTACAAGGAGTATGTCCCTCTACAGCTGTTTTGTAATTGCTTGTCATAGATCATCCTTGCCCTCATTCGCATGTACGTATCAACTCTGCTCGCATTTATCATTTCAAATCCCATTTTTATCATGGGTTCGTCATAATAACAGCGGCAACAATCCAGAATGTTTAATTGCCGGACGGCAATATTTAGCGTCTCGGTTTCTCGCAAATCTTGAGCAATCCCATAGGGCTTGCTCAGCTCCATTACCGTTTCCCCATATTGCCTGCTAAATCCTCCATGCCCTGCAAATATAAGCATGAAGTAATCAAGACCTTGGCGTCGATATGACTCCAACAGCTGCAATGTTTCACTACGCATTGGATCGAGACGGACACTCACTTCCTGCACCTCCCACGCTCCACCGATGTCGCTCTTCAGAAACTGCAGATAACTCTTTACGTCAACCCCGACACCAGTCTCGCCGCGAGTGTTTCCTATAATTAGTGCTTCCCTTTTCATCTGTTATTAAGGTAAATGTCATTGAGTAATTTTTTGCCACAATTATTGTTGTTAAATATCCAAGGAAGTTTTTTAAGATGGGAATTCCCCTTGCATTCGGGATTATTGAGATGGGGTGCTCGGCTAATTGCATCGAATGCATTTTCGATGGAACGATAGAGGGATGGATAACTAGTTGCATTTCTGCTAATGTAGCTGTAATTCTGCAAGGCAAGGCTGAAATCTCCGCCAACTTTCATTTCTCCTGCTGTTGACTGTCCGATTTCGCACGCATATAAGGTGAGGCGACCATCATCATCATCACCATCATCATCATCATCACCATCACCATCACCATCACCATCATCAAGAACGGAGCGGATTTGATCTTCATATGCTGCCCTACAAAGCCCCCACATGTTCGCTTCAGAAAGAATACTGCGAGCTGATTTTACCATAGCTAACGCCTCTTCATCATCCCATGCCCGGCAGCTGTCTATGATGGTTAATTGACGGTCTGCGATGGAACTCAACTCTTTGTCGGAAATGCAGACGTCTGGGTCGATCGTGTCTCCCCTCAGGCACAGAGTGGTTTGGTTGGTCTCCCTATCGTATCCACCATGACCGCTGAAGATTGCAATCAGATAATCCAACTCTGCAAGCCTGTGCATCCCAACATATGTCCACAGCTCCAGAGCTGTAGGGGCATATATGTCAAGGATTTCTTCCGGATTCCAGCAGCCGCCTTCTTTACTGCAAAAGAATTGACGGTAATTTGCAATGTCTGCGTCAGCACCAATCTTAGTGTCATTATTTGCAATGATTAAAACACGTTTGTTCATATCTGTTGGTTGTTTCATATAATTGTCCCGTTCCTTACATGCACGTTTCATAAAACTCGCACTGGCTCACATGCCTTTCTCTTTATAGAAAAAGGAGCTCTGCAAGAATGAATGGAAGTGCACAATTTTCTATAATATGCACAATGAAACGAAATTTCAACAATTGTTAGGTTGTAATACAATACGAAATACAGAACGATGGTTAGAATTCAGCATGGGATGGGGATTTGTGTGGGGTTAAAAAATCTTTGTCATGCAGTTATTCGTCCTCGGTGTCTTGGGTGATGCTGAGCATGTTGTACTCGTTGCGCTTCACCCAGACTCCGTGCATGACCATCAGATCCACGAAATCATGACCATTGATGAGGTCTACCACACCGCCCGCCTTTGTTTTGTCTGCTGCGCTTTCGCGGGCGCCGGATGAGAAGTCGGAAGTGGTGACAACGACACCGCGCTCGCCTATGTGGAGCGCGCCGCGCAG
>JAZLFB010000206.1:0-2045 GCA_045615585.1 Akkermansia sp.
GGACTTGGCGAGCAAGGCGGTTGGCAATGATATTGTGCTGGCGGGAGAGACAACCCTCAAGGGTGATGCCAAGTATGTCGGCTCCCTTTCCGTGGACGGGAACGCCACGTTGTTGGCTAAGACCGCCAATAAGAGCCTTATCACCATCGGCAGCGGCAATACGTTGAATCTGGCTCCTGCCGCTACGGTGGCGGGCAGTCTTGATGTCGGCGGCACGCTGAATATTACCGCCGTCAAGGGGCTGACTGTAACCAAGGGGAACACGGTGACGCTGAACGGCGGTACGGTGAACGGACTTGTCAATGTTGCGGCGGGGGCAGCACTCGCGCTCAACGGCGGCACGCTGACCACCGCCCCCGTGCTGACAGGCGGCAAGCTCGTGATGCCCGATGCCGAGGGTGATATTCTGCTCAGCGGCACAGGTACGCTCGCGCTCGGCACGCAGTCGGTCGGGCTGAAAGGCAAGGGCGAGCTGGTGACGGATGCCCCCTTCACAGTCACAGGCGGCAAGGTGACCCTCACCGCCCTGAACGGCTATGACAACGACTTGGACGTGTCGGGCGGCACGCTCGCTTTGGGGAAAGTGGCGGTGGCTGCCGATGTGAATGTGAGCGGCAGCGCGGCTCTCAATAACGGCACGGCACACAGCGGTGATGTGAACGTGAACGGCGAACTCATCAAGGGTTCCGTCATCAAGTTGACGCACTTTGGACAGAACGTCAACCTGAACCAAAACGGTGTCATGAACGGCACCATCAGCGGCATGGGTATGGTGAACGTGAATGCCGATGTGGATGCCTCGCTCGGCAAGATGACGGACGCCCACATTTGCCTGAACAGCGGTACGCTTACCAATAACAAGGGGCTGAAACTCGCCAAGAATCAGATGCTCCTTTTCAACGGCGGCCATCTCAACTTGGAAGGCAAGGCCTTAACGACGGCGGTGGGTACCTCGCTGAATGTGATGGACTCGGCCACGCTGAACGGTGCGCTGACGTTGGCGGGCGGCTTGCTGGTGCTGGATGATGGTGCCGACCTCTCCGTGAGCGGGGCGCTGACGCTCTCCAAGTCCACCACACTGATTGTGGACGGTACCGCCACGCTGTCCTTCGGTACGCTGACGGCACCCAAAAAGGGTACGCTGGAAGAATTCTTCGGCGTGTCGGAGGGTGTTACCATCAGCCGAGACGGCAACACGCTGACGTTCAGCGGGTACTCCGTGGCAGCCGCTGCCGCGCCCGCTGCTGCTGAACCTGAAACGGTGGCGGCACCCGCGCCTGCTTTGCCTCCCGCCGTAGCCGCTTTGGCTGCGGAAGCCGCCGCCGCGCGCCCCTTGGGTGATGCGCTGGTGATGGCTGATTGGGCGATTGTGGATGCCAACCGCGCGTTCACGAACACGCTGCAAAGCCGCCGCGACAGCGGGGTGCTGCTCGCAGACGGGCAGGGCATGGCGTGGGTGAGTGCTATGGGCGGTGTCTCCCGCCACGGCAGCGAGAACGGTCACAACGGTGCCGATGTCAACCTGAACGGTGCCGCCGTGGGTGTGGAACACACGGCAGGGGCGAACAGCACGCTCGGCTTGGCGGTGGGTCACACGTGGAGCCGCATCGGTGCCACGGGCATGCAGCATTTGCGTCAGGACACGGCACACGTTGCGCTGTACGGCAACACCAAGCTGCCGCACGGCTTCACCGCCGAATGGTCGGCGGCTTACGGCGATACGGACAGCAAGGGCACTTTCAACGGCACCCGCGAAACGTGGAGCCAAAAGAGTACCGCTCTCTCCGCCCGCCTGAACAAGAGCCACGGCCTGAACGACAGCACCGCCGTGCGCGGCTTTGCGGGATTGAACTACGATGCCACAGATGCCGCGAGTATCCACGGCATGCACACAGGCAGCATTCAACGCTTGCAGGGTGAAGTGGGTGCGGGTATCACCCACCGCGCCGACAAGCTGACGACCTATGCGGAGGCATCCGTGACGACCGACCTTGCCCGCAACACCCCCGCCGTGGACTTCGGCACAGGGCGACAGAACGGTGCCA
>JAZLFB010000207.1:0-1705 GCA_045615585.1 Akkermansia sp.
ACGGAGCCTTTGAGCAGCTCGCCGTCCACATTCACATCGCCGCTGTGCGCCGTGCCGTTGTTGAGAACCGCGCTGCCGCTCACGTTCACATCCGCCGCTACCGCCACCTTACCCAAGGCGAGCGTGCCGCCCGACACTTCCAAAGCGTTGTCATAGCCGTTCAGAGCGGTGAGCGTCACCTTGCCGCCCGTGACCACGAAGGGCGCATCCGTCACCAGCTCGCCCTTGCCTTTCAGCCCGACCGACTGCGTGCCGAGTGCCAGCGTGCCTGTGCCGCTCAGCAGAATATCACCCTCAGCACCGGGCATCACGAGTTTGCCGCCCGCCCGCACGGGGGCGGTGGGCAGAGTGCCGCCGTTAAGGGCGAGCGTAGCCCCTGCCGCCACATTGACAAGACCGTTCACCGTGCCGCCGTTGAGCGTCAGCGTGTTACCCTTGGTCACGGTCAGTCCCTTGACGGCGGTGATATTCAGCGTGCCGCCGACATCAAGGCTGCCCGCCATCGTAGCCGCTGCACCCAGCGTCAGCGTGCTGCCGCCGCCGATGAGAGTCCTGCCCTTGTAGGAGGTCTTGGCGGTCAGCTCCACTTCGCCGTCCACCGTCACCTGTCCCAGATACTTGGCGTCGCCCTTCATCACGGCGCTGCCGCAGAGGAGAATATCGTTCTCCACCGCCTTGCCGCCGAGGTCGAGCACACCGCCGTTCACGGTAATATCGCCTGTACCGAAAGAATCAGCCCCCGCGGCCTTGATGGTACCCGCATTCAGCGTCGTGCCGCCGCTGTAGGTGTTACCCGCGTTGAGGGTCAGTACACCCGCGCCGTTCTTGATGAGGGTGGTCGTACCCGCAAAGCCGCTTCCGGCGACCTTCTTATCCGTGGTAAAGGAGACGTTGCCCGCCGCGCGGACATTGATGTTACCCAGCGTCAGCGGTCCCGAAAGCGTCACCGCACAGGCGTTGGCAAACTGAATATTATCGCCGTTTTCCACCGTGTTGCTGCCGATGGTACACCCCATGGAAAGCGTGCCCTTGGGCAGCACCCAACGCAAATCCGCCGCAGTGGACTGGACATTGAGCAACAGGGCATTGCCCGACTGCACCAACGCGTATTGAGCGCGGGAGGAAGACGAATAGCAACTCAGGTTGCTCACCAAACCGCTGAACGAGCCCGCCGAAATGAGGGTGTACGAGCCGTCCTCCGTGAACGCCGACACATCCAAGCGCGTGGCGGACTGAATTTTCACCGTCTCCGACACCGCCAGAGCCGTTTCACCGCCGAACACCAGCGTGCCGCCGCCCAGCGTCAGGCTGCCCGCTCGGAAGCCGTCCTCCAGCGACACCGTGCCGTTGCTGACGGTGAGCGCACCCTTGTAAGCCGTACCCGACAGCGTGCCGCCCTTGGCGTTAATCGCATTGGTGACGGCGTAGCGTCCCAAATCCAGCGTGCCGCCCGACAGGGTGATGCCGCCCGTGCCGAACGCCGTGGTGCTGCCCGCCGTCAGTGTGCCGCCGTTGACGGTTGTGCCGCCTGTGTAGGTGTTATTGCCGCTCAATGTCACCGCGCCGCTGCTGGTGACAGAGGACGAACCCGACAGCTGTGCCGCCAGCGTACCGCCCGAAGTCGCCACCGCCGTGTTGGTAAGGCTGCCGCTCAGCGTGCCGCTTTGCAGGGTCACACGCCCCGCCTTGAAACCGCTGCCGAGCG
>JAZLFB010000208.1:0-2763 GCA_045615585.1 Akkermansia sp.
TTGGCAGCCAGGGTGAACTTGTCGGGCGTGTGCGAATCCGAGTACGCCTTGGAAACAAGTTCAGTGGTGCCAGCGGTGTTCACATAGAAATGGGAGTAATCTGTTTCTCCCTGTACGGAGTATACGCCATTGTTCAAAGAACCCTTCACGTCCGTGCCGCCATAGGTGATATGGCCGCTATCTGCAATGGTGACTGTACCACCGTTCGTAGCGTTGTACACATGAATCTCGCCAGTGGAGGTCTTGAAGCCATTGCCCGCATCTTCCGCGCCTTTCCAGCTAATCTGCATATCGCTGGGAATGCCGTCAATCGCAAAGGATCCCGTGAGATTAAGCGTGCCGGCATCCACCTGTATGGTAGAGCTGATGGTGCTATTGGCACCGCCAATATTCACAACAGTACCATTACCACTTATACGCAGTGTACCATCACTGGTCAAACTGAGGGCATCCACCGTGGAGGTGCCACCGGTAAAGGCAACGGTGCCCTTATTCACATTCAAGCCGTTCATCAGGGAATCTCCCGTGAAGCTGAGGGTGCCCACACCGGTCTTGTTGATAACCTTGTCTCCGGCGCCATTCTTTGTCACCTTGGCAATCTCCAGGGAGCCTGACTCTGCCACATCAATGGTGACATTGTTGCGGAGGTCCATAAGAGCGATAGTGTTCTGCACACCAGTTGCAGTGATATTTCCACCAAAGGTGTTAAACCCCTTGGTGCCTTCCTTGCTCAGAATGGAGGCGTAGCCACCCATATGCAGGTTGGTCTGCATGGTTACACTGTTCTGCGTAGTCTGCTCCAAGGACAAGATGGCCAGATGATCGGCATCGCTACCCTGCATGTAGATGTTGTCCGTCTGACCACCATTGTAGCCAAAGGCATCGTGCCCGCCCATTACTTTGAAAGTGCCGCCAGCGAGAATGTGGATGTCGCCCGTCACGCAGCCGGTACCGTCATTGCGGGTGGTGGTAACCACGCCGCCGTTGGAAATCTCAAACGTGGGCAGCGTGTAGCTGCCACCACCCAATTCCAAAGTACCTCCATTCACCAGCAGCTTCGCGGTAGTGGGAGCAGCGCTCAGGGAGAATGTTCCTTCAGACAGAGCGATGTTGCCCGTGCCGGAAGCCGTGGGCAGGCTGTATGTGTTTCCCGTCTGATTCTTGAGGGAGAGCGTCTTGTCCGCGCCATTCACCACAATGCTGCCGGCGCTCAGGGAAGCTCCCTCCGCAATCGTGAGCGTGTAGGCCGCACCGTCCACCGTCATAGTCTTTACGACCGCTGCGGTGTTCAGGGTGATATCTCTGCGATCGGCGCTTGCGCTTGCATCGAAAGTCACCGTATTCATGCTACCGGACGAGAATGCCACCGCCTCGTCCGATGTTCGTGTCTTCCAGTTGGTGGTATCAGTGTCCCAGATAGAATTGGTGCTGCCGGTCCACACGTAGTCTTTACCAGACACGGACGATGTGTATGTCAGCACCATATTTTGCATGGTCCAAGCTTCATTAGAGCCCGTTACATCTTGAGTGTCTGCGAAGTAGAAAATCAGTTTTTGGTCGCCGCCAGCCGAACGGAGGTTAGCCACGGTGGTGGAGTCGAGGGTCAGCACCGGCTTTGCAGAAGGCGTGCCCGTGCCTTGGGCATTGTTGTAATTGACGGTATTAGAATTGCCCGCAGAGCTAAGCAAAGTGATTGCTATTCCCTGATCCTTCTTGTTGTTGTTGCCGCCGGAAACTTTAAGGTCAAAGCTAAGCGTGATGACGCTGTCGTCCACAATTTGCTCCAGTACGGAAGAGGACAGGGTGTAACTGAAAGCCGCCCATTTTGTATGCGTGTCGCCGGAGGGGCCGTCGGTAACAATCGTGGCCGCATTTCCAACCTTGGTGATGTCACCCACATTGGAATTGTTTCTATTGCTGTACCACTGGTCATTGTTTATCACGATGGAAGCCATCGTATCATAGTTAGCAGAAGTAGTCGCCGAACTTTCCACGGCAGAGCCTGTGTTGCTGCTACTGCCAATCACTACGCCGCCTGCGGTAATAACATTACCACCGATTGTAATGGATTCTTCGCCACCGAGTGCAATGCTGCCGATGCCGAATGTGGTGAACCCCACGGCTGTGATGGCAGCGATGAGGGCCGCACGGAGTGTTCTATTGAGTTTCAGTTTCATGGTATTGTTTGTTGTTATTCTTGTGTTCGTGTATTGGACGAAAGGTTGAGGTCGGGGCACAATGCTCCCAAACTCCAAGCGGTAGCATACAGGTTTTCAAATACTGTAGGCGTCCATAACAACCTATACTACTCACCAACAATGTGTTGCATGCGGTTCGTGTTTTATGGCAACGGCACGCGGCCGAACAAGATTTGCCCTGAAATCCAAAAAAAATCAAAAAAAATCCAACTTTTGGCTTGCATCAGTATTTGAAATACTGTAGGCAAGCCCAGATGGCCGATGCGCCGTTACCAACGCTGTACGCCAGAAGCAATAAACACCAATAAGATGTGAAACACCCCAGTAATTTTCTTTGATTTTTATCCATTGCCATCCCATAACTCTCCCGAAGGGAGACGCCATCTATCTCTGGGCGTGCTCAGAGTCATTCCCCGCCGCTTGTTGCGGGAGCGGGATAGGGTGCGCGGTGGGTGTGGGTGAAGTGCCAGCCTGGTTGGAGGTAGCGCCAGAATTCAATGTGCGGGGAATCTTGTTCCTGCTGCATGCGCCGGGGAGTCATCTCGAAGGGGTAGATTTGCACGGG
>JAZLFB010000209.1:0-8367 GCA_045615585.1 Akkermansia sp.
GTCTGCCCGCCATCCGAGAAGCCCGCCACCTCTTAGCCACCCGCTACAACTTCTGGCAGCAGGTCATGCAGGTGGTGCACGACAACCAAGACGCCCCCACCGCCCCTGTCACCAAGCAGCAATGGCTGTGCGGTCGCCACCGTCTGCGCCGCAACCCGCTGAACGCGCTGGGCGAGTTCCTGCAACTCTGCCGTTTCCGCTTCCGCCGCGTGCTTCCCTTTTAACCCTTTTTCTCTCCGAAACCATGCCTGAATACACCATTTCCTCCTGCGGTACCAGCAACCCCGGTTATCTCTTCGACTGGCTGTGCAAGCATTTCCCCGTGCGCGTGCTGCCCGAAGAGGAATGCATGAACGCCGACTTCCTGTTCTGCGACACCTTCAAGTACGACCACGAGCAGTTTCAGGGCGTGAAAATCCTCCTCACGGCGGAAAACCACCCCATCGACCTGAACCAGTACGACTACTGCCTGACGCACGAGCCTGTGGAAAACGACCGCTGCCACCGTCTGCCGTTCTGGCAGTCCGTCGCCCTGTTCAACGATGCGTGCCGCGCCGCCCTCACGCAGCCCCGCACCCCGCTCACGGCAGATGAGCTGCGCGCCCAGAACCGCGGTTTCTGCGCCTTTGTCTCGTACAACGCCGCCGCCAAGGTACGCGTGCACATGGTGAAAAACCTCATGAAGCGCCGCAAAATCAGCTGCGGCGGTCCCTACCTCAATAACATCGGCTACTGCGTGAAAGACAAGCGCGCGTTCCTGAAAGAGCACCTGTTCAGCGTGGCCTACGAAAACGAAGCCACCCCCGGCTACCAGACGGAAAAGATTGTGGATGCCTTTGTCGCCCGCAGCATCCCGCTGTACTGGGGCAGCTCGATGGTGGAGGACGAGTTCAACCCCGCCGCCTTTGTGCACGCCCGCCGTTTCCGCAACGAGGCGGAATTCATTGACCACGTGGTAGAGCTGGCGGATGACTACGAGCGCATGGCCGCCATGCTCAACGAGCAGCCCCTGCGCGACCCCGCCGCCTTGGATAAGGCCGAAGCGGCGCTCAAAGAATTCTTTACCCGCATTTTCGACCGCGGTCCGGGTGCCATTCAGCGCACGCGTGCTCAGCGCGTTAAGGCGGTGTTGTCTCACTTCTACGGTCACGGGCTGTTCCGCACCCTGCGCCGCATTACCCGAAAACTGCGCGGCAAGGGGCAATGAGTCTCGCATCTACCAAGACAACGCGTTGGCTGCTTGGGCTGTTTTTTGCGGCTCAGGTTGTGGCTGTCTCCCTGCTGGAGTACGGCTACCGCAACGCCGCGCGGTTGGAATGCAACACCGTAAGCTACCCCGCCGAGGCGCTGGGCTGCGGTCCGCTGCGCATTGCCTTTTTGGCAGATGTTCACAACAATGTCGTCCTCTTCCGCCAAGCCATTGAGAAGATAGAGGAAGCCAAGCCCGACCTCATCGTCTTCGGCGGCGATTTTATCATGACCGACCAGCGTTTCAAACGCACCCGCTGGGCGGTGGACGGTTTACGGCGCTTGCAGCAAACCGCCCCCGTGTACGCCGTTTTGGGCAATCAGGACTACGAAATGCTGCCGCAGGTGGAGCGCGTGTTCCGCACGGCGGGTGTCACGCTGCTTCGCAATTCAGGAGCGGATTTCACCGCCCCCGACGGCAGTGTACTGCACATTGCGGGCTTGGGTGATTGGAACGAGGGCGACGAAGCCCCCGAACGCTGTTTGCAGCCCGCAGGGCAAGGCGATAAGCCGGTGTTGCTGCTCTCGCACGACCCCGAAAGCCGCTGGCTGCTGCGCGGCTACAACTGGCAGCTCATGTTGTCGGGTCACACCCACGGTGGGCAGCTGGGCATCCCCTTTCAAAAGAAATACCTTTCTTTCCGCTCCTCCATGCCCGCTGGGGCTTTCGATTTTGAGGGCGGGCGCCGCGTCTTTGTCACCCGCGGCATTGGCGCCATCTACGGGGCGCGCTTCTTCTGCCCGCCCGAAATCAATATCATTGACATCGGGCGTTAAGGGGCAGGGCGGCTTCAGCCGTAGATATCAATACCCAGGCGGTTCAAATCGGTAAGCGACACAGCGCAGGGGTCGGGTGCAACCCAGTGACCGGGGGCGATTTCCAACGGCGTTAAATCCATGCCGTAGGTGGCCTCTAAGTAGGGGTGGTTGATGCGGCGCCCATAGGCGCTGCCCGGCGGCGGGTCGATGGGCGAGGGTACATCCCCCGGCAAAACGGGTACATGGCGCCGCTTGGTGGGGTCGGGTACGGGAATAGCCGACAGCAGAGCCCGCGTGTACGCATGGCAGGGGCGTTGGTATAAGTCATCTGCCTTGGCCATTTCGACAATTTTGCCCAGATACATCACCGCCACGCGGTCTGACATGTGGCGCACCACCGACAGGTCATGCGAAATGAACAGGTAGGCGAGATGCAGCTCTGCCTGAAGCTCCAGCAACAGGTTGAGAACCTGTGATTGCACCGAAACGTCCAGCGCGCTCACGGGTTCATCCAACACCAACAGCTTGGGTCCGGGGGCCAAGGCGCGCGCAATGCAGATGCGTTGGCGCTGCCCGCCCGAAAACTCGTGCGGAAATTTGGTGGCGGCAGAGGCGGGCAGCCCCACCAAATCCAGCAGCTTGTCTACGCGTCTGCGGCGGCTCTGGCTTGTGCCGCGGTCGGCAATCTCCAGCGGTTCGGCAATCAGGTGGCGCACATCCATGCGCGGGTTCAGCGAATCGGCAGGGTCTTGAAACACCATCTGCGCTTTGCGCCTTAATTCGCCCAAGCGCCATTGCCCGCGGTGGGTGATATCTTTGCCGTGAAGCCGTATGCGGCCGTCGGTGGGGTCGAGTAGGCGCATGATGCAGCGCCCGATGGTGCTCTTGCCGCAGCCGCTTTCGCCTACCAACCCCAGTGTTTCGCCTTCGGCAAGGGTGAAACTCACGTCATCCACCGCTTTCAGCGTGCCGCCCGAACGCCCCGGTACACGCCCCCGCACGGGGAAGTGCATACGCAGGTTCTCGACTTCTAGGATATTAGGCATACGCTGTTCTGCTAATCTATCACGCCGCCCCGCGTAACGCAAGCAAGAAGTGACCGCCTTTATAATTCTGCCGTTTTCCAGAACTTGGCTGCCACGGTGGGTTTGGCGGGGGTTACATAGCGCGTGCGCAGCAGGGTGGCATCGCGGTGGCCCATTTCCATTTGCAGGGCGAACAGGTTGTGGAAATGGGCGGCGTGATAGGAGGCAAAGGTGTGGCGGCAGCGGTCGGGGTGCCATTGCCGAAAGCCCGCCGCCCGCCGCAGTGCCCGCCAGCGGCGGTTCCAGTTGCGGGGGATGACGCGCTCGTTCAGGGGAATGTTGTTCAGTGAGCAGCGAATGGGGACGATGCGCCCGCCGCCTGTCTTGCTGGTGCGGGGCTGAATAATCACCTGTTTTTCGTTCCAGCAGATGTCGTCGGATTTCAGGCGGGCAACCTCATTGGGGCGTATGCCGCAGTACAGCAGAAGCATCAGAGACAGCTTCATGTCTTTGAAAACGGGCTTGCGTACGGCGTTTTTCAGTCGCTCGATTTCGCTGAGAGACAGCGGTGCAATGTGCGTTTCTGCGCGTTTGGGAATCGAGATGTGTTTGACAGGATTCTTCGAGCACCATTCGCGCCGCGCGCCGTAGGTGAAAACACTGTGCAGAATCATGCGCCCTTTCGTGTAGAGCGAACTTGTGCTGCCGAATGCGGTTTCTAACAGCTGGCGGCAGTTCTGTGTGCTGAGTTGGTTCAGCGGCACATCGGCAAATCCCTCAACGGCAATAAGGCGGCGCGCGTAGAAACGTAAATCACGTTGCGAGGTGGGGCGCAGGTGGCGGCGGGCATGGATGCTCGATAACACCGCTTCTCGCAGGCTGACGGAATGGTGTGCAGCATGCAGCTGCTGTGCACCGGCGCGAATCATCTCTCGCAATAGGGCTAATAATTCATAGCGGTTTTTGCCCGTTGTCAAATTGCCGACCGCTTCAACGGATTCCAAGAGTAGGCGGGCGATATCCAGCTCGGTTAACGGTAAGGTTGACAACAGCATTTTAGCAATTTCTTGTGTGTTCATAGGTCCGAAATCTTACCATATAGGGTGCGTGACAGACCCGGGTTTGCAGGGGCGCTGTTGCCGGATGCCGAAAAAACAGAGGCGGAGAGCGACGCCGAACTCCGACATTATGACGCATTAAGCCGCCGCCGCGCGGTGGGCGGCTCGGGGTATTACCTTGCAAAAGGCTTGCGTTCGTGTTACGATGGGCGCATGTTCGTAGATAACATCAGAATTTTTGCACAGGCAGGTAAAGGCGGTAACGGCTTGGCCAGTTTCCGGCGCGAGAAGTTTGTCCCGCGCGGCGGTCCTGACGGCGGTGACGGTGGCGACGGCGGCAGCGTGATTCTGGAGGTCAACCCCGGTACCAACGACCTTCGCACTTACTTTTACGACCCTAAGCTGGTGGCTACCGACGGTATGCCCGGCATGCATGCCCGCAAGCACGGACGAGACGGCAAGACCGTTATCGGTCAGGTGCCTCCCGGTACCATCGTGTACCGCAGCAACGCCGCCACCATGCAGGAAGCCACATGGCTGGAGCGCGAGGGCGAGGGCATTGAGCTGGAGCAGATTGCCGACCTGACGGAGCCGGGGCAGCGTTTCGTGCTTTGCCAAGGCGGCAAGGGCGGGCGCGGCAACTGGCATTTCCGCACGGCTACCAACCAAGCCCCGCTGGAGTTTGAGTACGGCACGGAGGCCGAGAGCGGCGTTTTCTTCTTTGAGCTGCGCCGCATTGCCGATGCGGGCTTGGTGGGCTATCCCAACGCGGGTAAGAGCACGCTGTTGACGGCTATCTCCAACGCCACGCCCAAGATTGCCTCTTACCCCTTCACCACGCTGCAACCGATGGTGGGCATGGTGGAGTTTGAGGATTACTCCCGCGCTGTGGTGGCGGATATCCCCGGTATCATTGAGGGTGCTTCGCAGAACCGCGGGCTGGGGCATGAGTTCCTGCGCCACATCATGCGCTGCCACCTGCTGCTGTTCGTGGTGGATATGACGGGGCTGGAGCACGACCCTGTGGAGGCGATTCAGACGCTGCGCAAGGAAATCAAGCTGTACTCCGATGAGTTGGCCTCCCGCCCGTGGGTGATTCTCGCCAACAAGATGGACGAAGAGGTTGCCGCCGAAAATTTGGCGGTGCTGCAACAGCGTTTCCCCAAGGTGGAAATCATCCCCATTGCCGCGGCAACGGGTGAGGGTATCCCCGCGTTCAAGGAGCGTTTGCAGACGCTGCTGAAGGAGGTCTGATGCCGTGATTGTCGCCCTGTTGTCAGACATTCACGCCAATTTAGAGGCCTTGCAGGCCGTGTTGGCTGACATGAAGAGCCGCGGTGCCGAAAAGGCGCTGGGGTTGGGTGACTACATCGGTTTCAACGGCAATCCGTCGGAGTGTGTCAACTTGGTGCGCCCCTACCTGCTGGCGGCGGTGCGCGGCAACCACGAAGCGGCTTTGCTGGACCGCGGCGTGTTCGGTCTGCCCATGTACACGCAGATGATGGACCGCACGCAGGCCATGCTCACGCAGGAGCAGGTGGCTTGGCTGCGCTCCCTCCCCAACCATGTGGAGTGGGAGGGCTGTCTGCTGGGGCATGCCACGCCCGAAGCTCCCAAGCGCTGGGGGCGCATTGTGAATGTGAATGAAGCGCGCAAGGTGTTTAACGCCGTGCGCGCGCATGTCAGTTTTTTCGGACACACGCACCGCGCCTCGGTGTTCCGTCTCAGCAAAGACGGCGTGGAGAAGCTGGAGGTGAACTACGGACCCAACGGTGATTTCGCCCTGCATCTGCGCTCCGGCTGCCGTTATCTGGTGAATCCCGGCTCGGTGGGTCAGCCGCGTGATTTGGATTGGCGCGCCGCCTACGGCCTGTTCTGCCCCGAAACGAACGTTCTGCACCTGCGCCGCGTGACCTACGATGTGTCCGAAGCGACGCACAAGATTGCCCGTACGGGGTTGCCCGAATCCTTTGCGGATGCTCTTTTGCACGGTATCTCCCCCACGGGTGATTAAATCTTATTAAAATAGTTACGATGATGAAAAAAATCTTTTCCCCTTATCTGTTGGTGTTTGCTGCCGCGCTGTGCTGCTGTGATGATAAGTCTGAACAGCCCGCACCCGTCAATGAAAAGGCGGAGGCTCCCGCACCTGTAGCCGAAACGGTAGCTCCCGCCGAATCCAAGCCTACGGAAGAATGCGTGACTGAAACGCCTGCCGCAACGGTAACAGAGGAAGCTCCCGCAGCGCCTGAACCCGAAATCCCGTCGGCGTTGCAGCCGCTGGCCGATGCTGCCGCTGCGGGTGATGCCGTCTCTCAAAATAATTGGGGCTTGTCTTTGGCTAAGGGTGAAGGCTTGCCTGCTGATGCAGCCAAGGCGGCGGAGCTTTACCGTCAAGCGGCAGAGCAGGGTAACGCCGTGGCAGCGTTCAATTTGGCGCGTTGCTATGCGCTGGGCGAGGGAGTGGAGCAGAACGCCGAACAGTTTTTTGTCTATTGCCGCAAGGCTGCGGATGCCGGTGATGCCGATGCCCAGTACACCTTGGGCTGCTGCTACCGCGACGGCGTGGGCGTGCCTGCCGATGCCATCGAGGCCCTGCGCTGGTTGCAGCGCGCCGCTATGCGTGACCACGCCCAAGCGGCAGCCGCCGTGGCGGAATTGCAGAAATAAGGCATTTTGCTGAATCGTTTGCAGGTCGCGTCTGTCCGGAAAGGGGCAGATGCGATTTTTTGCGCTCTCGGGTGACTTGTTTCAAAATCGGAAACGGGCAGGTGTTTGACGGTGCGCCCGAAGAGGTGCCGGCTGCCGATGGCTATAGCAGGGGCTGCACACGGCAGACCGGTGTGCATAGAGGTTTGTGCTCATTTTATTTTGTTAGGAAAGATTTGCGTGTCTAACAAAATTTTATCTGAATTTTGCGCTTTTGGTTGTTAAGAAAATGTTCACCGTTGCGCCCTTGTCGACATTGATTGGTGTATTTGCTGTAATTTGTTTTACGATAGCTTGTTGTGTATAAAAATATTTTTGTTAGAATATCATCAATGGTGATTTGGATGGTGAAGAACAGATGTTAGAGTTATCATTTTAACTTGCTAGAGTGTTAAGAATACTTTAGGCTTCTTTCTGTCAGGCAGATGTATCGTATCTGTCACAACCCTTAACTTATCACACCATGATGAAAAATACACTATTTACGGTTTTGTGCTGCATGGCTGCGGCAGCGTTTGCAGATGATGAAATGAGCGCCCTTCTTTACAATCGCGCCTCGGACAGCAGCTCATCGGGCATCGGTCTTATTCAGAAAACAGGCGAGGGGGCGTGGACGGTCTCTGATTCTTCTATGAAGAGCATTTACTATGACAGCGGCGCGAACAGTCTCAAGAGCGTGGTGGCTTCCAAGACCAACATCACCGATTTTGATTACAAGTTTGACTTTTCGTTGGACCGAGCCGATGCCGCGCACGATTACTACTGCCTGACTTCCATCGGTGTGGATATGGCTATCGTTCACCAACAGCGCAATCATATTACGACGGACAAGTATTATGAAGGCGGGGCAGGGGTGCATCCGTACACGATTGGCTACACGTGGAAGCTTCTTGATTCGGCCGGAACGGTGCTGACGATGGGCTCTTCTACGCTGGCGATGGGGTACACCGAGCACGGTGATTACGGTGTAACGGATAATGGTTCCGTTTATAACGCCGACGGCGTTACCTTCCGTTCTGCGTCTGTCGGTTCGTCTGTCCTGACCTTGGACAATTTGGTGGCATTAGGGTATGGTAAAACATACACCCTTGCGTTGAGCCTAGATTCCGCAACGGGTTCCCACACCATCGGCACGGAGTACGAAAACCGACAAGTGGCGGCACGTCATGAGTATTATACGGATTATGTGGCTGTCGGCAACGTGAAACTGACCGCCGTGCCCGAACCCGCCGCGGCAACGCTTTCGCTGCTGGCTTTTGCGGGGATGGCAGCCCGCCGCAAGAGAAAGTGAACGACAAACAACGGTTTATTTTCTAAGCATCCATCCGTTTCAAACGGGTGGGTGCTTTTTTGATTGGATTACATTGCCATCCCATAGAGGGGCGAATTCAGCATTGCTGACCGCAAAAACAGAGGAATCACGCATTGCTGAAAGCAGAATCGGGTTTAGAACTTTTTGTTTCATCTCGACAAATGGGTGTTTGTCGAGGTCTTGCGCGGCGTAGCCGCGCCACTTTGTAGGCGGGAATATGGAGGGACGGCAGAAGGGCAAACTGGAGCCTGGGCCC
>JAZLFB010000210.1:0-11294 GCA_045615585.1 Akkermansia sp.
CAGCAAGAAGGTCTGAGTTTCCGCTTATTTTTGAACCGGAGCCCCCCGCGCGAACCACCGCGCGGGGGGCTTTTTGAATATAGCGCGGCAGCGCGTTCGGCGGAAAAGAAAGTTTTTTACCGAAAAATACCTTTTTCTGAAAGAACGCCCGCCGATTTTTCGTACTAATAGATAAGAACCCGCGCTGCGCGGTTCCCTTTATTTTTCATCCACCGTTATGATGTTCCCGAATCTGATAAACAGAATGTGCAGTGCCGGCTTGGCAGCCGCTGCGCTTGTTTCCTGCACATCGCTCTGCCATGCGCAGCCCGATTACGACCGCGTGGGCAAGCAGTTCTCTCTTGTGCTGCAAAACGGCCATGTGTCGCATGAGCGTTTTACGCAGGAGCTGTACGCCCGCTTCCTTGATAACTACATCCAGACGCTTGACCCGCAGCACATCTTCCTCTCGCAGCAGGATGTGGATTTTCTGCGCGATAAGTATGCCACCAGTTTCGGTGACTACCTGCTGGCCAACCAGACCGTGCGCTTGGCGGAGGAGCTGTACACCTACTTTTCCGACCGCGCGCTGCCGCGTCTGAATCAGGCAGATGCCTTGCTGGACCGCTACGCCAAGCAGATGCCCGCTTTCGATTCCGACCGCAGCGTGCCCCGCACCCGCCGCAAGCTGGAGCGTGCCGCCGATGCCAAGGCTCTGGACCAAGTGTGGCAGGATCAGGTGCAGGATATGATTCTTTCCGAAGTGCTGCGCCGTGAGAACGTGAGCAAGCTGGCTGCCGACAAGGGCAAGCCCGACCCCAACGCCAAGGAAATGCCCGTGGTGGATAAGCTGAAGGCTCGCATCAAGCGCATGCGCAACGATATCCAAGAGTCCGACCGTGAGGACATGGTGGGCTATGTGCTCAATGCCGTGGCTCATGTGTACGACCCCCACAGCGACTACATGGGTCCGCGCGACGAACAGCGTTTCAAGGACATGATTAAGGCTTCTCTCGTGGGTATCGGCGCCAAGCTGAAGGCCGATGATGACGGCTCGACCACCATTGAGGGTATTGTGAAGGGCGGCCCCGCCGCCAAGAACGGTCAGCTGAAACTGGGCGACCACATTGTGGCTGTGGCCAAGAACGGCGATGACAATTTCACCGACATCATGTACCTGAACATTGAGAAGGTGATTGACCTGATTCGCGGTCAGAAGGGGCAGCCCGTGGCTCTGCGTGTGGTGAGCGACGAGGGCGGCGAAGAGCGCATCGTGGTGATTGAGCGCGATGAAATCCCGATGTCCGAGGAGTTTGCCTCCGGCCGCATTGTGGAGATGAAGACGGCAGACGGAAAACCCTATCGCTTGGGTATTCTCACGCTGCCTTCTTTCTACATCGACCTTGATAACGGCAACGTGCATTGCGCCGCCGATGTGAAGAAAATCCTGCAACGCATGAAGCAGGAGGGTGTGCAGGGTATCGTGATGGATCTCCGCTTCAACGGCGGCGGCTCGCTGGAGGAAGTTCGCAAGATGGTGGGCTTCTTCACGGGTGCCGGACCCGTGGTGCAGGTGAAGAGCGCCCGCGGTCATGTAGAGCGTCTGACGGTGAGCGGTAAGCCCATTTTTGACGGTCAGCTGGTGGTGATCATCAACAAGCTCAGCGCCTCGGCCTCCGAAATCTTTGCGGGTGCCATGTACGATTACGGTCGCGCCCTCATTGTGGGCGACCCCTCCACCTTTGGCAAGGGTACGGTACAGGTGCCCCGCCCGCTGGCGGATTTCATGCCCGCGCTTGCTTCCCGCGAGGGGTGCGGCATGATTAAGGTGACGATTCAGCAGTTCTACCGCGTGGGCGGTGCTTCCACCCAGCTGCGCGGCGTACCCAGCCACATTGTGCTGCCTACCTCCACCACGGGCTTGCAGGTGGGTGAGAGCGAGCTGGATAACGCCATGCCTTTCGATGAAATCCCCCGTGCGGGCGGTTATGTGAAGAGCACGCGCCTTGAAAGTATGCTGCCCAAGCTGTTGGCCAAGAGCAAGGCCCGCGTGGCTGCCGACAAGGACATGCAGTACATGGAGGAGGACATTGCCCGTGCCAAGGAGCGCATTGAAAAGAACAGCGTCTCTCTCAATAAGGTGAAGCGCGTGGCTGAAAACGAGCAGCTGCTCAACCGCAAGAAGGCCATTGATGCCGAACGCAAGGTGCGCTACGAGAAGATGGCTGCCGATGATGAGAAGAATCTTGTCATCTACCGCCTCAACCTGTCCGATGTGGATGCCGCCACGCTGCCCCGCGCCTCTAAGGAAGATAAGAACGAGTTTATGGACGAAAACGAGCGCCCTGAAGACGAACTGACGGAAACGCCCGAATATCCCTCCAACCTCGACCCCGTGCTGCGCGAAAGCCTCAACATCGTGCGCGACATGATTGACATGAACTGAGAGTAAACGCTCCCCCAAAACTTCCCGCCCTGCTTAGGCGTAGCCGAAGCAGGGCGGTTTCTTTTCCCTCTCTTGACAAACTTCTCCCCTTGGTGTATAGTCGCCGCCCGTTGATATGAGCGTCCCTTCCCTCACCCTGCCGACATCGGATTACGAACAGATGAAAGGTATGAGCAACCGCCGCCTGATTTGCGTGTTGCGTACCGCTGTGTTGTCGTCAGACCGTATCGGGCGCTTCTCTCCCCGCCCGCCTGAAAAGCATGATGCGTACACCGTTACCCACCGCGCGGGGTGCATTGATATTCACCTCCTTTCCGATGGACAGGCGGTATTCTGCTGCAAGTTTGTGCCTGCCGAGCAATACTGATGCCGTGCCTCGCGGCTGAAGAGAGCACGGAGTATCGTTTCGTTTCATTCATTCCGTTTCTGCGCAAAAATACGTTGCACCCCCCGCGCGATTTTGGTAGAATATCGGACAATTCCATGATTGCAGACGAAAATAAAGGAATGTGGGAGGTGTTTAAGCCTGTCTTGCAGCGCTATGTGTGGCCGCAGGGGGGCTTGTTGGCGGGCGGTGTGATAGCGGGTATCATTGCCGCCGCCTGTGCGGGTTTCGGTTTGCCCGTGATGAGCCAAAGCGTGTTCCCCGTGGTGTTCGGAGAGACGGAAGCACCCGCCGCCGTGGAGGCTTGGTTGCAGACCCATGTGCAGCCGGAAAACCGCGATATGGTGACGCTGTGGGGCGCGGCGTTGCTGATTCCCGTGGTGATGTTCCTGCGCGGCATTGCTACCTATTATAACACGTATCTGCTGACCAAGGCGGGCATGCGCGCCCTCACGGGGCTGCGCTGCGACCTCTTTGCGCGTCTGCAATGGCTGTCCTTTTCTTTCCATGACCGCCACCAGCGCGGTGCCTTGATGACCGCCGTGGTGCAGTATACGCAGATGGTGCAGCAGGGGTTGGTGAATGTACTGAACGACTTGGTGATTCAGCCCCTCACGCTGATTGCCGCCGTTTCCTATCTGGCTTACGCCGCCCTCACGCAGCATGAAACCGCCATTCTGCTGGGTAATCTGATTATCTCCACCGCCTGTGTGCCGCTGGTGCGCTTTGTGGGCAAGCACATGGTGAAGCAACTGCGAAAGGCTTTGGCGGGCATGGATATCATCACTTCGACGGTGGAGGAAACGTTCTCCGCCCAGCGCGAGGTGCGCGCGTTCAACCTGCAACACCGTCAGTCGGAGCTGCTGCGCGGCTACATTCGTAACTTTAACCGCATTCTTATCAAGATTTCCGCATGGCAACAGAGTGTGACCCCCTCCGTGGAAATCGTGAGTGCGCTCGCCCTCTCCTACGCCCTGTACCAAGGGTGCAGCGACGGCTTGACGCTGGAGCAGTTTACCGCCATTGCCATGGCGTTCTACTTCTGCTACACCCCCATCAAGAGCTTGGGTATGGTGGCGAACCAATGCCAGTTGCTCAAGGTGGGTATTCAGGGTATCAACCGCATTATCGAAGCCAAGGACGAAACGCCCGAACCCGCCGAGCCGACCCCGCTGCCCGCGCCCGACGGCGCTGTCGATTTCGAGGGTGTCACCTTCGGCTACAATGAGGAGAACACCGTGCTGCATGATGTGAGCGTGCATGTGCCCGCGGGGCAGGTGGTGGCGCTGGTGGGTCCCAGCGGCAGCGGCAAGACCACCTTCATCAACCTGATTTGCCGTTTCTACGATGTGAACAGCGGCTCGGTGAAGATTGACGGCGTGGATGTCCGCAACATCTCCCGCAAGGACAGGACGGATGCCATCGGTCTCGTCTCGCAGTTCTCCGCCCTGTTCCGTGATTCCATTTACGAGAATATTCTGGTGGGTAAGCCCGGTTCCAAGCGCGAGGCGGTGCTGCTGGCGGGCAAGCGCGCCCGTGTGGATGAGTTTGCCGAAACGCTGGAGGACGGCTACGACCATGTACTCACCGAGGGCAGCGGCGGTCTTTCGGGCGGTCAGCGCCAACGCGTCTCCATTGCCCGCGCCTTCCTGAAAAATGCGCCCATCCTGATTCTGGATGAAGCGACCTCCGCTTTGGATATGAAGAGCGAGGCGGCCATCCAATCCTCGCTGGAGGATTTGGCAGCGGGGCATACTACCTTTATCATTGCCCACCGTTTCAGCACCATCCGCATGGCACAGCGAATTCTGGTGTTTGAGGAAGGCCGCATTGTGGCCGACGGCGCGCATAACGACCTGTACGAAAGCTGCGTACTCTACCGCCACCTGTACGATGAACAGGTGCGCCAAGCCAACGAAGGAAAGGAGATGGCCGAATGAACGAGAATCCTCCCAAGAAAACCCTCCGCGTGGCAAACGTTCTCCGTTTGCTGGGTGTTGCCCTGTTGACCCCGCTGTTCCTGCTGCTGTCCTGCGGCAGCGTGCGGGAATTAGTTGCCTCCGTGCATGCGGCCAAGCATCCCGATGCCACGCGCCCGCCCACCTTCCTGCGTCTGTTGGAGGGTGTGCCGACCGTTGAGGAAAATGCGCTGCTTGCGCTGCTGTACTGCTTGGGTGCCGCGGCGGCGGCGGTGCTGTTGCTCTCGCTGCTGGGGGTGCTGCTGCGCCCGCTGGGGCGCCGCTTGCTGGCTATCCCCTCTGTCAACAACCTGAAGTTCTTTGCCGTCCGTTTCCTGAAGCCCCACCTCGGCATGCTGGGCTTGGTGTTCTTCACGGGTCTGTTGGCGGCGGCTTCCAGCGGTCTGGGTATTCCCATGATTGTGAAATTCGTGTTCCCTGTTGTGTTTGAATCGCACACGGGGGAAACGCCGCAGTTGTTGCAGCTGTACCCTGCGCTGGCGGAATGGCCGCACGCGCGTCTGCTGCTGTGCTGCTGTGCCGCCGTGCCTGCCATCTTTGTGGTGCGCGGTGTGGCCATGTGGGTGAACGCCGTGATGGTGAATGTGCTGGGTATCCGTATTCTGGAAACGCTGCGCACCTCGGTGTTCGACCGCGTGCAGGAGCTGCCGATTGCCTTCATGGAGCAGCGTCGCAAGGGTGATGTGGTGAGCCGCATTGTGGCCGACACGCAGAACGTGCAGCACATCCTTTCCTCCGTCGCCAATGATTTGGTGAAACAACCCGTGACCGCCGTGTGCGCCATGGGTGCCTTTGTCTGGCTGTTGGCGCTGTCAGGGCAAGGTCTGCTCTTTGTTGCCAATCTGGTGTTCATCGGTTTGGCGGCATGGCCCATTGTGGTGTTCGGTAAGCGCATTTCCACCAAAGCCAAGCGTGCACAGGAAGGCTTGGGCGAGCTGAATACCACCCTGCAACAGAATCTGGAAACGCAGCGCGAGGTGCGCGCCTACGCTATGGAGGAACGCCAGATTGAGGAGTTCCTCAAGGTTTCCCGCAACTACTGCGCCAACTATGTGAAGCTGGTGAAGTACCAAAAGGCCATTGTGCCGCTTATGGAGATTGTCACCTCTCTGGCCATGGCTCTGCTCTTGGTGCGCGGTCGCCTGTGCGGCATGAGCCTGACGGACTTCATCGCCATGGCTGGCTCTCTGTTCTTCGCTTTTGATGCGCTCAAGCGTTCGGGTATGGCCTTCAACCGCTTCAATGAAGCGCAGGGTGCCATCGTGCGCCTGTCGGAGATTCTGCAGGAGCCGAACACCATCCCCGACCCGACGGAACCCAAGCAGCTGCCCGCCCCGCTGCGCGGCGAGCTGAATTTCCGCAATGTTACCTTTGCCTATGACGGCGGTCAGCCTGTGCTGCGCGACATCAACGTGCATATCCCCGCAGGGCAGATTGTGGGCTTGGTGGGACCCAGCGGCGCGGGTAAAACGACCTTTGCCAGTCTCATCCCCCGCTTCTACGATGTGACGGACGGCTGTGTGGAGGTGGACGGTACGGATATCCGCACGGTGACGCAGGAACACCTGCGCGAACACATCTCGCTGGTCGGTCAGCAGGCGTTGCTCTTTGCGGGCACGATTAAGGAGAACATTGCACTGGGTAAGCAGGATGCCGATGATGCCCAAATCATGGCCGCCGCCGATGCCGCTGCCGTCACCAAGTTCCTGGAGGCGCAGTCGAACGGCATTGACACCAAGCTGGGGCAGGGCGGCAGCGGCCTTTCGGGCGGTCAGCGCCAGCGTGTCGCCATTGCCCGCGCCTTTGTGAAAGATGCCCCCATCCTCATTCTCGATGAAGCCACCGCCTCTCTTGATGCGGAGAGCGAACGCGAAATTCAGGAAGAGCTGGATAAGCTCGCCAAGGGGCGCACCACCCTCATTGTGGCACACCGTTTCAGCACGCTCCGCCATGCCGACCGTATCCTTGTGTTTGAGAGCGGGCGCATCATCGGCGATGGCTCGCATGCAGAGCTGTACGAAAGCTGCCCGCTGTACAAAGAGCTCTACGACCGCCAAGGTGTGTAACCGAGACGCATCCCCTCCTTTACGGCATCTCACCGGGTGAAGACTTTACTCGGTGAGATGTTTTTGTTTGTTCGTGCGTAAAGCAAGAATCTGCGCTTTCAGAAAAGAGAAAAAACTAACCGTTGTTGCACGCAGCGGCGGGGCGGCGTGTCACACCCTGCAACCCCACATAACCCGCGATGAAACAAAAACTCTTTTACGCCGTATTCGCGCTGATGTTGTTCAGCATGGTTGCGCCCATTATCGCCGAGATTGCCGATGTGGCACTCTCGGAACCCGAAAGTATTTATTCGGACAGCGAAGCGCCGTTCCGTCTTACTGCGCCCGAAGAGGACGACCTGCTGTGGACGCAGCAGCAGGAAAACCCGCTTTACTGATACAGACTTGCCGCCAGCTCTACGCTGCGGCGGGTGGCACCGCTGTGTACCTGTAAGGCCTTGTAGGCGGCTTCCGTCTGCTTGGCTGTGGCGGCGTTGTCTGTCAGCACGGTGCGCAGGGTGTCTGCCAGTTCATCCGCTGTGCAGCGGCGGATGCCGCCCGCTTCTTCCAGCAGGGTGACAAGGTCGGCAAAGTTGGTCATGTCCGGACCGGAAATGACAGGAATGTGCGCAGCAATGGCCTCCACCGGGTTCTGCCCCCCCTTTGCCAAAAAGCTCTTGCCGATGATGACGGCATCCATCAGTTGAGTCCAGTCGCGCATTTCGCCTGTAGTGTCCGCCACATAACAGGCGTTTTCGGGCAGCTCGGCGGGCAGCTCGGGCGTATCTGTGCGGAGCAGGGGGGTAAAGCCCGCTGCACGCAAATCCGCCGCCACATCGGTGCGGCGTTCCGCATGGCGGGGGATGATGAAGGGGATGGCACCCGCTTCTCGCACAGCCTTGGCGATAAGGGCTTCCTCCCCCGCATGGGTGGAGGCCGCCATCACCATCTTTTTGCCGCTGTCGCCTTTCAGACGGTCAATCACGGCTTGGAATGCGGCGTTTTTCTCCTGCGGGGTATCACCCATCACATCGAACTTGATGCTGCCGGTGACGGTGATAATCTCCTCTCTCACGCCGATGCCCGCAAAGCGCCCCTTGTCGCGTTCATTCTGGGCACCCAGCGCCGACAGACGCGAGAAGAGCAGGGAGGTGATGCCGCGCACCTTGCGGTAGCGACCCTCGCTGCGGGGGGAAAGACGGGCGTTGAGCATCACCATGGGAATGCCGCAGCGCTTGCAGACCTCTGCAAAGTTGGGCCACAGCTCGGCCTCAATCAGTACCACGGCCTTGGGTTGAAAGCGTTTTAAGCAACGCCCCGACAGCCCCGGCACATCGAGCGGGGAATACAGGGCCCGCACGTTCGGCAGGGCGGCATCGCGCACCACTTGGTGCCCTGTGGCGGTGGAGGTAGCCAGCACCACGGGTTCGCTGTGTGTCTTGACCCACTCGCGGATGAATTTGAGCGCGATAAACACCTCGCCCACGCTCACGGCGTGCACATACAGCCCGCCTTTCGGCTCTTCCGCCGCCCTGCGGTGGTAGATGCCGAAGCGTTCGGAAAGCCCCGTACCGAACCCGCCGCGCCGCTTCATCTTGATGAGGTAGCCCGGAATCGAGACAATCAGGAAAATCGGCAGGAACAGGTTGTAGAGCAGGAGAAAGAGAAAGCGTTTCATGCGTGGTCTGCCTGGTAGAAAAGAATGACGTTTTTGCCGTAGTGGCGGGTATCAACGAGTTTCCAACCGAGGAACTCGCGCGTGCGGGCATCGCCCACGCCGTAGCCCTCCTGCGCTTCGGCAATGAAATAGCCGTCCTCCGCCAACAGGTCGGCAAGGCGGTCGGTCATCAGCTCGGCAATCATATCGCGGTCGCCGATGGCTTTGCAGTAGGGCGGGTCGGCAAAGATGAGGTCGTAACGCCCGCTGTCGCGCTTCACAAATTGCAGACAGTCACTCTGCGTGATGCTGCCGCCTTTCAGCCGCGAGCGCTCCAAGTTCTGCTTCGCCACCGCACAGGAGGTCTTGGCTGCATCTACCATGCGAACGGCGGCGGCACCGCGGCTCAACGCTTCGATGCCCACGGAACCCGACCCGCAGAAGAGGTCGAGCACGCGCGCGCCGTCAATCAGCGTGCCGAGGATATTGAACAGGGCTTCTCGCACGCGGTCCTGCGTGGGGCGCACTTCGCCCTGCGGTACACGGATGGGTAACCCTTTAGCGGCTCCGGCAATAATTCGCATGGTAATAAAAAAGGGGAGTCCGCACGGCGGGTGCGGGCTCCCCATGGTAAAAAGAGGTTTTACTTCTGACCGGGCTTAGCGGTATTGGCGCTGGCAGCGGTCTGCGGGAAAGCGATGATGTAGCCGTGCTGGGAGATGGGAGAGCCGCTGATGGCGGAAAACTCTACAAGGCTGTAGGCTACGAACACGAACTTGCCGTCCGTGGTCTTGGTGATACGCACCATCTCGGCCATCTTGGAGAGGGAGTCCTCCTTCTCCATGCGCCATTCCGTACCCGTCTGGGCACCGAAGTCAAAGTCCTCACCGGCAGAGAAGGGCTTGGCGGTCAGCTCGCCGTTGTTGGAAATCCACACGTTCTTGGCGGGGTTGTAGCGCAGGGCACCCAGCGTGATGGGCTGCACGGCGTTTTCAGCCACCTTGGTGGCGGACAGCACGGAGTAGGTCTTGTCGGCATTCTCCTGCAGACCGAGGGCCACATCCATGGCGCGGACAAGGCGACTCTTCTTCCAAGCGGCAACGTACTTGTCGTAATCTGCCTTGTTGGGCCACAGGTCGGCGTTGTAAGACATGACCTTAGAGGGGTCGGAGGCTTCGGCAATAGCCTTCTGCTTGTCCTGCGGCAACTTGGCAAAAGCTTCAAGAGCGGCCTGATGCAGTTTCAGGAATTCGGCATCGCGTTCAATGCGCACCACGGAACCCTGAACTACGGTACCATCGCAGGGCAGCATGCCCTTGATAGCTTCGGGAGCAGCGGCTGCAGAGGCGGAACAGCAAAGAACGGCAGGAGCTGCAAGAGCAGCGAGAAGGAAGGATAATGCTTTCATATCTGTGCCGCTTAATTTAGCACGCTTTTTTTTTCTTGGCAAGCAAGAAATAGGGTGGTATTGTCATGCACATATGCAAGTTAGGAAAAAAATGAGACTCCTTGGTCTGTCTGCCCTTATCACAGCTGCCTTGCTGTTGGTTTCCTGTCATACCCCGACACCCATGGATCGCATTGCGGAAAACCCCATCATGTATCAATCTCTGCCGGTGGAACATCAGGTGTTGGTGCAGGGCGGGCGCATTTGTTCGGGAATGAATCGTGATGCCGTCATGTTGGCTTGGGGGGAACCCACCGCACCCCCGATTATAGGACAGAAAGACGGACAGTCTTTTGAACTTTGGCGTTATATGGGGCAACAGCCCGTCTATACGGAAAATATAGGTTTCGGCTTCGGTTGCGGGCATGCACATCACCATTGGCACCACGGTTACCACCCCTACGGCGGCACCGAGATTACCTACATCCCTGTTGAAGTGGCGGAGGTCACTTTCGTGAACGGTCGCGTGACCGAATGGAAGTCTGCCCGATAATTTTTCCCCCTCCTGTTTTTATTATGTCTGTACCTCATCCTGTTGATAACGCCGCTTTCTACACCTTGGAAAGCCCCGAACTCTCTGTGCGCCTCACTAACTACGGTGCCCGCCTTCTCTCGTTCACCTACAACGAAACCGACTGCCTGTACGGTCCCAAGAATGCCGATGAACTGAAAGCCGACACCTGCTACTGCGGCAGCATCTGCGGTCGCGTAGCTAATCGTATTGCAGGCGGTCGTTTCACGCTGGACGGCAAGGAATACAGCTTGGCGGTGAACAACGGTTCCAACCACCTGCACGGCGGTATGGTCGGCTTCAGCGACCGCCTGTGGACGGTGGAGGATGCCGATGCCGCGCATGTGGTGCTCTCTCTCATCTCCCCCGACGGCGAGGAAAACTACCCCGGCACCGTAACGGTAAAGGCGGTTTACACGTTGGAGGGTCGCAGCCTGAGACTCGACATGACCGCCACCACCGATGCCCCCACGCTGCTGAATCTCACGAACCACGCCTACTGGAACCTGAACGGTGCGGGCACCGTTGATACCCATTTCCTGCAAGTGCATGCGGATAAGTACACGCCCATGGTTGCCAATATCCCCACGGGCAGCATTGCCCCCGTGCAGGGTACGCTGTACGACCTGACCCGCCCCGCCTGTCTCGGCGAGCGCAATGCGCCCGAAGCGATTGCGGGCGGGTATGATGACAACTATGTGCTGCCCGCCGACGGTACGGTGCTGCCCGCTGCGCTGCTCACCAACGGTCGCCGCACCCTGCGTGTGCTGACCAATGCCCCCGGCATGCAGGTGTACACGGGCGACTATCTGCCCCTGAAACGCGGCGGTGTGGCGTTGGAAGCG
>JAZLFB010000211.1:0-12040 GCA_045615585.1 Akkermansia sp.
AATTTCCCTACGGAAATATGAGAATTCGCAACAGCCAGCCTGTCACGGAAAATAGTTAAGAAAAGTTAAATAACGGCACAAACTGCATGTTTTTGTGTCTTTTTCGCAAATTTGGCTTGCGTAAGTATTCGTAATACTGTATGCTACCCCCGTAACGTGCGTGGTGAAATTTGCCCACACGCTGTCAGTTTTAACCAAGAAAACAAACACAAACACACTCGATAACCGTTATGAAACTCAGGCTTCCGCACAATTTCCTGGCTGCCCTCATGGCCGCTCTCGCATCGGTTTCATTCACCACCCTCAGCTCCGGCACCATCACTGCCGCCGTCGGTGCCGCCCTTTTCATTGGGCAGAAGGCTCAGGCGCAGGTCACCGATATTCACCCCATGAAGGAGGTTGTGGTGGCCAGCCAAACTATCACCACCACCGTTGAGGACGGCATACTGGTGACAGAGGGCAATAAGGACGATACCGCAGCAATCAGCCTGCTCGGCTACGATTCCGCGCAATACCTGGTGCTTACATCCACCAGTAATGGTCGCTACAAGGTGAACGCAACTTCTGATTTGGCGAATTTCGGTACGGTGGTTTTGGCTGGGGGCAGCTATCAGACTGGAGGCGGTGATACTGTAAACTTCAGCGGCGGCCAGATTTACGTTAATGCCGGTGTGGCGCTGACCAATAACTTCATCATCGGTACAAGCGGGTACAGTGAAACAGATTGGGATGGCGCATTCCGCCTGAGTGGCAACGACACCATTTCTGGCAGTCTCACGCTGGTGCAGAACGCCAAGATAACGGTTGCAGGCAGTAATACCATCTCCGGTGTGGTCACTGGCGCAGACAAAACGCTTACGCTCGGCAGGGACGGCACGCTAACCTTCACCAACCGGGTGACCCTGGGAGGGCTGGAGATGGGCTCTGCCACTGTGGTGAGCAACGGAACGCTGATCGTCAACAACGCGTTCAGCCTCAACAGCGCGAACCAGCTGCAGGTGAACGGCGGTACTGCCGACTTCAACGGTGTGGTGACCATCGGCAACGCCGGCACATTCTCTGTTGCGGACGGTGCCGCGCTCAACTTCAACGGCACCGTGAACGTGACCCGCACCTCCCCCTCCATACGCAAGTATGGCCCCGGCCGCGAGTCCAGCAACGGTTTTGTTGGCAAAACCTATACATACGCTACCGTGGGTGCGGGCGCGAGCGGCGATTCATGGACTCTCAACGGCCAAGTGGCCACCTACGACCCCACCACCGGCGAGGTGGGCTGGGAAGGGGCCGACAACTCCACATACTACATCTACACGCCGGAGGACATTTCCTCCGTCATGGCACAGGCCCCCACCGCCGTGGTGGTGGACACCCTGGGCGCCACGCAGGACCTGGGCGGCAGCTCGCACTCCCTCTCCATGCTGCAGATCGACAGCGGCGTTGTGACTACAACCCATACCGGGCAGGACGGTGCCATCAAGAACGGCGCCATCACAATCAACGGCGGCGGTACTTTCAGAATCACCGGTTCAAACGATGCCCTGGGTTGGGGCACCGGGCATGTCAGTTCTGTAACCCTCAACGGTGAGGAAGGCAAGCTGGCCACGCTGGACTTGGCTATGACCCAAGGTAACGGGGCGGAGACCATGGTATCCAACCTGAATCTCAACGGACACACCCGAATCACAGACAACAGTTCGGGCAATAGGGGCTTCAGCACATATGGCACCACCATTACCGCCACCAGCACGGATAATGTCATTGAGCACATGCGTTTGCGCAATGCTGTAACCGTGTTGGTTGGAGCGGATGCGGACTTGGTCATCAACAAGGTGAGCGATGACCCAAACGGTGATGCGAATTCCCGTGTGTTGACGAAGGAAGGTACTGGTACGCTGACCCTTTCATCTGTAAACACCAATGGTAAGATGGAGGCTTTCGCTGGTAATCTGGTCTTCGCCGGCAATGCATCGGTCGCTTCCATTGTTGGAAAGCAGAAGGAAAACAGTACGTCCGGCAGGTGGAATCATACCATCGTTGTAGGTACAAATGAGAACCAAGCAACGGTTTCTACGGGGCGCTTGGAGCTTGGTGACATCAATGATACGAGCAAGAGTTCTGACCTGACCATCAATGCCGGCAGCACGCTCAAGATTACCGGCAGCAACGTGGAAACCGGTTACAAGAATGCCAGTTTGGTGCTGGGTGAATGGAATGTCAGCACCACTGCTAATATCAGCGGCACGCTCATTGCTGATCAGACAAACATCCTGGCCGGCGACAGCGGTTACATCATGAACATTAATGGCGGCACCGTGCTTGCCATGGGTCTCAAGACGAATGGCTCCAACCGCAAGCAGAGAATCAATGTTAGCAACAGCGGCAAGCTCATCCTGGGCGAAACCGGCATCACGGATGCCAATGCCCACGGCAATGTCAACCTCACCGTGGACAACGGCACCATCGGCATCTATGCAGATAGCGTGACCATCGAGAAGAACATCGCCCTTTCCGGCAATGTCACCTTCGACACGCAGAAGTATACAGTGGATGATACCGCGGTCACCCGGGGTACAGAAGGCGGAGCACTTGCTATTAGCGGCGCTATCGGTGGAAGCGGCAATATCACCAAGACCGGGGAAGGTACGCTGAATGTCACCTCTGAGATAGGAAATGACTATACCGGAGCCATAACTGTGACGGAAGGCACAATGAATATCGCCGGAGGCACTGGGAACAATACGTTCCACAATGTCACGGTGAACAGCGGCGCCACCGTGGATATGAAGGGCCTAAGCAATAAGGATTACCGCTTGCACTATACCTTGGCCGGCGGCACACTGACCAATACGGGAAGTGACACAAGTGGTGGAAATGTCCAAAACGACCAGATTTCGCTGACCGCCAATTCCACCATTTCCGGTACCGGCAACTTCTACATGCTGGCTGGCAGTTATGGTAAAACCGAGCTTCACTTGGATACACACACGCTGGAGAAGACCGGGACTAACGAGGTCACCATGTTGTCTACCGAGGTTAGCGGCGGCGGCACACTGAAGATTACTGATGGTTCCCTCAACTTTTCGCGCCATGACGACGGCAAGCCCATGAGCTCGGTGAATGCGAACATCGTACTGAACAGAAGTGGTGCAGACTCGTTGAAGGGTGACTTCAATTTGGCTGCGGGTCACTCCATCTCCTCTGCGGTATCCGATGCTCGCATGACGGCCAATGTGGCTCTGCAAGGTGCAACCACCTTGACTGTCGGAGAAAACTGCGCCCTGACTGCATCCGGCGTTCTTTCCGGTTCCGGCAACCTCACCAAGACGGATGCCGGCACGCTCACGCTTTCCGGCAACAACACCTACACCGGCGGCACAACTATCTCTTCCGGCAAGCTGGTGGCGGGTAGCGCCAACGCGCTTGGCACGGGCCCCGTTGTCGTAAATGCGGACGGCACGCTGGAGCTGACATCCGCAGTCTCCACCATCAGTGGAGGTGTCACTGTTGGCACTGGCGGCACGTTGGTGCTTGCCAACAAGACAGGCGACAGCGCCGTGTCGGCCAACAGCCTGACTCTGGCCAGCGGCTCCACCCTGAACCTCTCCGCCCTGGGCCTTAGCGGCACAGAGACAGATTCCATCACCTTGGTGAAGGGCGGTGAGATTGATGCAACCAACCTGGGCGGTGTTATCCTGGATTTCGGTGCTGCAATTCAGGGCGGCACATTGAGTGTGGATTCCAACAACAACCTGGTGCTCACCTTTGCCCAAGAATTCAACGGCCTGATTTGGGATGGCGGAACAGACACATGGGATGTGGGCACGACCGCCCACTGGCACAAGGCTGGTGAGAGTGCCGGTACTTCCACGTTTGCGCAGGGTTCTGATGTCAAGTTTGAATCCGGTATGTCTACACCCACGCTGGATTCCGATATCACCGCCGGAACCATGACGTTGGAGAAGGGAGCCGTGGTGCAGGTGAACATGAACAGCCACACGCTTACTGGCACCTTGGCGGGCGAGGGTATATACAAGCTGGCCGGAAGTACGCACAGTCTCGATTCCGGCATCACGCTCGGCAATGATTGGGTAGGCTCCGTGGAGGTGAGCGGCAAGATGAATCAGCCCACCACTTTCAACGGCCTTTCCAACGCCAATTCGACCGTGTTGATGAACCGCGCCAGCTTTTGGTTTGCGCCGGCCAATACCCTTACCCAGAACCTCCTCTTGAACGAGAAGGACAATGGCCAGTCCGGCGATGCCAACACGGCAGCCATGCAGATTAACGGTGCCAACAGCAACGCCACCTACCGGTTCAGTGGCAAGATTTCCGGCGATGGCGACTTTGCCTACACGCAGACGGATGGGCGCACGGCCAGCTTCCTGTTCCAGGGCGATCTCTCCGAGTGGACGGGCGATATCGTGAACTACAACAACGGCAACACGGTCAACTACCAGATTGACCGCTCCGGGGATATCGACTTCAAGGGCGGTTTCGTGCAGCGCGGCACCGGCGTGATGCTGGTGAAGCTGGGCAACACGCAGGGCTCATCTGCAACGGTGGACGGCGATGTCTCCGTGCACAGCGGCACCATGCGCTTCCACCTGAACGGCAGTACGGCCAAGGACGTGACCCTGAACCAGGTGAACCTTGACAATGGTGCCGTGATTGAGTCCCACTACCAGAACTGGGATTCCAGCAACTATGCCTCCGTCAACATGAGCATTGACGCCCTCACCTTGACGGGCGCCTCCGGTACGGTGAGCACCACCAACCACGGCGGCTTGGTCAACATCGGCACCATAACCGGCGATGGCACTCTCTCCCTCAGGTACAACTCATCATCGGATGTGAAGACCGTCTTCAACCTGGGCGGTGCGGATGTGGAGGAGAGCACTTTCTCCGGCACTCTGGAGGTGAACCATAACAACGATGGATCCAATCGTTCCACCACCCTCATTCTCAACGATGCGTACACTGCGGCCAACGCCGTGGTCAATTTCAAGGCTGTCAGCACCCAGAACGCGCGCGCTCTCGGCTTGGGTATCAATGCGGACACGGTGAAGATTGCCGGCTTGTCGGAGAACGGCCTGAACGCCGCTTCCGCCAATTCCTCCTACGCCCTCTTCTCCGGCTCCTACACGGGTCTTGCCAACCAGTACAAGGGCGGCACGGAGTACTACGCCTCCGATGACGCCGTGCGCACACTGGATATCACGGGTTCGAGCAATTACAGCACCTCCATCAAGGTGCTGAACGATATCAACATTACCATGACCGGCACCGGCACCCAGAGCTTCACCGGTGACCTGAGCCAGATGAACGGCGCGGTTACCGCCAGCGCCGGCACGCTCACGCTGGACAACAGCAGCGCCACCGCAGGCAGCCTGGCTTCCGCCACGGTGAACGGCGGCACACTGAACTTGGATGACATGAACGTCTCCGGTGCCATCACGCTCAGCAGCGGCACTCTGGATTTGCTTTCTGCAACCTCCACTGGTTCGTTGAGCATGACCGGCGGCACGCTCGTCATGGATGACCAGAATTGGCTCACCTCCACCGGCAATCTCGCCTTCACATCCGGCACGCTGGACCTTACCGGGCTGCAGATTGAAGCCGGCACAGACTACACCCTGGCATCGTCTACGGGTGGCGCTGTGACGCTGGGTGGCGGTGTGAACTTCACCATTGATCCGGCACTTCAAAGCCAATACGAGCTGAAGGTGCAGGACAATAATACGCTGGTGCTCTCCTACATTCAGCCTGAGCCCACGGAAACGCTGCTGTGGCTGGATCCGGAAGGAACCTGGGGCCGCAAGGGTGCATGGTACCGCGAGGACAAGGAGACCCGAATTTCCTTTGAGGACGGTGCCAATGTTAGCATTGAGGCTCCATATGAAGAGGTGACCATCAATATGGCCACCGATGCCGCCGCCCGCAACATGACCGTGAAGAAGGGCGAGGGAATCACCGCAGCTACCACCGTGACGGTGCAGGATACGGTGAATGAGAACAGGCTGGAGGTGCGCAATCTGGATATACAGGAAGGAACGACTCTGGTGGCTAAGAGCCAAATAGAGGTTACAGACACCGCCGTGCTGGGCAGCCAGACCCGGTTGGACCTCCAATCTGCAAAGGATGCCACCATTGCGGCAAATATCTCCTCTGCAGATGATACAGCCGTTATCACCAAGTCTGCCGCTTCCACCCTTACCCTCACCGGTGACAACAGCCGGTACACGGGTGACCTGAACGTGACCGGCGGCAAGCTGGTGGCGCAGGGTGAAAAGGCCTTGGTTTCAGGAGAGGTTTCCATGGGGGCGGGCACAACGCTCTCTCTTGAGAACAGCGGTGTGGATGCCAATCCCATTCAGGGCGGTTCCCTGAGCTTGTCAGAGGGCTCCACCATCTCCTTCCTGGGCAACACCGCCCTGGATCTCTCCGGCAGCCTCACGCTGGGCCCCGGCGTGAATTGGGACCTCTCCCGCTACGCCTTCGGCGATAGTGTAGGAACCGATCTCACCGCCATTTTGGTGAGCGTGTCCGGCTCCATGGATGCCGACAGTATTGCCAACTTGCAATCTGCCGTCATCAACACCCCAGGCAACATTGCCAACGCAACCCTGTCATACAGCGGCACAGCAGATAATCCCGGGACTGTCATCCTCACGTTCGACATGACGGAGCGCCACCTGTACTGGAAGGGCGGTGCCGGCGAGTGGACCACCGCTTCCTCTGTGAAAAACTGGCATCCCTCTGAGTTTGATACGAGTTACACGAGTTTCGCAACCTATGATGGCGTCACCTTCGACAGTCGCGCCTCTCTCTCTTCTGTCAGATTGACGGAGGACCGCATCACCGCCGGTACGGTTATTGTGGAGGACGGAACTCGCGTCGTCCTACAGGACGGCACGGGCAACGCCACCTTGGCTGCCACGCAGATTGACGTTTTCGGGACGCTCGGCACCAATGTGGCCGTTGAAACGGATACCGTCAATATCGCCCAATCCGGTACATGGATTGTCTCCGGTGACAAGGACCGTACGTTCGAGGGACAAATCATCTCCATAGTTGATGCCGATACCGGTGCCAGTGGAGGTACGCTCAGCAAAACGGGCGACAGTAACCTCGTGCTCTCTGGCGACAACTCCGCCTTCACCGGCGAGATTCAGCTGAACTCCGGCACCATCACCGCTGCTGGTGCCGATGCCCTCGGCACAGGCACCACCATCGTCATGGGTGATGGTACTTCTCTTGAAAGTACGGTTAAGGCAAATATCAATGGTGACACGACCATTCGAGTACAAGAAGGAAATAGCGCTGATGTGACAGCTAATCTCTCTATTGATGAAAATACCACTCTAGTATTTGATTTGGATGGTAATATCACTGTGACAGGACCAATTTCCAACGCCGGAACAATTAGAAAGCAAGGCAATGGTGTGTTATCCATGGGTTCTGCGGGAACTGGAGATATGGATGTACTTCAAGGCACCTACAATTTGACAGGTGATTGGAAGGACGGTAGCAATTTGCGCATACGTGGCGGCAGCGAGTTGGCTCTTTCCAAAGCTGAGGCTGTGGAGTTGTCTGAAAAGCTGACGCTTGAACACGGATCCTCCTTGGACATCTCCAATATCGATTTTGGACAAAAATCTAAAATTGTCCTTGCTACGGCTGCCAGCTTGGATGCCCAGACTGCCACGGACGGCAAGCTTCTTGAGGGTATCCTCTTGAGAGCAAGCAGTGGCAGCGAGAATTCCGGAGCCAATTATGTGCGTTTGGAAACCGAGCAGGTCGCTGGCGGTGGAGTCAACGTTGTGGCTGTTGTTCATGGCGATGACCACAACGGATGCTATTGGCAAGGTGTGAGCGTGGCAACAGGTGATTATGAGAAGGGGAGCGGCCAATGGATTTTCTCCTGGCCGGATGATGGCACTCCCGCCCAGTATTGGACAGATGCTGATGGGAATCTCAAGACATTTGTGGGTATATCAGTAAATCCTCAATCACAGGCGAAAAGGGAAGACGCGCGCTCTGCTTATTTCTTCACATTGGAAGGAGTGGAAAAGGCGTACGTCCATATGACCCCCTATAACGATAAAGGTACAACTGTTTCCGCTATTCGTGATATGATAGTGGAAGGAGGTACAGAGTACGAATTCAAGAACGATTCCACACGTTCATCTTACCTGAATTTCTCTGCAAGCGAAGCAAGTTCGTTCATTGTGCGAAAATCCGCCAACGTGACGGTGAACGCAGGTGTTAGAATGGGTGACAAGTCTCTTCTCCGCGTGGAGGAAGGCTCCACCTTGGCATTCTGTGCAGAGAAGCTGGACGATCCCATCGTTGTGAACTTTGCCGAATCGCTAGATTTCTATAACGTCGAAAACAATGGTACTATTTCTGCATCGGCTAACGCTGTCTCGATGAAATATACCACCAATGCGGGTAAAATGGATATAGAGGCTGTCTTTTCAACGTATTCAGAGATGATGGGCTTCCAGGCGGGGCTCACAATCCGAAATCTCGTGAACACGGAAAGCGGCGAGCTGAGCATTGTATCCAACTCTGTCATGCGAGATGTCGATGGGGAAGGGCAGATTCAGAATACCGGGTCGCTTACCTTCGCCGCTCTGAACATAGAGGACTTCCCAACCGATCAAACGATTACAACAGACGTATCCGGCGATGGCGTGGTCAATACCCAAGGCGGTTCAGTCTTGTTCACCCACCATATGTCGATGGATTATGCCAGTCACGTGGCGGCGAGAGGGCTTAACCTTCGTGCGGATGAAACGCAATTCGACTTCGGCACTCTGGTGACGGATTCCACTTCAGTGGCCGGCGGGAAGGAAGGTTACTTCTATGGCTCTTCTACTTTGGGTGATTTGTCCATGGCCCCCGGTTCCAGTACGGATGAAACCAAAGCCGTTCTCGGCCCCCATGCCCTCTGGGACTTTTCGCCAGAAAGTTGGGGCTATGAAGTAACTGGCTACGAAAATGCCAGCTACACCTTGAACGCCGTGACAGCGGGCGACTACGCCACTCTGGAAGTGAACAACGGTGCCGCCGCGACTGTGGCGAGCTTCAACGCCGGTTCCACTGTCAACAAGGGCAACATTATCGTGGGAACAGACCGTCAGGGCACTGCCGGGGAGGCTGGACTGAAAGCCGCCTCTCTCGTCGTTACCCACGATGCGAATCTGGACGTAATCACCGTGCTCGATGGCACTGCAACCATCAACGGAACAGCCAACATCAACCAAATCATGCAGGACGGGGGTACCCTTACCCTGAACGCCAACAGCGTGCTGAACGGTGTGGCGGTGCCCGAGGGTTCTGAGACGCTGACCGGCGGCACGGTGACGGGCGGCGAGCTTGCGCTTGCAGCCGACACCACGCTAGTTCAGAATGCCGTGATTGATGTGCGCAATGCGACAGGGACTGAGACCGCAGGCAGCTACACGGTGAGCGGCGTCGCGGGCAGCCGGATAGACGCTACAAGTTTGGACTTGGAGGTGGATTACACCAATTCAAACTTCATTGCGGTGGTGTCCGGCGGCAGTGAGGGAGAGCAAAGCTCAGATGCCAGCGGTTTCATGAGTGCCGGTGACGAGTTCGTGAAACTGTTCGACCTCGAGTACACGGAAAAGACACCCGTCCAGAGCCTGACCTCCAACAACGAGGCTGTGTACCACGCTTCTGCATCCGGTATGATGACGCTGATTGGTAGCGACAACTGGAGTAAGCTTCAAGAGGAATTTCCGGCAGGCAGTTACAATCTCGAAGAATACATTGGCTACGGCTACCTGCATACGGACACCAAGGTGCTGAAAACGTACTATGTACGCGACAAATATACTGAGATGCCTGCTCAAACAGAGGTGAAGCTGAGCGACATCAGGAAAGGTTCCGTGTCCGAAGGAACGCCCCAGCTGGAGAACGTGGTGTTCGACAAGACGGAATACAACACCGGTTTCAGCCTCTACAACGGCACGCTGACGGTGGACGAGGATACGTCTGTGGACCTGTTCTCCGTGTCTGATGGCACCAAGGCAGCCATCAACATTGCAGAGGGTACCACGGTGACGGCGAATGCTGCTTCCCCGGGTATGGCCGGTAGCCTGGACCTGCAGGGCTCCGGCGTGTACGAGATACAGAACCGCAACGACCTGGGCACCAACATTGCGCTGAGGGATGATGAAATCACCGCCGGAGCGGAATGGGACGGCACAGTACGCGTGACCGGCTCCTCTACGGACCTGACGCTTGAGGACAAGTCTGTGGGCGAGGAAGAGGATGCCTCCACCATTGAGTTCCAGAACTGGAACGGCGCATTGAACGGTGGTGAGCATACATCTGACGCCAAGATTGTGCTGACCGGCACCACGGAACCCCCCACGGCCATGAAGCTGACGGGAGAGGATGCTATCGACTACACCTTCACCAACACGGTGTCGGGCAGCGGTAATATCGACCACGCGGAGGGCGGCAATGTTGCCATGACCTTCTCGGGCGACACGGCAGGCTGGAATGGCACCTACGAGCAGCTGACGGCCACCGAGGACAGCCTGGCCTTCACGGGTGGCACTGCGGTGAACGCGGATGTGACCTCCGGCAACGGCAGCATGAACCTGACCTACGGCGGCACGGTGGCAACGGTTGCCGGCGATGTGAACGTGTACTCCGCCGGCGATACACCCACCACCATGAACGTGGCCTACACGGGCGGCGGTGCAGAAGGCTCCGTCAAAAATATGGCGGTGACAGGCGATATCACCTCTGATGCCCAGAGCAGTCTAAACCTGACCGTGGGTGACGGCAAGTCTAGGACTGCGGCAACGTTCTCCGGCACCTTCACCGGCACGGAGAACGCCACCATGTATGTGGAGCGAGTCTCCACGGCCACCATCAACACGGATGCGGAGCTGCTCCGCGTGCTGGGTGATGAGGGTTCCAACGTGGTGGTGAACAGCGGCAGCACGCTGTCCCTGGCCTCCACGGACCCGGAGACCGGCTACTCCGAGTTCCATGACCTGACCAACAACGGCACCATCGAGATGAAGGCTTCCGGCGGCGATATCCGTCTGGTGGACGACACCGAGAAGGGCAACACCTTCAACCTGGGCAACGTGGTGCTGACGGATCCTGTGGGAACGGCCACCATCGAGACCTCCGGCGTGGCGGCTGGAACCACCAACGTGAACATCAGCGGCCTGGTGGGTCCGAAGTCTGCCGACCAGGTGCTGGAGCTGATGAACGGCAACGCCACCGGCACCGTGAACTACAACCTGGGCAACACGGACGACACGAAGGACCTGAACGGCACGCTTGCCTACGGAGTGAACGGCGGCAACGGCGCGGTGACCAACCTGGTGATTAAGGAAAACGGCAACAGCGCTGCCAGTGCCGTGCTGGAGACCCGCTTTGGCAGCCTTGAAGACACTGCCACGGCCAACATTGTGGTGGACGCCGCGGCCGCCAAGGTGTTGGGCTTGAGCTCCGACAGCAACTCCACCGAAAACAAGACCATGGTGGTGAGTGGTTCCGGTGAGGGTGCCAATAAGGCCCTGAAAATCACCGGTGACGGCGAGTACTATTACGCAGGCGCGCTGGGAGCGAATCTGGATATTGTCTACACGGGTGGCGGCATGCAGGTCATTGAAGGCGGCGCGGCCCAATTCAACGGCAAGGTGACCGTGGAAAGTGACAGCAACGCCTCCGGCGTGCTCGCCATCCTGGATGCCACCACCGTGAACATTACAGACTTGACCATCGGTGCCAGCGACAGGTTGTCCGTTGGTAGTGGAGAGGCCTCTGTGAGTGGAACCGTGCTGGCCAACGGTAACAAGGCTGATGGTTACTCTATCATGGAAGGCAACCTCACGCTGGGCAGCGACTCCACGTATAACGTGTCCGCCGCCGGTGGTATCGGCGGTCTCAACCTCACCGGCGCGCTCACCATCAACGAAGGGGCCATGCTTTCCACAGGCGATATGGCGTCTGTTATGAACCTTGACTGGTTCAGTACATACGA
>JAZLFB010000212.1:0-1963 GCA_045615585.1 Akkermansia sp.
GCGTTGATGGCGTTGACGGCGGTTTTGGCGGCATCTTCCACGGTCACGGCATGGGTGCCGAGCGTGAGAAGGGAGAGGGAGGCGGTGAGGAGGAGGTGGTTCATGATTTGGAATTTTGAAATTTGGGATTTAGAGAGGGTAGCATTCTAGCGGATGGCGCGGGCGGATGCAAGGAAAATCTTGCCTGCGGCTGGTGCGCGCGTTGGTTCCGCCTTGAAAACGGCGGGGGAAAAAGGTATAATGAAAGGGTTGAAAGGCAAGGCTCCAGGCGAGTTTGACGAGTATATCCTCCAGGGGGAACCCTCCCGGCGGGCCAAGGGCTATGCTTGGATGACAGCAATGGGCCTGCAGGAGGTGGACGGCTTGAAACCCTCCGCCTACCTGCGGGAAACCGCTAGGCGCCACATTGAGGGAGAAATCAGCATGGAGGACGCGCAGGCGTGCATCCGCAGCTACTACGAATCACGATCCAAGCGCATTGACGGAGACGCCGCCACAGAGGAAGCCGACAAGGTTTCCGCCAATATCGCACAAATACTCGGCAGCCAAACGCTGGCCTTTTCCGTGGCGGGATTCATATCCATCCACCGGCGCCTGTTCAACGGCGTGTACGACTTTGCGGGCACGCTGCGGACCATGGATATCAGCAAGAAAGAGTGGGTGCTGCAGGGTGAGAGCGTGCTCTATGTCTCCCACACGGAGCTGGAGAGCGTGATATCCTACGACCTGGACCAAGAGAAACGCTTTGCGTACGCCGGGCTCACGCCCGCGCAAGTGGTGGACCACCTGGTGCAGTTTGTCTCCAAGCTCTGGCAGATACACCCCTTCCGAGAGGGCAACACCCGCACCACGGCCGTGTTCACCATCCTCTACCTGCGCTCCCTGGGATTCACGGTGGAAAACGATTTGTTCGCCAAGCACTCCTGGTATTTCCGCAACGCCCTGGTGCGCGCCAACTACCAAAATGTCCGGAAAGGCATAGACCGCGCACCCGAGTTCTTGCAACGCTTTTTCCGCAACCTTCTCTTGGGGGAAACGCACGAGCTGAAAAACCGTGCCATGCTTGTACGGCCTACCATACAAGCACCATATAAGCAGCGTACAAGCCCTGCGCCCAGCCCTGCGCCGCAACAAGCGCTCCTGCGGCATTTGGCAGAGGGTCCGCTGGGTGTGAGGGAGCTTATGGAGAGGCTCGGCCTGAAAAACCGCGCACATTTCATGACCCGCTACCTGGCTCCGGCGCTGAAGGCGCGCGAAATTGAACCCACCCACCTGGAATCCCCGCGGCACCCGCAGCAGAAATACCGCTTGCGCGGCAGATAGCCTGACACCGCAGTTTCGCTCGTCGGCCTTTGTTAGCCCTGGCGGACTACCTTGCCTTGCCCCCACCCCTTTGGTGGCTCGCCCTAAGTGCCGCGCTGCGCGCAGCGGTGGACGGGGGACGACAGATCCCGCAGGTAGACAGCCTGAAAAAGGAAAAGGCCGCACAAGTGTGTTACCTGTGCGGCCTTTGTTAGCCCTGGCGGCTATCTACTCTCGCGGGACCTGTCGTCCGACTACCATCGACGTGCTGATGTTTCACTTCCGGGTTCGGAATGGGACCGGGTGGGGCCATCAGGCTGTGACCACCAGGCTGCGGCGTTTTTCTTGCTTTTTGCGGCGCCGTGTGCCCGGGTGTCTTTGCAGGGCTGGTTCGTTGAAAGTTTGGTGCAGTTTCCGGTTCGGGGAGGACTGGCATCCGCAAGGCGGTGTGGGGGATTTACGATTTACAATTTACGATTTACGATTTTAGAAGTTCGCGCGGCTGCGCCGCGGGGTTTGCGAATCAAGTTTTTTGAAAGCAGCCACCCGGGGTGGTGTTGAGGTCAATTGGATGTTAGTAGCGCTCGGCTGAATGCATTGCTGCAATTACACCTGCGCCCTATCGACGTGGTCGTCTTCCACGCTCCTGTAGGGAGAACTC
>JAZLFB010000213.1:0-5477 GCA_045615585.1 Akkermansia sp.
ACGCGGCAACACGACTACCACGGTGACTGACATCGCGGGCCGCACGGTAAGCGTGACCGATGCCGCAGGTAACACCACAACCACCGCCTACTGCGCGTGCTGTGATAACCCCGCCGTTGTAACGGATGCCATGGGCAATACATCCTGCTACAAATATGACCTTCGTGGCCGCAAGATTGCGGAATGGGGTACTGCCTTGCAACCCGCTTGCTTCGGCTACGACATCATGGGCAACATGACGTCCCTGTGCACATTCCGAGCCAATGGTGAGGTAATCATCACAGACCCGAGCGAGCGTACTGACTATGATGAAACCACTTGGGCGTTTAACGCCGTAACCGGACTTGAGATGTCCAAGACCTATGCAGACAACTCATCCGTGGTGAAAACTTATGATAGCTACAACCGACTTGCAACGGAAACGGATGCCCGAGGCAATGTGAAAACGCATTCTTACGAACAGGCTCGAGGTCTGCACTTGGGTACTTCCTACACCGTGGTAGATGGTACTGCGGAAACTTCTGACCGCAGCTTCAACTACAACCACCTTGGACAGTTGACGCAGCTGACGGATGATAGCGGTGTGCGCTCATTCACCTACAACACCTACGGTGAACGCGAATGCGATTCCCTCGTGGTGGATGGTGATACTCACCTGATCACGGAAAATCGTGACACCTTCGGTCGTTCAACAGGCTACACCTATACCAAGAACGGAGCCGTACAACAGACTGTCACCACTGGCTACGGAGATGACGGGCGCATCAGCACCACGGGCTTTGTGCACGGCGGTGCAGCCAAAAACTTCGGTTACACCTACCTTGCCGGCACCAACCTGCTGCAAGTGCTCACCAAGCCCAACGGCATGTCGCTCACTCAGACCTACGAGGCCACTCGCAATCTGCTCACTGGCATGGCTTATCATCGCGGCTCTACCCTCGTGGCACAGCGAACCTACACCTATGACATCCTCGGTCGCCCCATCGCCCGCAACACCGCCAGACAAGGTACTGTAGTGAACGACACCTTCGCTCACAACACCCGCTCCGAACTGGCGGAGGCCACAGTCAGCGGCAAGGAATATGAGTACACCTACGACAACATAGGCAATAGGCAGCAAGCCACAGAAGGCAATGACGTCACCGTGTATGATGCCAACGCACTCAACCAATACCTTGCTATCTCCGAAAACGGTGCTGCCGCCTTCGCGCCGCAATTCGACACCGATGGCAACCAGACACTCATCAAGACCTCAACTGGCATCTGGAGCGCGGTGTATAACGCAGAGAATCGCCCCGTGAGCTTCACCAACAGCGAGAACAATACCGTGGTGGAATGTCAGTACGATTCCATGGGTCGCCGCACATACAAAAAGGTAACAACCAACGGCACCGTCACGCTGCACCAGCGCTATCTGTACCGAGGCTACCTGCAAATCGCCTGCATCGACCTCACCCGCAGTCATCACCCGGCACTTTGGCTCATCACATGGGATCCCACGCAGCCCATCGCCACCCGCCCGCAGGCTATCCAAAAGGACGGCACTTGGTACACCTACGGTCTCGACCTCACCAAGAACGTGTGCGAAGTCTTCGGCTCCGTCGGTTACATAGCCACCACCTACACCTATCCCCCCTATGGTGAAGTCACAGGCACCGGTAATATTCAACAGCCTATTCAATGGAGTAGTGAATTTTATGATTCAGAGCTTGCCCTCGTCTACTACAACTACCGCCATTATAATCCGAAAGAGGGAAAGTGGATTGGGCGAGATAAAATAGTATTGACAACACAATTCAATTCATATACAATGACTTCCAATAACACAGTTCGTTATTGGGATCGTTTAGGCCTTTATGTTGTTCTGTGTTTTTCATATCAAGAGGGCACTATCACAGGTTTTAGAAAGATGGAAGATTCTTCAAAAATAGAAAATTTGACACCGAAAGTTAAAAATGTTTTTTCCGGAAATTATGACAAAAAAACACAAATTAACCACACGAACAATCCGGATTCTCAACATGTGATAGATCGCGGGCCAATTCCTATTGGAGAATACTGGATTGACTTTGAATATACCCCCGACGAACACATCCAAGACGCTATTGAAGGCGGAAATTATAAATGGCACAAGCTCTATGGTGATAATGGCAATGGAGGAAAATCCTATGACAAGGTACGTGTATTGAATCCTGAAACTGGAAAATATGAGTATAGAGGTGGTTTCAATCTCCATACCGGATGCGCCAGTAATGGCTGTGTCACGATAGAGTCTGAAATAGAAGATGATACGGATCCTGAATATCCTCAAAGTAGTGAATACGATAGATTAAATGAGTTTATCAATCAGGCTGCCTCATCGCCATTGCGTAACCCACGAAACCGAAAACAGAAATTTTTAGGAATTCTACTTGTAGAAAAATGCCAAAAGGATTGTGAAAAGAGTTTAAAAGATTACAAAAGAAAACTTTTATCCCTGCTCATGATATTCTTCTTTTTTATGGGGTCTATGGGGCAGGCAGATACTGTAGTCGATACCAATTCCCAGGCTATTCAAACGGCATTAGCAATTGAAAAAATTGCTAAAAGTGCTCCGAGTTTGGAATTCGAATCAGAATATTCTGAAAAAATAAGGAAAATTATAGATAATGTACAAGATGAACAAACATTATTTGCATTGGCTATTTTATTTCACGAAGGGTATCCCGACTTCCTTTCATCTCCTGAAGATAGACTTATGTTTTACGCTCAAGAATATACAGTTTCGCAATTAGCAAAGATGGGCACAGAACAAGCCTATCATTACTTCAAAACATTAAAAACACTATATGGTCGAGATGGAGCTAACTATTCCCTATACAGGTTGCGTGAATATCGTTATTTAAAACAGTATTCCGAAGATCCCGAAATAAAAAATGCGCAATCTGACGGCAAATGGCGATAATGAGGAATCGAGAGGGGGGGCGAAAGCCCCCCTACTCGATTAGGGTGGCAAGGTTTGAAAATCTATCGTCAGCAGAGCGAGCCGTCGGCGTTACAATTCCTCTTCCGCGCCGTTACCGCGTGACAGGATGGTGCGCTTAGGGTAGTTTTTGCGGTAGGCGGCCAACGCACGGAGACGGCGGCGGTGGCGGAAGGTAATCATGATTCGCGCGGCAAAATCGCGGGTGATACTTCCGTTATCATACAGTGCTTTCAAGGCAGCGCAGAAAGGGGCTATATCCGCCCCATCGGCACGGCGCAGCAGGGGCATCAAATCGGGATTGCGAAGCAGATACTCCCTTTCGCTTTCAGAAAAAGCATAGGGTCGGCGTAAGTCGGCAGCATCGGGAATCAGGCGGCTCATAACGGACAGAAAAGATAATAACCACCGCGATTGTACTGTTTTTCAATAGCAAGTGCAAGGCTTTGCGGCAACGAGCGCGCTACCACCCAACTGCCCAACGGAATCCTTTTGGAACAAAGCATCGCCAACGGCTTCGGGCAGACCATCGTTCAGGCACAGCCGAACACCCTCGGCGGCTTTATTTGCAGCCGTAGTGAGTATAATGACAAGGGTGAGCTGACACGTCAGTATCAAGACACAGGCTTCGGCACCAGCTTCCTCACCACCCCACATTGCTGTGGCAAACTTGCCAATGTCTATTTGATTCCATCCAGTCAGCGATTCATTGGGGACTCGCATCCCAGTTACATGTCATGCCTAACGCCCCCTTCAAGAAGTCGAGAACATATTTTCTCGGCTTCTTTTGATAAAAAACTCACACTATGAGAATAGACTGAATTTTCGCTTAGTCTCATATGAAAATGGCCGTCAGTCCATAACCTCGACAAGCTGATAATTACCTTCTAATAATTTTAACATAGATTGTTGTCGACACCCCTTGGGTAAGGGTATACCTAAAACTTCATACATAACCATAAGAGAAGAATACCAAGGGCCATCAGAATAACATTGTTTCAACACGAGCCACTGGTCATCATACAAAACCAAATCCCAATGGATATCATTTCCTTCAGAAATGAATATTTTATGGGAGGTGAGTTTAGTTGTTCGAATATTCTGGAAATTATCTTCGCTAGATTTCCATTGAATTTCTAAAGGAAACGTAATTCGGAGATTTAGAAGATTGCTAATCTCACAGGTCTGAGCCGGAGCATATCCGGATTGTCGGAGAAATAAAGATTTATAGATTTCGTCACAATTTAATCCATTGATAGATGTAATGTATACATGCTGAGAAGAGTAGTTTCCAACACGCATAGAATGCCAGTTATGGTTATTGCATGAAGCAGACAAAATGCAAACGCATAAAGAAATAACGTAGAATATACATTTTTTCATAATAGATATAATTCTTTTAACGCGGATATTTCATTTTTCATGTTTTGCGTCCTAGATAACATAGGTAATGTAGTATAGACAGACTGGCCTATCAATGCATTTTACATCACAATAACAATTCATCCACCACACAATAAATTCCTTCCGAGCTGATGGGGGCGGCGGGCGGCGCAAGTTTTTTCTGTAAAATCCCTGTCATTAGTGCAAAATTTTGTTTGACTGAACTAAGTATAGCTTTTTTTTGAACGCAATGCAACAATTTTATCTTTTTATGGGATTTTTTTGGCTCTGTTTCAAATTTGCTGGTAGTAACTCATCGGCATTTTTGTCTGTTTGAAGTCTGAGATAGTAAATCTGACGTAATTTCAAAAATGATTATTCCGCATCAAAATAACTATGGTTGAGCCATCAGCACTGCATTGTCCCTCAACTAAACCCCATAACAAAAAGCTAAATATTGTATTCCGTTTGCAGCTTTGTTTTTATAACGCATCGTTCCTAAATCTTTTACAGTATAAGAAACCTTTCGACTCCCATTGACGACCCTTAAAGAACAAGCCCATTGGGAGGAGTGGGCATGCCTTACTCGCCCCGGCGCTTGGTAGGTAGCCCGAAGAAGTTGTTGCCTCCGATTTGGTAGCCGGTGGCTTTCCAGCTGATGTGGGTGAGGGTGGGGTAAATCTCGCTATTCCACTTGTATCCGCTATCGAGTACGTCTACCCAGGGTGACAAGTTAACCGGAATGCAGCACGTTTATTCCGAAATCGACTCTATGAGAATGCGTGTGCGTAATGTTAACACGTTTTGTAAAACACTGAAAACAAGCGCTTTCTGAAACTTCCTGCAACCCATTATGAGATATGGCGAATTTCGGGGTGATTTTCAGAAAATGGCACCAATTTTCGCAATGTGTTTATATACAATCTTTTAGAGTCGCTAAAAATCACAGTCACAAAAAGGCTACTAGGAAGCAGTTCAATCTTCGGGTTGTACCGCTTTTTTGTCGGCAGGTGGGAGAGATAGGCTCTAAAATATATTTTGATGATCTAAATAGCGCAAATGTCTTCACATAAAAAGTAAGTTTTCCTCCTCTAAACCATCGGGGTAGGATGCTGCTCTGTACCATGAAAAT
>JAZLFB010000214.1:0-6298 GCA_045615585.1 Akkermansia sp.
TTTTTGGGGAAAAAGGGAAAAAATGGCAAAAAAGCGGTGGAAAGCCTGTCTGAGCATTGTTATACTATCGAAGCGCCCCCACACACCATGAAAAAACACCTTTTCTCTCTTTTCGCCGCCTGCGCCTTCCTCTCCGCCTGCACATGGCAGGATTCCGCCCCGCAGGCCCCGCCTGTCCTCGCCGTGCATGAACTACGGACTCCGACCTCTGTCCTGTACACAATCAACGGAGCCTCGACCGAGCAGATTCTTGCCGCCATGCAGCAATACGACACCGAAAGGGCGGCGGCAAGCTCCATACCCGGCAGCACATTCTGCTTTGCCAATGATGAGAATCTGACGTCGTACGCCCTGCGTGTGGAATTCGGCAAAGAGAACCGGAACTTCCCGCTCTACAAAAACTACCCGTTCTGTGTTGCCTTTGACACCAAGTGTTATTACGATTTCAAGCCGCTGCTGACACCCGAAGGCATCCGCTTTTTTTGCAAACTCATACCTGAGTGGAAGAACAAGTAGGGGTTATCAGATTTGACGGGTTGAAAGTTTATCAAGTACCGCGCACCTTTGGTGCGCCTGACTTTTAAATCCGATATTCAAAATCGAAAATCCAAGATACCCCCCTTCTCGCCTTGCATCGGGGGCGGTTTTCTGCTACCATGTCGCCATGCCCAAGATTGCGCTTATTCAGCAACCCGCCGTGGCAGAACCTGCCGAGAACAAGAAGCTCACCGAAGCCGCCATCCGTGAGGCGGCGGCGGGCGGTGCCGACATCATCTGCACCCAGGAGATGTGCACCACCCTGTATTTCTGCCGCACGCAGGACTGCGACCTGTTCAACACCGCCGACCCCATCCCCGGTGCGTGGACGGACGACCTGTGCGCCCTTGCCAAAGAGCTGGGGGTGGTGATTGTGGCGGCGGGCTTTGAGAAACGCGCCACAGGGCTGTACCACAACACCGCATGGGTGATAGATGCCGACGGCACCTTCCTGGGCGTGTACCGCAAGATGCACATCCCGCAGGACCCCGGTTTTGAAGAAAAGTTTTATTTCACCCCCGGCGATTTGGGCTACAAGTGCTTTGACACCAAGTTCGGGCGCATCGGCGTGCTCATCTGCTGGGATCAGTGGTACCCCGAAGCCGCCCGCCTGACCGCCATGCAGGGCGCAGAAATCCTGTTCTACCCCACGGCTATCGGCTGGATTCCCGGTGAGGAGCCGCTCTACACCGCCCAGCATTGCGCGTGGGAAACCGTGCAGCGCGGTCACGCCGTGGCCAACGGCTGCTATGTCTGCGCCGTCAACCGCTGCGGCAAAGAGGGCGAAACGACCTTCTGGGGGCAGTCGTTCGTGGCGGATTACTGCGGGCAGATTGTCGCCAAGGCCCCGATTGAAGAGCGCAGCATTCTGTACGCCGATATCGACCTTGCCGCGCTGGAGGCTCACCGCCGCATCTGGCCGTTCTTCCGTGACCGCCGCATTGACAGCTACGGCGGTATCACCCAACGCTGGGGAAAATGAGTTCTCTTTCGGAACGCCTGCACGCGCTGATGGCGGCGGCGGACTATGTGCCGCAGGACGCCGCCGAGCTGGCTCAGTCGCTGCATCTGGGAACAGATGAGCGGCGCGAGCTGAAACAGCTGCTGCAACAGGAGTTTGCGGGCGGGCGGCTCCGCAAGGTGGGCAAGCGCGCCTTTGCCCTGTGCCTGACGGCGGAGGACGCCGTGACGGGCCGCGTGCAGCAACGCGGGCGCGACCGCCTGTTCTTTCTGCCCGATGCCGCCTCGCTGCACCTGATGCGCCGCTACGGCGCGGAGGACGGCGATGTCTACCCGCTGACGGAGTTCAATGCCCGCGGCGCCATGGACGGTGACCGCGTGCGGGTGCGGGTTCATGCGCGCCCCCAACGCCCCAAGCGCAGCAACAAACGCCGCCCCGCCCCCGAAGGAGCGTTCCTTTCCGTGCGGGTGGAGGAAATTCTTTCCCGAGGGCACAACAAGTGGGTGGGTATCTACCAAAGCGGCGGCTCGCGCTACGGCATTCTGGCAGGGGATGGCAAAACCGCCCCCGAACGCGTGGTGTTGACCACCCCGCCGCCGCCCGAACTGCTGCCCTTCATGAGCATTGTGGCAGAGCCGCAGACCTACGCCGCAGGCAACCAATGCGCCACCGCCCGCTTGCTGGAGGTGCTGGGCTGGCCGACGGATGCAGGGGTGCAGGTGACGACCATCATGCACCAATACGAGCTGCCCGACCGCTTCGATGAAACCGTGGCGGCAGAGAGCGAGCGTATCCCCGACACGGTGTCCGATGCCGACTGCGCGGGGCGCGATAACTGGTGCGACCGCTGCGTGCTGACAATTGACCCCGAATCCGCCCGCGATTACGATGACGCCGTCTCCGTGCGCGCTACGGACAACGGCTATGAACTGGCCGTCCACATTGCCGATGTCAGCCACTATGTGCGCCCCGGTTCCGCCTTGGATGCCGAAGCCCAACGGCGCGGCAACTCCACCTATCTGCCCGACCGCGTGCTGCCCATGCTGCCCCCGCGCCTGTGCGACGGCATCTGCTCGTTGCGGCAGGGGGAACGCCGTCTCACCCGCCTGTGTCTGCTGCACATCAATCGGCAGGGCAAGGTGATTCGTGCCGCGTTCCGCAACGCCGTCATCTGCTCCCGCCGCCGCCTGACCTACGCACAGGCGTTAGACGTGTTGCTGGGTAAGGGCAGCACGGGAGATGCGGAGACGGATGCCATGCTGCTCACGGCTCATAAGCTGTCAACGCTGCTCCGCAAACGCCGCATGGCGGCGGGCGCGCTGAATCTGGACATGCCCGAAATCCGCATCGTGACGAACGACCGCGGCGTACCCTGCGATATTGAGCTGACGGAAGCCGATGAAGCCCACAGCCTGATTGAAGAGTTTATGCTGGCCGCCAACGAGGCGGTGGCAGCTGCCCTGAACGCGCAGGGCATCCCCGCGCTCTACCGCATCCACGAGGCACCCGACTCCGCCAAGCTGCGCGAATTCTCCCTGCTGCTCAAAAGCAGCGGCATCCAAGCGGGTACGGTGGAGACGCGCGGCGAGCTGATTCGCGTGATGGAGCAAATCGAGCAACATGCCGATGCCCCGCTGCTGAAAGTTGCGCTGCTGCGCACCATGATGCGCGCCCGCTACAGCCCCAAGGCATTGGGGCATTACGGGCTTGCCAAGGGCGATTACTGCCACTTCACCAGCCCCATCCGCCGCTATGCGGATTTGGTGGTCCACCGCGCGTTCGACCGACTGACGGACATGCCCGCCGCCGATTACACCCCGCTGCCCCGCATGGGCGCGTTGGACGGCGTTGCCGAACACATCTCGGAGACGGAACGAACCTCCGCCGCTGCCGAAACCGCCGCGCAACAGGCGCTCATGGGGCTGTTCATGCGCGAGCAATGCGAGGCGGAGCACCCACGCGTGTGGGATGCCTCCGTCACCGCCTGTTGGGCGCAGGGCTTAGCGGTGGAAATCCCCCTACTCAAAGTCAAAGGCTTTGTGAGTGCCGCCACCCTGCCCGAACAGGAGCACGAGCGCTGGTTCTTTGAACGCCACGCCCAACGCTGGAGCAGCACCGCCGCCCGCGTCCTCATGCCCGGCAGCAAACTGCGCGTCATCCCCGTAAACGTCGATTTATCGACCGGCTTCGTCGACTTCCAACCGCAGGAATAAAAGGACGCTCCCCTCATTAAACAGAAGCTCGCACCGAAATCGGGTGGGTAGATACCCGCTTGCACTGCGGTGGGGCACAGCGGGTGGGTAGATACCTGTTGCTTTTTTTCTTGCGAAAACACCTATGCTTTGTTACATTGGAATCATGCCTAATGTGCGACAATCAGGGAAACGGCAATACAATTTATGGGCGCCCATGGAATTGCTGGCAAAATTCGCCAATGTAGCCAAGGCAAAAGGGGTTCCCATGTCTGAATTGTTCATTCGCTACATGCAACAAGAGACGGTCGGCGTCTCCGTAACAGCGGAACAGCTCAAAGATATTAACAAGCGCATGAAAAACGCAGCTGTTACCCCCGCCGACATTGCAGTTGTTATCGCCGAAAACACCTTGTCCATTGTGGAGAATCAAGCCGGCCACGCGCTCCGCCCCACCCTTCGCGGCATCGAAACACCCCTACCCGAACTCACCCCCATTCCCAAGTTAGGCAGCAGAAAGAAAAGAAAGCGTCCCTAATTGCACATCATGCATCGGGTGTATCGCCACCCGAGTTTGTCCCCTCTCATCTCAGCGGGTGTACTCACACCTGAAATACTACTGTACGGGCGCTCTGTTTTTCAGCTCCTGCAAATCGGGAGTGACATTCCATTTTTGCAGATTAAGCATTTAATACACTTACTTTCTTTATCTTAGAAACCTGTTAAGTTTCAAAACAAGGCTATTTTTCAGTCAAAATCTGCAATTTTGGAGTGCAAAACATCCCTTCGCTTTACACCGCAGAGATAGGGAAGGAGCGGTGACCGAAGCCCAAGTCCTGCATGGTTTCACCCGCGCATAACACGGTACCCGCCGCCAAGGTATTGCGACCAAGGGGGATGGCCTTGACGTGTCGCAGGTCCTCGGCGTGCGCGGTTTCGGCGGCCTTGACTTCTATGGGGAAAAGGACGTTGCCCGATTCCAGCAGAAAATCCACCTCGGCGCCGTTCGCGTCGCGGTAGTAGCTCAGGTTCGGGATTTCGCCGCGGTTGTGGAAATTACGCATCAGCTGCCCGAACGCCCACGTTTCGGTAAGCGCCCCCAGAAACGGGCTGTTTTCCAACTCTGCCGCACTGCGGATATGCAACAGCCAGCAGCACAACCCCGTGTCCATGAAATAGATTTTGGGGGCTTTCACCAAACGTTTGGTGGTGTTCACGTAGTACGGCTCCAACAGGGTGACAAGACCCGAGGCTTCCAGAATGGAAACCCACGCCTTGGCGGTCTTGGGGGAGACATCGGCATCGCGCGCCAAATCGCTGTACACCGGCTGCTGCCCGCTGCGGGCGGCGGCGGAGCGCATCAGCTTAATAAACGCGCTCTTGTTGCCGACCTGCGACAGGTCCTGCACATCGCGCTCCACATAGCTTTGCACGTAGGACTGGAAGAAGAGGGCGGTGTCCAGATCAGGGTGCTGTGCCAATTCGGGGTAGCTGCCGCGGAAGATACGCGCGGTGAGTGCAGCGCGGTTGCAGAGCGGCGCGCCCTCCGTCTGCGGAGCGGCGGGGTTGAACACGGGGGCGGGCACACCCTGCCCCGCCAGCTCCCACTGCGAGAGCGAAAAGAGTTCGACAATCCCCAAGCGCCCCGCCAGACTTTCGGTGACCCCCTTCATCAGTCGGAAGCGCTGAGAACCCGTCAGCCAGTACATGCCGGGGCGTCTGTTTTCATCCACCCGCTGCTTGATGGCGCGGAACAGGGCGGGCGCGTACTGAATCTCATCAATGCAGAGCGGGCAACCCATGCGGTCCAGAAAATCCAGCGGGTGCCGCTGCGCTTCATCCGCCAGCTCCACGTTATCCAACGTAACATAGCGCATCCCCTCAGGCAGAATATCTTTTAAGAGGGTGGATTTCCCCACTTGACGCGCCCCCGTAATCAGCACACAGGGAAAGAAGGCCGAGAGTTTTTTAATGGTCCCGACAATGCTGCGCGGATAATAGGGGAGCGTGTTGTTCATCTTGTAACAGGCTTGTTTTTCTGCCCCTATTCTGCCCGCTTTTACCCCCGTCGTCAAGCATAATCTGCAAAAGCGGAGCAACATTCCTGAAAATCGGGAGCGTCATTCCATTTTTGCAGATTGACTATTTAACACGCTTTGTTTCACGCGCTTGCAAAGCTGTTGAATTTCAAAAAGCGGTAAATTAACGCCCAAAATCTGCAAATCGGGAGCAAGGAAAAGAAGAATACCCGCCCCCGCGCAGCGGGTGTCTTTACACCCGATATTCCCCCTCCCTCGGCGGGTGTATATACACCCGATGCGGCAACTTTTCTGCGGGTTACTAGTAACCCGAAATTTTGCACGTTTCTGCGGGTGTATAGACACCTGATTTTCCACCCCCTCGGCGGGTGTATAGACACCAGAAGTGGCACCAATGCGGCGGGTTGCTAGCAACCCGAAATTTTGCACGTTTTGCGGGTGTATAGACACCTGAAATCCCGCTCCCTCGGCGGGTGTACTCACACCCGATGCGGCAACTTTTCTGCGGGTTACTAGCAACCCGAAATTTTGCACGTTTCTGCGGGTGTATAGACACCTGATTTCCCACC
>JAZLFB010000215.1:0-8287 GCA_045615585.1 Akkermansia sp.
TGCACTTCGACCTCTGGCAGCACCCCGATGCCGTGGCGCGCTGGCACGATGTGGAGCCGTGGAGCGACGCGCACCTCGCCCTCATGAAACCGCTCATGCAACGCTTGGCGGATGCAGGGCAAAAGGTGATTACCTGTGCCATTATTGACGAAGCGTGGAACGCGCAGACCTACGACTGGTTCCCCTCGCAAATCCGCTGGATAAAGGGGCAGGACGGACAGATGCGCTACGACTACAGCGTGTTTGACAAGTGGGTGAGCTTCATGATGAACGAGGTGGGCATCGACCGCGAAATCTTTTGCTACACCATGGTACCGTGGAGCATGCAAATCAGCTGTTTCGATGAAGCAAGCGGCACGGACATCACCCTCCCCCTTGACCACAAAGACGACTCCTACGAACGCCTTTGGGGGCATTTCCTGACGGATTTCAAAGCGCACCTGCAAGCCAAGGGCTGGCTGGAGAAAACGAGCATTGCGCTGGATGAACGCCCCGATGACTTGGTACGAGCCACCAAGCGGGTGATTCAGCAGTACGCGCCCGAACTGCGTATCATTTCCTCCGTCAACCACCCCTCCGAAGAATCGAAAGACATTTATCTCGTCTCGCCCATTTTGCAACATGTGGGCAGCCTTACCCCCGAACTGCTGGCACAACGCCGCGCCCACGGGCTGAAGAGCATTTACTACACCTGTCTCAGCCCCGCCAAGCCCAACAGTTTCACCATGTCTCCGCCCGATGAATCGGAGTGGTTAGGAATTTTCGCCGCCGCACAGGGGCTGGACGGCTACTCCCGCTGGGCGTACAACAGCTGGACCCGCAACCCCTTTGAGACGACCGATTTCAAGCAATGGCCGTCGGGCGACTGCTTTATGGTCTACCCCGGTAACCTGAGCAGCATCCGCTTCGAGCGTCTGCGTGACGGCGTGGAGGATTACGAGAAAATCCGCCTCCTGCGGGAGTACGCCGCCCGCACCGACTCGCTGAAAGCACAGCAAGCCGTCAAGCGGCTGAACGAGGAACTGAAAACGCTCTTCACCATCAAACGCAGCCAAGGCAGCGAGCACTCACAGGATGTAGAAACCGCCCGCCGCCTGATTGAGGAAACCGCCGATGCCCTGCGCGGGGAATAATCCCGCGAGGCAAGGGCTATTTCTGCGTCGCCGCCAGCTTCTCCAAAAAGCGTTCGTGGTGGGCGTAGAGCGGCAGCGTGATGACGAAAAAGGCATGACGCGGCGTGTGATTTCCCGCCTCACCGGGGATGGGGCAGAAATAGAGCATTCCCCCTTCCTCTGCATACGTTTCCCAGGCGCGTTCTGCGGCGTCGAAGCGATGCAGTAAATCGGCATCCCCCTTGGCGGCAAGCTGCTCACGGACAGCGGCCTGGTGGGCGCGCAGTTCGGCTCGTCTGTCCTCGATAAACTTACTGCACGCCTCGTTGTCAAACTCGTCAGGCAGCTCCGTCTGCGGGGTATCGGCATCCGTCTCTTCAGGCTTCCCGCCCCCTGCGCTCCACATGTTGCGGCTACGCAGAACGGCAACATCGCGGCGGAACTGCTCCTGCAAAGCCTGTCGCATTTCGTCGTTCTCCGCAAGCGGAAGCTGTGCGCGGCACGCCTGTTGCATGAGGTGCAGAGCCTCGCGGATATTCGCTTTCGTCTGCAACAGGCGTTCCCCCTCTACGATACAGAGAGAGGACTCATTGTTCTGAGCGGCAGCGGTGAACTCCGCTTCCACAGCTGCTGTCAAGTCCGCAAAAAAATCCTCCGCCCGCAGAGCGGGAGACAGCAGCAACGCGGCACTGAGAGTCAGAAAAACGCCTCTTTTCATGTCGTTTGTTATACCAGAATTCGGTCGATAAAACAAGCGCGATGTGCTTACCTAATACCCAACGCAGGTTTTCCCAGCCCTCCCCATCAGCTCAAGGCAGACAATGGTTTCCGATATATGCCTACTGTTTTGCAAAAACTTTCCGTTTCTGCGAATTTTTACCAAATGTTTACAAAAACTTTCCGTTTCTGCAAGTTTTTATCACAAGTTTGCAAAAACTTTCCGTTTCTGCAAGTTTTTATCAACAGTTTGCAAAAACTTTCCGTTTTTGCACTTTTTTCTAAACTTGGCAAATCTTTTCATTTCCATGCCGTCGTTTTCTCAGCGCAAAAAACTTGCCACGCCAAGCAGAACATGGTATTCTTGCGAGCATGAAATTCTCCCTTCTTCCCCTGCTCGGTCTGCTGTCGGGTACCGCTTTCGCGGCGGAACTCTCCGTCCTGAACGACCACCTGCGTCTGGATATTCCCGGGGCAACCGTCACCAATGAGTTGCCTGCCGCGCTCATGGAAGCCTCGCGCCACAGCGCGGAAGCACTCATCCGCACAGGCAAAGGCGCAGACACCGTATCCGTACTCGTCAAAGAAAAGGGCTATCTGGCGGAGGATGATTTCGCCCAAGGTGTCAGAAAGGCCATGAGCAATCTAAATGCAGAGGACGATTACTTCACCATCGAACAGATGGGGGACAACCTCGTCTATGCCTTGCTCCGCGAAGCACCGCCCGCCCCGAGTCCTACCCGCGAGTACAACTACGGCTTTGCCGAATACCGCCACCCCGACGGCACGGTTCAAAAGTTCAGTTTCGTCGTCAGAGGCGGTGCCGCGGGCGATGTGCAGGCTCGCCGCAACGACATCACCGCATGGCTCAAAACGCTTAAACCCGGCAAAGGAAGTCTGAACACACAGGCACGCACGGAGAAGCAGGAGAGCTACATGAAGGATTGCCATGTCGCCGTTCCTGTTCCCGAAGGCTTTTATGCCGAGCTGAATGAGGGCGACGGCTTCCACTTTGTTGAGTATTCCCGCCTCGGCAAGCGCAGCGCCCCTGTAGAGATGATGTCCGTGCAGGTGGGTGACCACCCGCAGGTGGATTTCAAGCGGCTCTCCGCTTCTCAGCAGCAAACGCAGAAAGGAACAATGGCGGGGCAACAGGTCGAGTGGCACCTTTTTGAACAGGACGGACTCCTTTTTGCGGAATGTGTCCTGCCCCTCGGTCCCCGCGGCACGAAACCGACCTTCTCCGAGCGGACGATGCCGTGGAAGGATGCACAGGAAATCATCTACCTGCACATCACGGTCATCACCCAAGAGGCAGCACCACGTGCCGAACTCATCCGCCAAGCGGAGCAAATCACCCTTGTACCCCAACGCGAAAAGTAAGGATACGATTCTTGCTGTTTCGCGGGAGCCGGCGGGGCGTCAGAACGTCTCGCGGATTTCCTGCGTCAGTTTCATGGCGCAGAAATCAGGCCCGCACATGGAGCAGAAGTGCGCCTTTTTGGCACTGCTGTGCGGCAGGGTCAGGTCGTGGTAGGCTTTGGCGCGGTGCGGGTCGAGGGAGAGGTTGAACTGATCCTCCCAACGGAACTCGAAACGAGCTTTGGCAAGGGCGTTGTCGCGCTCCTGTGCACCGGGGTGCCCCTTGGCAAGGTCGGCGGCGTGGGCGGCAAGTTTGTAGGTCACCACACCCTCGCGCACGTCCTCCTTATCGGGCAGCCCCAAATGCTCCTTGCGGGTGACATAGCACAGCATGGCGCAGCCGCGCTGGGCAATGGCGGCACCACCCAAGGCACCGGTGATATGGTCGTAACCGGGTGCAATATCCGTTGCCAGCGGCCCCAGCGTGTAGAAGGGGGCTTCGTAGCACCATTCCAACTGTTTCCGCATGTTCTCCGGCACCAAATGCAGCGGCACATGGCCGGGGCCTTCGTTCATCACCTGCACCCCCTTGGCCCAGGCGCGTTGGGTCAGCTCGCCCTGCACCTCCAACTCCGCCAGCTGGGCAAAGTCGTTGGCATCGGCAATGGAGCCGGGGCGCAGACCGTCACCGATGGAGATGGCGACATCGTAGGTGGCAAGGATGTCGCAGATTTCATCCCAATGGTCGTAGAGGAAATTCTCCTGCTTGTTGAGCATCATCCACTTGGCAATGATGGAACCGCCGCGCGAGACAATGCCCGTGGCGCGGCGGGCGGTGTGCGGCACAAAGCGGTTGAGCAGCGCGGCGTGCACCGTCACATAGTCCACACCCTGCCGTGCCTGTTCGATGAGCGTACCACGGAAAACGGGCCACGACAGGTGCTCGACCTTTCCGCTGCACTTCTCCAAGCTCTGGTACATGGGCACGGTGCCGATGGGTACGGGGCTGTTGCGGAGAATCCACTCGCGCGTCTTGTGAATATCCTTGCCTGTGGACAAATCCATCACCGTGTCGGAACCCCAGTGAATCGCCCAGCGCAGTTTTTCCACCTCTTCCTCAATGCCGGAGGAGATGGCGGAGTTACCGATATTGGCGTTGATTTTGCACAGGAAGTTGCGACCGATAATCATCGGTTCCGCTTCGGGGTGGTTGATGTTGGCGGGGATGAGGGCGCGACCTGCGGCAATCTCATCGCGCACAAATTCGGGCGTGAAGAAAGCGGGCATGCGACCGCCGCGGTAGTTTTCCGCAGGGTGGCAATAATTCATCTCGGCACGGCGCACCATGCTGCGGGGGGAGAAGTCGGGCTGCTGTTCCAGCTCGCTGGGGCGGGGCATGCCTGTGCCCAGTTCATCCAGCATCATCTGCGCGGCTTCGGGGCGGCTCTTCTCGTTGGGGAACTTGTCGTACACCGCCTTGTAGGCAGCTTCGCGCCCCAGATTTTCACGGATGGCCACATATTCCATTTCGGGCGTGATGATACCGCGCAGGGCGTAGGAACGTTGGGTGGGCGGCGCGGCAAGGTCGGCGGCTTTCAGGGTGTTGCCCTCATCGGCGGTCACGTCACCGCGGGCGGCAATCCACGACTCACGCAGGCGGGGCAGCCCTGTCTCCACATTGCCATGATAGGCATCATCACCCCACGGACCGGAGCAATCGTACAGGCGCACAGGCGCGTTCTTTTCCGTTGTGCCGTCGGGGAAAAGGGAATCCTCCAAGCTCACCTCGCGCATTGCCACCCGAATTTCAGGGTGCAGCTGACCGTTCACATAAATGCGGCGCGACCCCGGGTACTTCAGCTCATCCGTGTTCATGCGGCTATTCTACGCTACTTGCGCGCGTAAGAAAAGGAAAAAAGAGTACAGTCTCGTTATCAGGGCAGACAGGCGGTGCCGTGCCGTCATTCCTGCGGGGGGCTTTCTTCTTCCTCCTTGGGCGGGGGATTTTCCGTCCAATGAGAGAGGTAAGCGGCAGCGGCGGTGTTGCCTTGGGCGGCGGATTTCTGCCACCAGTCGCGGGCTTCCAATCGGTTCATGGGAATCCCCAATCCGTTGTACAGCCACAGGCCGTAGCGCATTTGGGCGGCGGCATCCCCCTGCTCGGCGGCGGTGCGTAGGGCTTCCGCCTGTTGCTGCACGCGCTGCTGCACCACCTCGGCGGGCAGGTGTTTATCCTCGCTCTCGCTGTGCGGGGCGTTGCGCTTGGCGGCGGGCGGCAGGGTGGCGGGGTGCATCACACGGATGAGCGGCGGCAGAATCATCAGCACGCAAAAGACGTAGACAGCCACCATGCCCCACAGCCCCATGGGCTTGCGGCGGTTGACAAGGAACAGGCGCGTGCGCGCGGGGCGGGCATCACGCTCGCGGCGGGAGCTGCGTCGCTCCCCCATGCGGCGTTCACGGCTGTGGCGCGACACGCGGGCGTGGTGCGGCATGCTCGATAATTCGGGTGCCGCACTGTAGCGGGCGTTGCGCTCGCGGCGGGCATCGTAATCCGCGCGGCGGTCGGCATCCCCCAGCACGCGCCATGCCTCTGCCACCAGCTTAAAACGCTCCTCCGCCGCGGCATTGTCCGTGTTGCGGTCGGGGTGGTATTTCTTGGCTTCGCGGTGGTAGGCGGCTTTCAGTTCCGCCGCCGTAGCCGTTTTCTCCACCCCCAACAGACTGTAATAATCAGGCTCCATCAGCAGGGGGCGGTTTGTTTCACAAAATCTTCCATGCGCCGCTGCGGCTGCCACCCCGCGGGGGCGGGTAAGCTCGTTTCTGCGGCGCAGGACGCGCGGGCGGAAAGCGGGGCGGACGTTTCGGCAGCGGGAACGCCTGTCCACATCTCCAAACAGCGGTAAATTTCCTTTTTTGTAAAGGATTCCCCGACGGCGGCATAACGCCCGCAGGGTTGCTCGGCGGCAGCCAGCAGAGCCGCCACCGCGTCCTCACGATGCAGGTAGCGGAACACGCGGTCGTCCGCACCACCCAAGCGGGGTTCACCCGCCAGATGGCGGCGCAGCAGCTCGCAACGGCCCTCACCGTACAGCGCGGGCATGCGCAGCACCACGCCGTCCGCAGCCAACACCGCTTCCTCCGCCTGTCGCAGCACCGCCGCCCGCTCGGTAGGCGCAGCAGCACCCAACGAGGAACAGAACACGAGACGCGCCGAGGGTACCACGGCTTGCAACGCCGCTACCACCGTCCCATAAGCGCGGCGGTAATCCGCCGCCGTACCGCCGTGGGTCGCTTGGCAGCAGAACACCGTCTGCGGCGTACCCTGTTGCAGCAGTTCCCGCAGCACAGCGGGTTCGGCGGCATCGAGACCGTTACAAATCTCTATCACCACGGCACGCCCGCCACGCTGTTGCACAGCCGCCGCCAAAGCGGAGCCGAGAAAGCCCCCGCCGATAACCCAGCAGAGCTGTGCGGAAGCGGGCATCACGCGCGGTGTTTCCAAATGAGTTCGGCTAACTCCAAATCCCCCGGCAGGGTGATTTTCATATTCGCGCCCACCTGCACCAAAGCCGTGGGCACGCCGATGCTTTCCACCGCCGACACCTCATCCGTCACGCAAAGCCCCTGCTCTTTCACATGGGCGTAAGCGCGGCGCAACAGAGCGACATCGAAAATCTGCGGCGTTTCCATGCCCCACAGGTGGTCGCGGCTCACCTTTTCGGGCAGGGTGCGGGCGGCATCATCCGCGCGTTTCAGCGTGTCCACCACAGGGTGAGCGCAAGCCGCCGCACCGCTTGCGGCAGCCGCCGCCACGCAGTCACGAATCCCCTGCGGGGTAATCAGCGGGCGGGCACCGTCATGCACCGCCACCAAGGCGGTATCAGCGGGCAAGGCAGCCACACCCGCCGCCACGGAATCCTGACGCTCCGCCCCGCCGTCCACACGGGAGACAGGGATGGGGAAGCGCGCCGACGCCAGTCCTGTTTCCTCCCAGCGGGCGGGCGGGCACACCACCACCACGGCGGCGGCACCCGCCTGCACAAAGGCATCCACACTGCGGCGCAGCACCGGCACGCCGTCCAACAGGGCGGTCAGCTTGTCAAAACCCGCGCGGCGAGAAGAACCCGCAGCCACGATAACGGCGGAAAAGGACATGGCGCGTCAGGAAAGGAAAAGACTTACTGCAGCTTGGCACCGACCAGCTGAGAGAGCAGCTTGCCGGGGGCGCGACCCTCGGTGCGGGCCTGCATCTCCTTCATCACACGACCCATGTCCTTCTTGGTGGTGGCACCGAGTTCGGCCATCACCGCCTCCAGCACAGGCAGGATTTCGGCTTCCGTCATCTCCTTGGGCAGGAAAGCGGCCAACACGTTCATCTCGGCCTGTTCCTTCTCCACTTGGTCGGCGCGACCCGCCTTTTCGTACAGGGCGATGGCGTCCTCGCGCTGCTTAATCTGCTTACGCACCACATTCTGCGCCTCGGTGGCGATCAGTTCTTCGTGCACGTTACCCTTGGCCACTTGGGCATTCATGAGGGCGGCTTTCAGACCTCGCAAGGCACCCAGCGTCACCATATCCTTGGCGCGCATGGCCGTTTTCATACCGTCGGTAATTTGTTCGTAAATCGTCATAACACCACCATTAAAGCACTCGGTACACACCCGCGCAAGCCGCAAATCTGTCAGAGTAAAAAAAAGGCATCCCAACATTTCTCGAAAAAAGGAACGTCGATAAAAAAGACACGCATGGACAAAACGACCCAGACAGTGCAAAGACTCACCCACATCACGCTGCAACCCCACACCGCCGCCGAGCAGGTGTATAGTCACCCTAGGTTGCACGCAACCCGAAAATCGCAGACGCATGGGTGACTAGTCACCTGTTGCATGATGTATAGCGGACTGACAGGCCGCTTGGCATGCTATGCGGACTGTAGGCGGGCAAAAACCGCTTAGCTTGGGGCATGCAGCGGTAGGTATCCAAAAGGCCGTCGCACGCGCTCTGCGCCCCCTTCTCTACCTTGCACGCCGTCAGGCGTGCCGTACTATAAACTTTATAAATTATAAATTCTAAATTATAAATGGAAAAGCCCG
>JAZLFB010000216.1:0-33903 GCA_045615585.1 Akkermansia sp.
CTGAGCCGCCACCCGCGCCCATGGCTGCGCGTGTACGGCTGGGCGCTGCCCGCCGTCAGCTACGGCTATTTTGACACCCGCGCCGTTGCCGAACGCCTGTTCCCGAATGCGCAGGAGTACATCCGCCGCTGGACGGGCGGCGGCATTGTGGATCACCGCAGCGGCATCACCTACACGCTGACCCTGCCGACGGCGGCTGGCGTTTCTTACCCCGCAGCGCCTGTCCTTTACCGCCTGATTCACGGCGCGTTGGCGGCGGCGCTCAACGCCCACGGCGTGCCATGCCGCCTGTTGGCGGAGGACGCGCCCGACGGTGGGCGTGCCTGTTGGGCAAGCCCTGTCACCAGCGATATTGCCGCGCCCGACGGCAGCAAACTGGCAGGGGCAGGGCAGCGCCGCCACAAAGGGGCGGTGTTGCACCAAGGGCTTGTGCAGGGCTGTACCCCCACCGCAGGCTGGGAAACGGCCTTTGCCCGACTCCTCTCCCCCGATTTCACCGCAGTAACCGCTCCTGAACCTTACAGCGGCTTTGTGCAGGAGGTGCAGCAGCTGTGTTCCGAAAAATATCTCGCACCCGCATGGGCGGATGAAAAAGAGGGGCGCCGCCCGATAACGGCTCTGTAGTTGGGGGGAGAACAGGTTTGCTCTATATGGCAAACCCTCGGAAACACAAGCACCCCGATTCGGTCGGAATCGGGGTGATGAAAAAGGGAGGTGTTGCTCGTTAATCCAGCTTAGCGCATTTCTCACGCCATTCGGCGGGGATGCGCTGGGGGCGCCCCTGCGGCATCTGCACCAGACCGAGACGCTGGCGAACGGTCACGCACAGGGTGTTGTCCTCGGCACGGCGCACCTCGAAACGGAAGTACATGCTGGCACCTTCCGCTTTCTCCAGCCAGCAATGAATCTGCATCTTGTCAGCCATGAAGCAGGGGCGGTGGTAATCCACCTCATGCCGCACCAGCACTAAGTGGCGGTTCTCCTTGGCCAGCACGGCGTAGGGAATGTCCATGGCATCGCCCATCTTAGTGCGGGCTTCCTCCACCCAGCGCAGGTAGGCAAGGTTGTGCGCCACGCCGCCGCAGTCGGTGTCGTAGTACATCACCTGATAATCCAGAACAAATTGAGACTCCATATCAAATAACATTTATAAGGGTAAAAAGAAGCGGCTTTGCCGTGTGGGGCAAAGCCGCTGTGCTCGGCGCGGGTTAGCGCGTCTTCAGCCAATCCTCGATGGCGGAGGTGACTTCCTTCAGGTCTTCCATCTGCAGCTCACCCATGTGGGCAATGCGGAAGGTCTTGTCCTTCAGGTCTCCATAACCGTTACCCAGCGTCATGTTGCGGGTGGCGAGGTAGGCGTTGAGAGCCTTCACGTCAATCATCTCATCGCAGCCCTTGGGGTGAGAGTCGATGACCGTGAGGGTCTTGGAAAGGTACTTGCGGTTGGGGTACACGCGGAAGAACTCATCGGCCCAGGCGCGGGTGAACTCAGCCATCTGCTCGTGGCGGGCAAAGCGGGCTTCGATACCTTCCTTGTTCACGATGTAGTCCAGCTGCTTGTCCATAGCGAACATGATGGGCAGACAGGGCGTAGAGGTGTACTGGTAGTTCTTCTTGTCGATGAAGTCCCAAATCGTGCGCATGTCGAAGTACAGACCGCGGTGTTCCACCTCGGCGGTGCGGTCGTAAGCCTTCTTGCTCATGGCGGCAATGGCCATGCCGGGGGGCAGGGCAAGCGCCTTCTGGGTGGAGGTGATGAGCACGTCGATACCCAGCTTGTCCGTCTCAATCTTGGAGCCGGCGGCGGAGGACACGGCGTCCACGCACCACACCACGTCGGGGTACTTCTTCATCACTTCGGCAATCTCTTCCACAGGGTTCTGGATGCCGGAGGACGTTTCGTTGTGCGTGACGGTCACCAAGTCGTACTTGCCGGTGGAAAGGGCGGCGTCCACCATCTCAGGCGTGGTGGGCTGGCCCATCTCGCTGGAGAACTTGTCGGCGGGCACGCCGTTGGTCTTGGCCATCTTGAACCACTTGTCGCCGAAAGCACCGATGGAGAACACGGCGGCGCGCTTGGCGGTGCAGGAGCGGATAGCGCCTTCCATGAAGCCGGAACCGGAGGACGTGGAGAGCAGGATGCGGTTGTTGGTGAAGAGAACTTTCTGGAGATTGTCGGAGATGCGCTTCTGCAGCTCGGAAGCCGTCTTGGAGCGGTGGGCAATCATGGGCAGGCTGAGCTCCTTCAGGATGTCTTCTGCCACAATCGTGGGACCGGGGATGAACAATTTGATAGCCATGTGAAAAATGGGGTTTAACTGCCCTTACTCTATCACGCGCACGCCCGCATGGCGAGCACAAAATGCGTGTGTGACAAAGATGATAGTTGCCAAAGCGTTCCTGTTAGGCTAAAATGACGTGCGTATGAGACTGTTGAGTCGTTTTTCTCTCGTCCTGGCGGCGCTGGTGGCGCTGCTGCCCGCCCCCGTTGCTGCGGCAGAAGGCGGCGTGGTGAACCGCATTGCTGCCACGGTGAACGGCCGCCCCATCACTTCTGCGGAGGTGACGGCGCGCCTTGCCCCCTACTTCCGTGAGCTGATGCTGCTGTACCCCAAGCAGGGACCGCGCTTCAACTCCGAACTGGTGAAGGCTAAGAAGGAAGTTCTTAATGAGCTGATTGACCGCGAGCTGGTGCTCAGCGAGTTTGAGAACAAGGGCTACGTGATGAAGGAAGACCACGTGGATGAGGAAATCAACCGCCGCATCCTGATGCAGTACAACGGCAACCGCGATGAATTTTTGAAGAACCTGCGCCGCAGCGGCATGAACTACAGCGATTTCCGCGATTCCGTGCGCAAGGAAGTGACCGTGGCCGCCATGCGCTCCTCCCGCTACGAGCGCGGCATTCCGCCCACCCCGGATGAAATCCGTGCGGAATACAACGCCACCAAGTCCGATTACCGCGACATCATGAAGGACTCCATCAGCTACGATAAGATTTTTATCCCCGCGATGGATGAAGAAAACCCCGAAGCCACGCCCGAAGACCAGTACCGCTTGGCGGAAAGCCTGCGTGCCAAGCTGGATAAGAAGGAAATCTCCTTTGCCGAGGCTGCCCGCACCTACTCCCGCGATGCCCATGCGGCGGACGGCGGCGTGTGGCCTGCCATCGGTCGCACGGAACTGGCTGTGGAGTTTGCCAACGTGGTGTTCAGCGCCCAGCCCGGTCAGATTGTCGGACCCCTGCTGGACCCCGCCGGTTTCACCATTGTGCGCGTGCGTGCCCGCCATCTGGCCCCCGCACCGCCCCTGAGCAACCCCAAGGTCAAGCAGCGTGTGGATGACGCTGTGCGCCGCAAGCAGAGCGAAAAACGCTACCGCGAGTGGGTCAAACGCCTCAAGGACAAAGCCGTCATTCGTACCTTTATCTAAGTCTGCTCCCGAACGCTTTTACACTGCCGCCTTCATAGGAATCATCCTGTGGGGGGCGGTCGTTTATTATCCCATAGAGCAACTCGACAAATGGGGATTTGTCGAGATGAAAAAAGTTGGAAGTTGGAGGTTGGAAGTTGGAAGTATCAAGTTAGGCTCGCTTCGCTCGCGAGATATAAGCGTAAAGTAAAGCGTATGTTATAGCTTCTATTTTAAGCCATTGCATACGCTTTGCGTTGCGTGTTATCCTGCGGTGTAGCCGCACGAATTTAAAAACTTCCAACCTCCAACTTCAAACTTCCAACTTCCCTACAAATCCCCCATTTGTCGAGGTGCCCTATGATACAGGTCCATCATCTCTTCATGATTGTCTCCTGCAGACGTCCTCTCTCTGCACCCCTTTTTACCGCTTGGGGCTGTTGATACTGCCCTGTATCAGCGGCGGCAATAACAATCGGCACGGCAATCGGACTAAGAATCACTTCTCCTGTTGCCATCGCCACAGAGAGCGCACCGTCCGCCAACGTGAGAGTCCAACACAGCGGACGCCTCAGTTGATTGCCGAGACTGCGCTTGTCGGGAATGATATCGGAGCCGACATACAGGAGGCGGTGCTGATGGTGGTCATCCTCCCAATAGAGGCGTCTGTGCCTGTTGGCAAACACATGTCCTTGTTTTATGGCCTTGGCGGGGAGGACCCTCGCCTGCCGCTGTTTCAGCGCTTCTTCCGTCAGCAGGGTTGAGCCGTCGGAGCCTTCTTCGACGGCAATACTCCATTCTTCCCCGTGCGGTTCGGGTATTCCCCGCCGCGCGGGAAGCCCTTCGTCCGGCAAGGTGAGCCACTTCTCCACGCTCTCACATCGGCGAACCGTGATGGGTACATAATACTTGCCGCCTACTTCGTAGCGGGCAGCGGCGGTCTTGTCGGGGTCATAGACCGCTACCTGGCGACCCACCGCATCCAGCTTGCCGCTGAGATTCACGCAGGACACCAGCAGTAGCGGCGCGAGAAAGAAAACTGATTTCATGGGAAAAACGAGGGGCTGACGTTTTCGTTAGCCCCTTTGATAACCTTGCGGCAGAAACCGCAGAGCTTAACTTATCACGCCAGCATCTTGGCGATGCGGCGGCAGACTTCCTCCACATTCTCGCGGCTGTTGAAGGCCGAGATGCGGAAGAATCCTTCGCCGTGGGCGCCGAAGCCCGCACCGGGGGTGATGACGACAAGCGCCTCCTGTAGCATCTTGTCAAAGAACTCCCAGCTGCCCATGCCGTTGGGGGTTTGCACCCACACATAGGGGGCGTTGGAGCCGCCCCACACGTTCAGCCCCGCCGCGCGGCAGGCGTCGCTCAGCAGCTTGGCGTTGGTCAGGTAATGGTCGATGAGGGCGCGCGTCTGTGCCACGCCTTCGGGCGTGAACAGGGCGGCAGCCCCGCGCTGCACAATGTAGCTGGCACCGTTGAACTTGGTGCAGTGGCGGCGGTTCCACAGCTTGGCCACCTGTACGGGGTTGCCCTCGCTGTCCTTGCCCATCAGCTCCTTGGGGATGACGATGTAACCGCAGCGCACACCCGTGAAGCCGCCCTGCTTGGAGAAGGAGCGGAACTCAATGGCGCACTTGCGGGCACCGGGCACGGAGAAGATGGAGGTGGGGATGCCTTCCTCTGTCACAAAAGCCTCGTAGGCACTGTCGTAGAGCAGAATCGTGTCGTTGGCAAGGGCGTAATCCACCCACTTCTTCAGCTGGTCAAAGTTGGCCACGGCACCCGTGGGGTTGTTCGGGAAGCAGAGGTAGGCCAAATCCACATGCTGCGTGGGTACATCGGGTACAAAGCCGTTTTCGGGGGTGCAGGGCAGGTACACCAGCCCCTCATAGGAGCCGTCCTCGCGGGCGGCACCCGTGTTGCCGTTCATTACGTTGGTGTCCACATACACGGGGTACACGGGGTCGGGCACGGCAATCACGTTGTTATGACCGAAAATGTCCAGAATGTTGCCGGTGTCGCACTTGGCACCGTCGGAAATGTAGATTTCATCGGCGGCAACGTCCACGCCGCGCTGCTTGTAGGAAACTTCGGCAATCGCCTCGCGCAGCCAAGCGTAGCCCTGTTCGGGACCGTAGCCGTGGAAAGTGGCGCGGTCGGCCTGATCGTCCACCGCCTTGTGCATCGCCTCAATGGCGGCCTGGGGCAGGGGTTCCGTCACGTCGCCGATGCCGCAGCGAATGATTTGGGAAGCTTTGTCGGGGTTGGCTGCGGCAAAGGCAGCCACACGGCGACCGATTTCCGGGAAAAGATACCCGGCCTGCAATTTCAGGAAATTATCGTTAATGTAAGCCATGTCGCGTGTTATTTTGCCACACATGCCCCCGCGTGGCAAGACTAAACAGCAGGGCAAGGGAATAGTTTATCGTGCAGATTTGAGAGGTTTATCGGTGTTTTTACTCAGCGATTCTTTGTCATGCTTATATATACAATTTTAAACCACAACATTTAGCGGGTTAGGTTGCTGTCAGAGGTGATACGGTGTATAAGCGTAGGTGAATACCCTGCGCCATGAACCTGTACCACCTCTACTTGCCCGATACCCGCACTTGGTCTGCCAAGCTCTACACCCTGTTTCAACTGCTGCATTTCAACCTGCCGCAACACACCCGCCTGCGCTGTGCGGGCAGCGGGAAGGAACTGACCCTTGCACAGTTGATGAAGCAGGGCGGCTGTGCCTTGTTTACCCCCGCCGTGCCGCGCGGCAGCACCGCCCCGCCTGAAACGGAGAAAGTGTTGCCGCCGCCATCCCCCATTCCCTCCGTTCCTCCCGCTGCGGTGCGTCCTCAAACCGCAGCACGCTCCGCAACCGACGATGCCGAATTGCGCCGTTTGCAGAAAATCGCCTGTTGGCTCTTCATATCGCTGACCGTGTTGCTGCTCTCCGTCCTCTTCACCGTGTCTGCCGTTGCGGCCCTAAGCGCCCTCATGCAGAGCACTCTCACCGTTTCAACGCTCTTCACCGCCGCTGCCATCGGGCTTCTCCCCGGCATCTGTGCGCTGGTAGTCCTCCTAAAAGAATAATATCGGGTGTGAGTACACCCCGCTGTGGGGTGGTGGTGTCGGGTGTGAGTACACCCGCCGTGTGGTGATCGTGTCGGGTGTGAGTACACCCGCCGTGTGGTGGGGTGATGGTGTCGGGTGTGAGTACACCCGCGGTGGGGTGATGGTGTCGGGTGTGAGTACACCCGCCGTGTGGTGATGGTGTCGGGTGTGAGTACACCTGCCGTGGCGGTTTGTCTCGGCGTAGATTTTGCGAAGACGGGTGGACGCGCCGTTATTCCTGATTTGTACCGCGTCCTTTGTCCATAAAAAGGCCGCCCGTCTGCTTGGGGCAGGCGGGCGGCGGAAGCTTGTTGAGCTGGGTGTTACTTCATCTCAACCGTGATGTCGCCGCGGGTGTCGCGGGCATCGGGCTTGACATCGAAGGTGATGAAGAGATGCGGCCCCTTGGGTGCGGAGGGAACATTGAGGGTGTACGTCTCCGTGTTGTTCACCGTGGCGGAGTGCGTGTCTTCCGCAATCTTCTTCTTGCCGTCAAACAGAGCCACGCCCTTGATGGTGGCGCGGTGCCGCCCGCCCGTGTGCTTGAAGGTGACGGTGCAGGTGCCCTGCGTGATGCCCAGCTTGCCGAACAGCTCGATGGGGTCGGTATCCATGGGAACGGTACCACCGTCCCAGCCCATCGTGTACACCAGACCGTCCGCCGTCCAGTCGCGGATGACGGTGTTGGCGGAGATGCCCAGCTTGCTGTTGGGGTCAAGCTGCTTCATCTGCTTGGCGTACTTGCGGATGAGCTTGGTGCCGCCCTTGCCGTAAGCGCGGTGTACCACACCGATGGCCATGGCGCAGGTGTTCTGCTTCTGTTCGGCGGTCAGCAGGGGATTGGTGAGGTTCTTGTCCAGCAGGGCAAGGTAGGAATCCGTGGTGAGCGGCTTGCCGTCCGGTCCCTTTTCACCCATCTTGCCTACGTTGCCGTTGTAGTATTCAATGGCAAAGCCGTAACCTTGGGAGTCGTCTTTATCCAGCTCGAGAATGGCTTTCTTGTTACATTCCTTGGGGCGGTTCAGACCGGGGATGCGGGAGGCTTCAAACAGGAGCTTGGCCTTTTCTTTGCCCTGTGCGGAGGATGCGGCCGACAGGAGCTGCGACTGCTTGATGATGCCTTCGTGCAGGGGGGCAATCTTGGCGGCAATCTTGGCGGGGTCAATCTTGGTGCCGTCTGCCTTGTAGAGCTGGTCGCCGCGCAGATGCACCGCCTCGAACCGCTGCTTGTTGTACAGGGCAATCATGGGGTAGGATTGCTGCCCGCCGGGGTAGTCAATCTTTTCCGTCACGTCTTTGCCGTTCTGTTTTACGGTGCGCTCCATCATGAGCTTCACCTGTTCTTTCTGCTCGTCGGTGGGGGCGTTGTAGTAGGGAATCATCATTACCACGGCGTTGCCCAGAGCCTTGCGGATGGCAGGGTCTTTGATGAGCTTTGCGCAGGTGGCTTTGCCTTTCTTGTCCCAACCTTCGCCGTATACGAAAATCGCGTAGCCGTCATCGGTAACGATTTGGGCGGCTTGGTCAAAGGTGGTAGCCTCCTGCACAGCCTGTACAGGCAGCAGGGCAAAGGCGGACAGAAGCATGAGTGTAAGAGTCTTTTTCATCGTATGAAAAGGGGGTATGGGTGTTGTCGGTGAAGATTACGCGGCGGGCTTGCCGTAGACGAACAGACCTTGGAAGTGGAAGAACTCTTTATCCGGGCGGTAGATACGCACGTAGAGAGCCTTGGGCGATTCGGCGCTCAGGTCAAAGCGCATCACGCCCTCCACCTTTTCAATGGGCTTGCCTACATCGTGCCAGTCGTCATCCTTACCCGTTTCGGATACCTGTACGCGGATACCCTTGAGACGGCCCCAGTTCTGCCCGCCCGCGGTGTTGACCACCACTACGCCGCTGAGCGTGGCGTGCTTGGGCAGACGCACGGCACCCCATGCCTTATCGACATTGTTGGTGTGGAAGGTGCCGCCCACGCCGGGTTCCAGAATGCCCCAGTGGGCGAGGATGTCATCGAAACGGCTGGTGCCGCAGGAGAAGAACACGCCGCCCTGCGAGACAAGCTGCCCGGGGAAGGGGTCGAACTTGGGCTGCTGCTTCTGCGGTTTCTTATAGTTGTCGGGCAGCATCTTGGCGATGGTCTGGAAGGTGTTGGCATCGCGCATGTTCTCCGCAGCGGTGATGAGCTGCTTGAGCAGGGCGGTACGCTGTTCCTCGGTCATGTCCTTGCCGCCGCCGAAGGCTTCGGTGCAGACAGCCAGCATCTTCTGCTTGCTCTTTTCATCCATCTTTTCAGAGATGGTGTTGCTCCAGGCCATCAGCACGGGGGCGTAGGCTTCCTTGGAAATGCCGGATTTGAGGATGGTGCGGAAGAACTCAATCTTGTCCTCATTGCTCACGTCCTTTTGACCGCTGTACACCATCTTCATCTGGGCTTCTGCCAGCTCTTCAATGCGCCAGCGGTCAACGCCCATTTCGTTGACCTTGCTCCAGAACAGAGCACAGGCACGCTTGCGGTCGTTGATGTCGGTGACAGCCTTGCCGAAGCCTTCGTACAGGTTCTGGCGCGCCCATTCCGCCGCCACTTCGGGGTAGACGGGCACCAGCTTGTCGCACAGGTTTTCGTTCAGCGCGCGCCATTCGGTAGAATCCGTCGGCTTGGCGGATTTCAGCAGGGCGGCGTGTTCGCGCCAAGCGGCGTAGTTGAGGGGCTGGGTGCTTTCGGCCAAGGTGTAACATTCGATGGCCTTGTCGGTTTCACCCTTGGCGGCATGGCTGCCCGCAAGGGCGCGGTAGGCATCGGAGGTGCGGGTCTTGGCGGCCTCCTCAGGGCTGCGCAGCTGTTCCGCCGCATGCAGGGTGGAGTACACATGCACGCCTGTGTTGGGCTGCCAGTGCAGACCGCGCTGCCAATCCAGCGAGTAAGCGGGGGTCCACTTGCCGTTCACATACACCACAAAGGAGCAGTGACCCGGCTCACCCGTGGTGAGGGCGGGCACACCGTTGGCCACGGCGGCGGAAGCACCGTAGTGCGACAGACCGCCGCACACGCCGCCCACTTCGTAGGTCTTGTTGAAGTGGTGGTTGTACTGGTCGACAAAGGGCTCGTAGTAGTTGGAGCCGTGAATGGAGTCACCGTACACGTTGTACAGCTTGTAACCGCACTGCCAGCACGCACCCGTGTAGCGGTCGTTGGGCAGGTGGATGTTGGTGAGGGCGTATTCCTGTGCCTCGGCGCTGCCGGAATCGTGGTTGCCTTTCCAGCCGCAGACCACGCGGCGCAGGAAGAAGGGCAGCTTGTACCAATCCGCATTGAAACGACCGTCGTGGTTGTGCTTGATGTAGAATGCGGCGCGTTCGGCTGCCCACTTGGTATCCCAGCCGTAGCGGGCAAACTCAATGGCAATGGCGGTGGCGGTGTCGCGATCCAGCTGGTCGTACACCATGTCGGGGTGGGCTTTGGCAATGCGGGCCAGAATGTTGATGGCGCGACCGGGCATCACGTTTTCACCCGTGCAGGTAATCTGCTGTACCCAGTCCAGATTGTTGCACACCAGCTCCAGCATCTTGGCACCCTCTTTGTCGGCGGCTACTTCCGCCAGCGTCAGGGGATTGCGAAGCTCCAGCTTTTGACCTTTCACGGCATCCTCCAGCTTTTCTTTCTTCAGCTTGAGAGAGGCTTCCATCTGCGTGCCCGCAGCGTGTTCCAGTGCCGTGTTCAGCTTTTCAATCTCCTTGGTCTTGCTTTCGATATCCTTCTCCTTGTCCGCCTTGAACTTGGCATAGGTTTCGGCAGAGTCCGCATCGGCGGCGGCCAGCATCCACTGGGCTACCAGCAGGCGGTTCTGCGGCACGGTGAGAAAATCCTTCACCTGCTTGCGACCGTTGCTCTTACAGGCGGTAAGCAGCTCGGTGCTCAGGCGGTCGCGCAGGGCGGTGGAGTCCTGCCAATCGGCGGCTTTCAGGTTGTTGCCGATGTAAGAGCCGGGGATTTCGCCCTTCTTGACGTTCTTCTTGGCTTTCTTGCCCTTCTTAGCCACTTTCTTCCCCGAATCTGAGAAGTTAAAGAGGTCGGCAAGGGGTTTCTTGGCGATAAAATGTTGGTAGCCCGCCGCGCCGCCTATGCCCAGAGCACAGAGAATCAGCAGCGTGGGGAAAAAGGATGATTTTTGTTTTTGTTTCATGGATGGAATATGGCCTCAGCCTTTTTCCATATTAACAAATTCAGCCCCCCGCAGACAAGAAAAAAAGGGGCAGGGAATAAGGTTTCGTTAAACTTTTTCAAGTAAAGGAAGAAATCGCGGAATGCTTGCGCGGATTGAATAGTCAGGAAAACTTAGCTATCTCGATGGCTCGCAAACCCGCGAAAGACAAGATGTGGCAGCAAAAATGCTTTTTCGGTACAACTTCTTGTGGTAGCATACGGTCATGCGATGCATTCAATGCGGATATATGGACGACAAGGTAATCGACTCTCGAATGTCGAAGGAGGGGACGTGTATTCGCCGCCGCCGCGAGTGCCTGCGCTGCGGCTACCGCTATACCACTTACGAGCAGATTGAACGCACCGAACTGCGTGTGCTGAAGCGCGACAACATGCATGAAGCGCTGAACCGCGAGAAGATTCTCAGCGGCATGGTGAAAGCCTGTGAAAAGCGCCCCGTGAGCATGGATCAGCTGGACATTGCCGTGGATGAAATTGTAGCCGACCTGCACCGCGACCACCAGCGCGAGGTGCCGTCCTACGTCATCGGTATGAAGGTGATTGAAAAGCTGCAATCCATTGACCCCGTGGCGTATATACGCTACGTTTCCGTGTATCGCCAGTTCCGCACAGTGGAGGAGTTTATCGAACTCGTCCGCAAGATGGAAGTGAAAGCCGTCAACGACCCGCTGCAACGCAAACTGAATCTGTAATGATAGCCGTTCAACACCGCCGCCCGCTCTTGCAGACAGGGCATTGCGTCATTGCCGACTACGGTCAGGAATGGCTGGAGAGCGTGTTGCAGGATGCTGCCGACGCGGCGGGTACCACCTTGCCCTTCAAAGAGGAGATTGCCCGCGCCGTGCTGCTGTACTTAGACCGCGAATGCCCGCTGCACACCATGCCGTTGGATTACCTGTTCGACCGCATGCGGCACATGCTGGATGAAGCGGGGCTGCCGCTCATTGCGCTGCATTTGCGCCGTCAGACGCCGCCTGTGGACATCATGTTGGATGAACTGGCGGATGAAAGTGCGCTGCCCCTCTTCTTCTACACCGAGCTGGGGCATCGTTTGGAAAATCTGCACCGACTGGGGCTGAATACCTACCGCTTTACCGGTAAGAAGCGTTGCAGCCTGCTTCTCGGTTCGCGCCGCCGCGCCTGCCCGACGCAGCGCAAAGCATTGGAGGAGCTGGATGCCTTCCTCTCCTCGCGCCACGCGGAAATCGCGTAAGTTTTTATTCTCCCTTGTCGGATTCTCGGGCTGCGGGAACCGCTGTATCTGCATGCAGCGCCACCAGCGTGGTGACGGTGCAGTTGCCCTTGAACCAACCCACGCGATTGCGCAGAATCAGCCCTGTAAACGGCTTGCCTTTTTCGTTTACCAAGTCGGCCTCCGCTGCCTCGGCGGCAAAAAGCCCGCGTTGGTATTTCGGCCATTCTCCCGCAATGTCGTCGGAATCCGTGAGGTAGACACGGGTGATACATTGGCGTTCTTCATCGTACTCAATCCCCCACAGCGAGAGCATGTGCCACACGGGCAGAATACGGTGCTCTTTATCCAAGCGGCGGATGCCGATACCGACGGCATATCCGCTGCATAAAAGCTCTTTGATACGCTGCGATATGCCCGTGGCGGGTTCTTCCAACAGCACATCCTGACCGGGGAAGGTGGTGCCTTTCGCCTCTACCCGCGCTTTGAGCCAGCCGCCGAGTGTCTTGCCTTCCTCCGTCTGCGGCATGGCTTGCGGCGGTGTCTTTCCGCAGAACCACCATTGCAGCGCCAGATAGGTCTCCCCTGCCGACCCGTCAAACGACTTACGGAAAGTCGCCCACACATCCTCCGCACCCTGCGGACCGTCGGCTGCGGCTTCGGGGTGCCTGTCCTGCCACCAAGCCAGCATGTTGGCTGCCGTGGCCGCCCAGCACATCTTTTCGTCACCTTGCAGAGTTTTGTCGGTATCATACCAACCGCCTGCGGGCGAAACGCCTTTCACCCAATAGGTTGTACCCTCGGCCAAGCTGCCGAGAAAAAGAAAGAGCAGGGCTAATGCAGAGCGTTTGAACATAACGCGGGCATCATAAAGCAAAGGTGTGGTAAGTCAAGGATAATTCTTTCTTCAAAACATTACGCTTTTCCGTAAAATGAACTTGACACCGAGAAGCTGCCCGTTATATAGTGATTATGTGCAACTCTGTCGCAAGAACTCCGCAAACGGGGGCGCGGCGGGTGCAGCGAATTTTACTCAGTCAAATCGGAGATTTTTAACATGAAAGGCATTGTATTGGCAGGCGGTTCCGGCACGCGTTTGTACCCCATCACCAAGGGGGTGAGCAAGCAGATGTTGCCCGTGTTTGACAAGCCTATGATTTATTACCCCATCTCCACCCTCATGCTGGCGGGGATTCGGGATATCCTCATCATCTCCACCCCGCGCGACTTGCCCTCTTTCCGCAATCTGCTGGGTGACGGCAGCGACTTCGGTGTCAACTTCTCCTACGCCGAACAGCCCTCTCCCGACGGCTTGGCACAGGCATTCATCATCGGCAAGGATTTCATCGGTGATGATTCCGCCTGTTTGGTGCTGGGCGATAACATCTTCTTCGGTGAGGGGTTGCGCGGCAAGCTGACCGCCGCCGTGCAGAATGCCGAAAAGGACAACAAGGCCACCGTGTTCTGCTACTTTGTGGCAGACCCCGAACGCTACGGCGTGGCGGAGTTCGATGCCAACGGCGACTGCATCTCCATTGAAGAGAAACCCGCCGAGCCCAAGTCCAATTACGCCGTTGTGGGGCTTTACTTCTACCCCAACGAGGTTGTGAAGATTGCCTCCGAAATCAAGCCCTCCGCCCGCGGTGAGCTGGAAATCACCACCGTGAACCAGGCCTTCCTTGCCGAAAACGCGCTCAAGGTGCAGACGATGGGCCGCGGCTACGCGTGGCTGGACACGGGCACGCATGATTCGTTGAGCGAGGCCTCCACCTTTGTGGAGGTGATTGAGAAGCGCCAAGGCCTGAAAATCGCCTGTCTGGAGGGCATTGCCTATGAACAGGGGTGGATTTCCGCCGACCGCCTGCGCGAACTGGCCGAACCGATGCTGAAAAACCAGTACGGTCAGTATCTTGCCGAACTTTCCAAGAAGAAAATCCGTAAATGAACGTCATTCAAACTGCTATCCCCGGCGTTGTCATCATCGAACCCCGCGTGTTCGGTGATGCGCGTGGTTATTTCTTTGAATCTTTTTCCGCCGAAGCCTTCCGCAAAGAGGTCTGCGACACCGAATTCGTACAGGACAATGAATCCAAGTCCTGCTACGGTGTGGTGCGTGGGCTGCACTACCAGAAAGCCCCGCATTGCCAGAGCAAGCTGGTGCGCGTGGTGAAGGGTGCCGTGCTGGATGTGGCGGTGGATATCCGCAAGGGTTCCCCCACCTACGGTCAGCATGTGGCCGTGGAACTGACGGCGGAGAATCACCGCCAGCTCTTCATCCCCCGCGGCTTTGCCCACGGTTTTGCCGTGTTGAGCGAAGAAGCGATTTTCCAGTACAAGTGCGACAACTACTACGCCCCGCAGAGCGAGGGCGGCATTGCTTGGGATGACCCCGCCCTCGGCATTGACTGGAAACTGCCCAAGGACGCCATCATCCTCTCCGCCAAGGATGCCGACCGCTGCACGCTGGCCGACGCCCCCGCCGATTTCGATATCAACACCCCCCTTTACTGATTGCCATGAATATTCTCGTTACAGGAGCCAACGGTCAGTTGGGTAATGAAATGCGCCGCATCGCCGCCAGCGGTGTCACGCCCCACCGTTACATCTTTACCGATGTGGCGGAACTGGATATCACCGACCCCGCCGCCATTGAAGCGATGATGACCGCCGAACAGGTGAACGCCATTGTGAACTGCGCCGCCTACACCAACGTGGACAAGGCGGAGGACGATGAAGCCGTTGCCGACCTCATCAACAATAAGGCCGTTGCCAATCTCGCCGCTGCCGCCAAGGCGCATGATGCGCTGTTGGTGCATGTTTCCACCGACTATGTGTTCGGCGGAGACGGCAATCTGCCCCGCAAGGAGGACGATGCCGTGAATCCGCTGGGTGTCTACGGTGTCACCAAGCTGGCGGGTGAACAGTCCATTGCTGCTGCAGGCTGCCGCAGCGTGATTCTGCGCACGGCGTGGCTCTACTCCGTCCACGGTAAGAATTTCGTGAAGACTATGCTCTCGCTCATGGCTACGCGCCCTGAATTAAAGGTGGTGTTCGACCAAGTGGGTACGCCCACCTACGCGGGTGACTTGGCTGATGCGATTGCCGCCATCCTCTGCGACCCGCAGGTAGATGAAAAACTGGGTATCTACCACTTCTCGAACGAGGGCGTGTGCTCGTGGTTCGACTTCTCCACCGCCATTGCCGAGCTGTCCGGCTCCGCCTGTGCGGTGAAACCCTGCCACAGCGATGAGTTCCCCTCCAAGGTGACCCGCCCCGCTTTCTCCGTGCTGGATAAGACCAAGATTAAAGCTGCCTTCGGTCTGGATATCCCCCACTGGCGCACCAGCCTCATCGGCTGCCTGAACGCTTTGAAAAACGCTTAATTTAACACAGAACAATACCATGAGCTTCAAACGTACCATCCTCATCACCGGCGGTGCCGGCTTTATCGGTTCCCACGTTGTCCGTCTCTTTGTCAACAAGTACCCGGACTACCACATCATCAACCTCGATAAGCTGACCTACGCAGGCAATCTGGCCAACCTCAAGGATATTGAAGACAAGCCGAACTACACCTTCGTGCGTGCCGATATCTGCGATTTTGATGCCATGTGCGGCCTCTTTGCCGAGCACGGCATTGACGGCGTGATTCACCTTGCCGCCGAATCCCACGTAGACCGCTCCATCAAAGACCCCTTCACTTTTGCCCGCACCAACGTGATGGGCACCCTCTCTCTGTTGCAGGCCGCCAAGCAGGCATGGAACGGCGATTGGGAAGGCAAGCTGTTCTACCACATCTCCACCGATGAGGTGTACGGCGCGCTGAAGTTTGACGGCACGCTGTTCACGGAGACGACCAAGTACGACCCGCACAGCCCCTACAGCGCTTCCAAGGCTTCCTCCGACCACTTTGTGCGCGCCTTCCACGACACCTACGGCATGCCCACGCTGGTCACCAACTGCTCCAACAACTACGGCCCCTACCAGTTCCCGGAGAAGTTGATTCCCCTCTTCATCAACAACATTCGTCACGGCAAGCCGCTGCCCGTGTACGGCAAGGGCGAAAACGTGCGCGACTGGCTGTTTGTGGTGGATCACGCCCGCGCCATCGATGTCATCTTCCATAAGGGCAAGGTGGGCGATACCTACAATATCGGCGGTTTCAACGAGTGGAAGAACATCGACATCATCCACGTTATCATCAAGACCGTTGACCGCCTGTTGGGCAACGCCCCCGGCACCAGCGAGCACCTGATTACCTATGTCACCGACCGCGCGGGTCACGACCTGCGCTATGCCATCGACTCCCGCAAGCTGAAGACCGAACTCGGTTGGGAACCCAGCCTGCAGTTTGAAGAGGGCATTGAAAAGACGGTCAAGTGGTACCTCGACAATCAGGAGTGGATGGACAACATCACCTGCGGCGAGTACGAGAAGTACTACGAGGACATGTACAAGAACCGCTAAAGACGGATTCCCGCATGGATTCTCTGAACCCCGCACCCGAATCGGAACTTCATCTCATTGTGCTGTGGGAGACAGCCCGCGGCAAAGAGAAGGAGATTCTGGAGGATATGCAGAAGCATGTACGCATTCTGCAAGCCTACGATATTCAATGGACGCGCGAACGCGTGGCGGACAACTTCTCCCGCTTCTACGGGGTGAAGCTGCCCGATAAATCCTTCAAGGAGATTGAATGTGGGGCAGGGGCCTTTTTGCTGCTGGTGGTGCGCGATGAACACCCGCAGTACGGCTATGTGGAGACTTCTCGCGGACACGAGCAGTCCAACCTCACCCTCTTCTCGCTGAAAGAGAAGTACCGCGAGTGGACGAACGGCGGCTGCAAGATTCACACCACCAACAGCGCGGCGGAGACGAACCACGACGCCTGCCTGATGTTGGGTAAGAATTACGCTGACTTGGCGGCTTCCGTGCCTGATTCGTGGGACGGCAGTATCACGCACTTGGAGCGCGATATCACGGGTGCCGACGGCTGGGAGAGCATGCAGCAGTTCTTCTACACGCTGAATGCCACGATCCCCTATGTGGTGTTGCGGAATGAGGAGATTCTGCCCGAACAATTTTCGAGCGAGCTGCACGGCGACATCGACCTGCTGACGGATGATTACCCGAATCTGGTGATGCTGACGGGCGCGGTGCCGCAGTTCCCCGAACCCTACCGCGTGCACTACGCCGTGCGTATCGGCGGGCAGGCGGTGAAGTTCGATTTCCGCTATGTGGGCGATAATTACTATTGCCGCGATTTCGAGCAGCATATCATGGATACCCGCGTGGTGAACGAAAAGGGTATCTATGTGCCCGATGAAAAGCCCGCGTTCTTTGCGCTGATTTACCACGCCCTCATCCACAAGCTCAAGATTGCGGCGGATTACTACACCAAGATTCACGACCGCTTTGTGAAACTGGGCTTGGCGGAGAAGTACGACCTTGCCGCCTATGATTCCCCCTTCGACCTGTACTACGGGCTGTTGGCGGAGTACATGAAGGAGATGCACTACGACTTTGTGCGCCCCGACGACCTGTCTGTGTTCTACTCCGACAAGCTGTTGCAGCTGCCCGAAACCGCCCGCTTGCTGCGTAAGAACTTCAAATTGAGCGACGTGCATGTCTGCCATGCCCCCGCCGTGGCGCGCGCCTACAACCTCTTTCTGACCGCCAAGGACACCGACGGTACGCAGCTTTTCATCAAGAGCGGTCCCCACAAGGGCATCTACCGCAATGAGTACCGCATGGGTAAGGCTCTGTGGGAAATGGACCCCAAGCACTTTGTGCGCCCCGTCTACTACCGAGACAACACCGACTACGGCTTCTCCGCCTACGAACATTTGAAGGGCGAGGACTTGGAGACGGCGTTGGAAGCGGGTACGCTGACGGAAGAGAAGAAGGCGTGGCTCGTCAGCGAGCTGCACGCTATTTTCAAGGCGTTGGAGAAATCCAACGTGGTGCACCGCGATATTCGCCCCGGCAATTTCCTGATGTGCGGCGATACGCTGAAACTGGTGGATTTCCAGATGGCGATTGCCAAGGGCGTGTATTTCGAGCTGGAGTACATGCGTCTCAATGCGCTTAGTCTGTATGCCTTGGGCGGCGGCTACCAGCCCGCGCACTGCGTGTGGGATGATGCTTACTCCCTGCTGAAGGTGCTCAACGAAATCGGTCGCGGCGAAAGCTACGGTGTCGCATTCGATGCCTTGCAGAGCGAGCTGACCGCCGCCGTCGGCAAGCACCGCGTGCAGCCCTCCAAGCGCGACCGCGATAAGCTTTGCCAGCAGTACTACGATGCCTTGCAGGGCTTGCTGAATGCAGGCAAAAAGAAGCCCAACAAGCTGAAACGCCTGTGGCGCGGCATCTTCCGCAAAGAGAAGCGTTGGAACAACCGCCGCCGCGTCTACCTCTTCGGCATTCGTCTCATGACCTACGGTAAGGTGAAAGAGCCCGCCGTGTAAAGCTCTTGTCGGTCGGGAGGGACATCGGCGTATGTTTCGCCTCGACTGACGTAGCAGTTTCTTGACATAGCAGCTTTTTTGGGGTAGTTTTTCAGTATGTTTTCCCTGCTTTCCGACAAGCTCGATGATACCTTCCGCAAACTGCGCGGGTTGAGCAAAATCTCCGAATCCAACATCAAGGATGCTCTGCGTGAAATCCGCATGGCGCTGTTGGATGCCGATGTGGAGTATTCCGTGGCGCGTGAGTTTATCAACCACGTGAAGGAAGAGGCCATGGGCGAGAAGGTGCTCAAAACCGTGAAGCCGGGGGAACAGATTGTCAAGATTTTCCGTGACCACTTGGCGGAGCTGCTGGGCGGTGATGCCGCAGGCCTGGCGTTGGAACCCGCCCCCGCCCGCATTCTGGTGGTAGGCTTGAACGGTGCGGGTAAAACCACGACCTCGGCCAAGCTGGCCCGCCGCCTGAAGCTGGATGGTCACAAGCCGCTGTTGGTGGCATGCGACCTGATTCGCCCCGCCGCTATCGACCAGTTGGCCACGCTGGCAGGGCAGATTGAGGTGCATGTCTACACTCCCGCTGCCGGGGAAAAGGACGTGATTCGCGTGGCGAAAGATGCCCTTAAGTGGGCCGCGGGCCAGGAGCACGATGTCATCATTTTCGATACGGCGGGTCGACAAGAGGTGGATGAAGACCTGATTGCCGAGCTGAAGAAGCTTGCCAAGTTCCTTGAAGCGCGTGAATCGCTGCTGGTGGCGGATGCCGCCACGGGCCAGCAGGCGGTGCGCGTGGCGCAGTCGTTTGATGCGGCGGTGGGGCTGACGGGTATCATCCTCACCAAGCTGGACGGCGACGCCCGCGGCGGCGCGGCGCTCTCCATGCGCGCGGTGACGGGCAAGCCCATCAAGTACATCGGCGAGGGCGAGAAGCTGGACATGTTCGGCGCCTTTGTGCCGCAGCGCATGGCCGACCGCATTCTCGGCATGGGCGATATTGTGGGCTTGGTGGAAAAGGCGGCGGAGAAGATTGACCAAGAATCCGCCATGAATTCCATGAGCCGCATGATGAGCGGCGAGTTTAATTTCAACGATTTCCTGAACCAGATGCGCATGATGCAGAATCTCGGACCCTTGGAGGGGTTGTTGGGGCTGCTGCCGGGGTTCAGCAAAATCCGCAAGCAGCTGCCTGACGGCGCGCTGGACCCCAAGCGTATGAAGCGCATGGAGGCTATTGTGCTGTCCATGACCCCCGCCGAACGTGTCAATTACAAGCTGCTCATTCCGAGTCGCCGCCGCCGCATTGCCAAGGGCAGCGGCGTGTCGGAGATTGAGGTGAACCGCTTTATCAAGAACTTCAAGGAAATGAAGGAGATGATGGGCGGCAAGGGCAAGATGGGCGGTCTGATGAAGAGCATGATGAAGGGCGGTATGCCCAAGATGCCCGCAGGGATGCCGCAGATGCCCGCCGACGGCAGCGCGCCCGATCTGTCTGCCCTGATGGGCGGCGGCGGTATGCCTGACATGAGCCAAATGCCCGACCTTTCCGCCCTGATGGGTGGCGGCGGCAAGCGCCCCAAGGGACCGCAGGGCTTCGGTGCGTTCAGCGGCTTGTTCCGCCGACGTTGAGTGGCATAGAGATTCCGCCGCCATGAAAACGCTGTTCCTGTTTCTGTCGGTGCTGTGCGCTGTGTCTTGGGGCTTAACCCCGCAACAGGTGGCGGTGGTGTACAATGCCGATTCTCCGTTCAGTAAAGAGTGTGCGGAGATGTACGCTGCCGTGCGCCGCGTGCCGCAGGAGAATCTGGTGCCGTTGTCCGGCTTTAAACCCAAGGCTCAGGCATTGAGCCGCAAGGATTATGACGCCAAGGTGGTGGAGCCGTTGATGAAAGCGGCTTTGGCAAACGATTGGCAATGGCCCACGGGTGCTCCCAAGGGCATGAAGCGCATGTCGGCTATGGTGCTGATGCCCGATTTGCCCCTGCGTATCAGCGAGCAGGTGGCGCGGCCTGTGCCGAAAAAGCCTGACGGAAAGCCTGATTACCGCGTGCGACCGCCCGAAGATGCCGCCGCCTTGGATTCGGAACTGGCGCTGCTGGGGGCTACCTATCCGCTGACGAGTGCGTTGAATAATCCCTTTTACAAGAAAGATGCCGCCATTGACAAGGCAAACCCGCCCGTGTTGGCAGTGTGCCGTATCGACGGACCCGATGAGGCAACGATTCGCCGCATGATTCAGGACCCCGCGGTGGCGGAACGCCGCGGTCTGTGGGGGTGGACGGTCGTGGATGAAGGCGGTCCCTATCCGCAGGGTGATGCTGCGTTTAAGGCTGTTGCGAATGCCGCGCGGAAGAGCGGACAACCCCTGTTCTACGAAACGTCGAAAGAGACGCTGGCTCCCGCTTTCCCCCTCATGCCGCACACGGCGGTGTATTTCGGTTGGTATACGCACATGGCAGACGGTCCGTTTTCGCCCGCTGCACCCCGCGATTTTCAGTTTGAACCCGGTGCTGTGGCATGTCACCTGCATTCGTTCAGCTGCACCAATATCAAGGATGCCCGCCAATGGGCGCCCGCCCTGTTGGCGCGCGGGGCATGCGTGACCACGGGCAACGTGGCGGAACCGCTGTTGACAGGATGTTTGGATTTCGAGGTGTTCTACGACCGCTTGTTGAAGGGTTACACGGTGGCAGAGGCGGGGCTGATGGCCATGCCCATGCTCTCGTGGCAGGCGATTGTTATCGGCGACCCTCTCTATCGCCCCTATGCAGCGATGAAAGCGGGCAGGGGGGATATGAAAAATCCTTTTGTGGCGTGGAGTCGCATGCTGAAAGCCGCCAAGGGCAACACTCTCTTGGTGGAAAATGCGGTGAAAAAGCAGCTCTCGGGCAGCGGTGCCGCCTTTTATGCCGAGATGTACGCATGGGAGTGCGCCAACAACGGCAACCTGTATGCAGCGGCGGATTATTTCCGCATGGCGGGTGCCGCTGCTGCCGCCCCGCAGGATAAACTGCGCAACAAACTGATGCAGATTACCATCCTGTTTGTGGCGGGAGACACGCGCACGGCATCTGCGTTGATGCATCAATGCTTGGAGGAGACGGAAGGAACGCCCCATTACCCCGCCGTTGAGAAAACCGCCCTTACCGTGTTGAAGAGCGAGGGCTGGAAACCCAAGCCGAAAAAGCAGTGAGAATCATTGCAGCCTCTCTGCTTTGAATCGCTTTTAGAGAATCAGCATGCAGTCGCCGTAGGAGAAGAAGCGGTAACGCTGTTCCACCGCCTGTCGGTAGGCTTCCATAATGAGTTCCTTGCCCGCAAAGGCACACACCAGCATGATGAGCGTGCTCTGCGGCAGGTGGAAGTTGGTGAGCAGACAGTCCACCGTCTTAAACTCATAACCGGGGTAGATGAAAATATCCGTGGCACCGTGGGATTCCTTGAGCGGCAGCTCCTCGCGCGTGGCGAGCGTCTCCATCACGCGGACGGAGGTGGTACCCACGGCGAACACGCGCTGCGCTTCCGTGATGGCCGCGGCGGTGTCGGCGGGCATATAGAACTCCTCCGTGTGCATGTGGTGCTCCTCCACATTCTCCACCTTCACGGGGCGGAAGGTACCCACGCCCACATGCAGCGTTACAAAGCGGTGCGGCACCTGTGCCAGAATTTCGGGCGTGAAATGCAGCCCCGCCGTGGGTGCGGCAATGGCACCGTCGTGCTTGGCGTAGACCGTCTGATAACGCTCCTTGTCGCTGGGGTCGCTCTCGCGGTTCATGTAGTGGGGCAGGGCAAGGCGACCGTAGGTATCTTCATCCACGGGCTTATCCCAGCGGATGTAGCGATACCCCTCGTCATCAATCGTCTCCACCGTGCCGACGGAATCCCCCACCTGCACGGTGCGACCCACCTTCATTTTCTTGCCGGGGCGTACCATGCACTTCCACACCAGCTCACCCGCCATGCCCGCGCGCACCAGCTCAATGCCGCCGTCGTTGCTGAAATAGCGGGCGGGAATGACCTTGGTGTTGTTCATTACGAACAGGTCACCGGGGCGCACATATTCGAGAATGTCCGAGAAATGACGGTGCTCAATCAGCCCCGTATCGCGGTGTACCACCAGCATGCGCGAAGCCGCGCGGTCAGGCAGCGGCCTGTCCGCAATCAGCTCTTCGGGCAGATGGTAATCGAAATCAGCGGTACGCATAATTCAAATGGGTATTCGGCGTTCCCTCAATTTATCGGGGAAACACGCTGATGCGGCGCAGCACTTCGTCCTTGCCGAGCGTCTGCATAATCACATCGATGCCGGGACCCGCGTGCGTGCCTGTCAGAGCCAAGCGCAGGGGGAACATCATGGCACCCACCTTCACGCCCAGCTCCTTGGTCATGGGCTTCACCAGCTGCATGGCGGCAAGACCGTCCCATACCTCCAGCTTGGCGGCGGCTTCGGCAAAGCGGTCCAGCATCTCGCGGGCATTGTCTTGGAGCTTCGCCATCGGCTCGTCCTCGTACTCAAGCACCTCGACCCACTTGACCCATGCGGGTACCTCGCTGAGCAGCTGCACCTTCGTCTGCACGCCGGGGATGGCGGTGCGCAGCTGCGGCGTGTCCGCAAGACCCGCCTTCACGCAGAAGGGCATGGCCAGCTCCGTAAACTTCTCAGGCGTGAGGCGCATGATGTGCTGCTGGTTCATCCACTTGCACTTGGTAATGTCGAACTTGGCGGCGGCGCGGTTCACATGCTCCAGCGAGAAGAGGTCAACAAGCTGCTCCTTGGTAAAGATTTCCTCATCGCTCTTGGAGCTCCAGCCGAGCAGGGCAATGAAGTTCACCACCGCATCGGGCAGGAAGCCGTCCTCCGGGTAGTTGCCCAGCTGGGCACCCACGTCGCGCTTGCTCATCTTGGAACCGTCGGGGTTCTGAATCAGCGGGATATGGGCGTACACGGGCGGCTCTACGCCAAAGGCTTCAAAGAGCTGCAGGTGCTTAAAGGTGTTCATGATGTGGTCCTCACCGCGAATCACATGGGTGATGGCCATTTCAATGTCGTCCACCACGTTCACCAGATGGAAGATGTAGGAACCGTCCGTGCGCTTCACCACCATGTCGGGGGTGTTCTCCTCGTTCGTGTAGTCCACGGAAATATCGCCGCACACCAAGTCGTGCAGGGTCATGACACCCTCGCGCTTGAAACGGAAACGCCACACCGTGCCCTCGGAGGTGCCGGGGATTTCATCGCCGTTCTTATCGCGCTTGTTGGGGGCGGGACACTCGTACACGCGGCCCATGTCCACCAGCTTTTGGAAGTAGCGGTCGTAGATATCCTTGCGTTGACTCTGGAAGTATGGCTCGTAGGGGCCGCCTTTGCCTTCGCCCTCATCCCAATCCAGCCCCAGCCAGCTCATACCCGTGAAGATGGCTTTCATGGCATCTTCCACATGGCGTTCCTGGTCGGTATCTTCGATACGCAGCACAAAAGTGCCGCCCATCTTGCGGGCAAAGAGGTAATTGAAAAGGGCGGTACGTGCACCACCGATATGCAGATAACCGGTGGGAGACGGAGCAAAGCGAGTGCGGACAGTCGTAGCCATGCGGGGCTTATACACCTGTTTGCCTGAATTTTCAAGCGTAAACCACCGCTATGCCGCAATTCTGTGTGCGGCAGGGGCTTGGCAATCCCGGGCGCGGTACGTCGGATATCCTAAGTTATCGGTTTTTGCCACTGTCCGATGGCTAACCCCTATTGCTGTTCGATAAATCCCCATTTGTCGGGTGGGTGTGGAGTGGGTGTATAGCCGCCCTCTGTTTTTAGAGAGGCTGCGGCGGGGTAAAACCACGGTGGAAACTCCGAGCTCTTAAATGTTGTGATTGCGGCTAAAAAATAAATTTTTCTTTCAACTTTCGCCTTGCTATGGGCTTGCGGAATGTGTAGAATAGGAGAATATAAGGGTGAACTGTACCCTTGTAAAATCTTCTCAATCTCTAACAATTATGAAATTACACCTCCCCACGCGGCTTCGCGCCGCCGTTCTGGCCTGCATCACCGCTGTTGCAGCTCTGTCCACCACCGTTGGTACGGGCGTTATCACCACGGGTGCCGTGGCCTATACGTTATCCGTTTCTCAGGCTCAGGCCGTTGAGTATTCGGGTACCATTTACACCTTGACGGGTACGGGTAACGTCTCCGCCGGTCCGTACGTTCAGACCACCTATGACAGCGCGACGGATACCTTCACCCTGACCGAAACCCAGACAACGGGGTGGAACAGCGGTGCCCTGTCCGTGAACTCTATCTTCGGTTCCATTGCGGCTGATGCGACGCATCACACCATGCGCCTGACAAGCGGCGGCGGTCGTGAAATCCGTCTTGACTTCAACCCGCTGCGTTTCGGCGGTATCGTGGTGGATGAGGGTGCCACCGGGTACAGCATTGTTTCCAGCGCCAATGCATCGCGCGGTATCTATTTCGGCAATACTAACGGCACGGCGGCTGCTTCCACTTTCCATGAGGATTTCACGCTGTCGATGTCAGCTTCCGTCGGTCGCTCGGATTCCATTATCCATTTCAACGGAACGCAGGATTGGACCATTGACAGCGGCAAGACCGTGACGCTGACACCCGGTGGCGGCTGCGCTACGGTGGTACACGGTGATGCGGCACTGACCCTCAACGGCGGCGGTACGCTGAACATCACATCGGCGCTGACGCTCAATCTGTCCGGGATGACGGCTTCCTCTGCCCCCCTGATTTCCGTGGCGGACGGCACCTTGCAGTACGACAGCATTACGTTGGCAGATTACTCCTCTCTTGACGGCGGTGTGTACAGCCTTGTTTCCACCACCGCAGAACAGGCTTCCGCAATGGCTACGGCACTCAACATGACGGAAGGTCAGTTTGTGGTGACGGCTGACGGCGGCACGCTGAAGCTGACGGTGCAGGGTGGTCCCGCCCCTGTGACGGGTGCTCAGAATATCGCCTACGGTGCCGCTACCCGCGCCGATGGTTATGAGGTGATGGACGGCGGCAACCTGAAGATTAACAACGGCAGCGGCGGTCAGGGCGGTGCCGCGGCGGGTGCCGTCTCCAATATCGGTCCTGTGACGGTTCACGAGGGCGGCACGCTGACGGTGTGGGCTTGGACAACCGGTCAGAAGAATCTGCCGACGAATAACAAGGTCAACATTGCCAACGATATCACGCTGGACGGCGGCAAGATTTTCATTGAGGACGGCTCCTATAACTTCACGGGTACGATTGCCGTGAGCGGCAACAGCACCTTTGAATCCAAGTACGCCAAAGGCTACACCTTCTCCTCTCTGACCGGCGGCAGCGATGCTACGCTGACCATTCAGCAGAACAACAACGACCAAGGCACGGCCACGCTGGTGAATCTGCTGAACGCCAACACGGACTTCGGCGGCACGCTCGTTCTCAAGGACCTCAACACCAAGGGCTCTCCCGTGTCGCTGAACGTGGTGATGAGCCATGCGGATTCTCTGGCAAACGCCAAGGTCGTGTTTGATGAGGCTTCCACCGCCAACACCGTCAATCTGGTGCTCAACACGGCGGCTGCCAATGTCGGTGCCATCAGCGGCGCGGGCAAGATTATCACCAGCTCTCAGCTGACGGGTACTGCCGTGACCGCCGGTACGGTGACGGAAGGCACGCTCACCATCACGGGTACGCCCGCTGACGGTGCCGCCTCCTTCTCCGGCACGGTGAGCGACGGCGTGACGCTGGCCGTGGGTACGGGCGCTACGCTGAGCCTCGGCGACGTGACGCTGGGTCACACCATTGCCAACAGCGGCACGGTGAACATTGCCGACGGCTCGACCATCACTCTTTCCACCCTTGCGGGTTGGGAAGGTGACAGCTCCCTCTCCGAAGGCGACAACGGTTTCATGACCATCTCCAAGCTGTACGTGGTACAGGGCGGCACGATTAACGCCGCCAACGTGAGCGTTGTGGCGGGTTCCGATACCAAGACGCTGGCAGAGGACGGCTCCATTGCCTTCTCCGGCGATACCGATTATTCCGTCTACTACCTCAACACGGGCAGCAAGGCACTGGCCGACATCACCGCCGCGGCGAGCGGCAGCTTGGAAAAGGTGATGCTCAAGAACAACGCCATGCTCACGGGCATTACCTCTGCCGAGGGGCTTTCCGGTGACATCGGCTATGAGAACGAAACGGAATTCCTGCCCGACGGCACCATCCCCACCACCGTGGCGGCCAATGCCACCTACGGCAACCTGACGGGTACGGGCAACATCGTTATCACCAACGGCTCCACGCTCACGGTCACGGGTATCAATTCCGCCTCTATCAACATCGGTCTTAACTCTGCGGACAGCAAGGTGGTGTTCAGCAAGGGTTCCGCCGATACCGTCACCATGACGATGGGCAACATCACGGCCTCTTCTTCGCCGGATAACTTCGGTCGCGAAGTGGTGGTGGAGAACGGCGTGACGCTCAACATTGCCGCCCTGACCAACAGCTGGGGCATGAAGGGTATCACCGTAGACGGCGTGCTGAACGTGGCGGGCGATTTGCGCTATTCCACGGGCAACAACACCGCCGGCACGAACGTCATCGGCGGCAGCGGCACCATTACGGCGGGCTCTCTGACCATTGCCAACGCTTCCGCTTCCAACACCATCAATGCCAACTCGCTGACGGTGACGGGTGCAACGTCCATCGGTCGTAACACGACGGTGGCGGGCGGCACCACCACCCTGCAAGGTAATACCTCTATCAATGCGGGGCTGACCCTTACGGGCGGCACGCTGAATCTGGCGGGTGCAGCCACCATCGGTGCCAACGGTTCGCTGAACCTGAACGGCGGCTCCCTTGTGGTGGACGGAAACCTGACTCTGAAAGCTACGCTGGAGAACAAGGCTTCCGTCACGCTGAACGGTTCCATGACGGCCTCCGCCGCTTCTCTGGAAGCCATCGGCGAGACAGGTTACACGGATGAGAAAGCCCCTGAAAGCGGCAACGGTTACCTGAACGGTTCCTTCTATCTGGTGAAGGCTGCCGAGGGTGCGTCCGCCACCGCGGCTCTGGGTGCCGATGCCGTGGCCGTGCTGGACGGTCAGACGCTTGAACACAGCGCGCTGACGGCAGACGGCGGCAGCATCACCTGCACGGTTGCCTCCGATATTTACTATGTGAACGACGGCACGGTTGTGTACGGTGCCGCCACGAACAGCGCCGCCGATGAACGCACGGATTCCGTGGTGATGAACGGCGGCTCCCTGACGCTGGAACAGGCTCTCAACGAGGGCGTGACCATCACCGCCGCCAAGGCGGGTACGCTGACCATCGGTGAGGGTATTGAAGTGACCGCCGCCGAGCTGACCCGCAACGCCACGGTGACGCTGGCGGGTGCGGGTACCTATGCCGCCGTGACTGCCGCCGACCTGACGAACATTGCCTACGGGCAGGATTGGGCGGGCACGGTAGAGGTGGATGCGGGCGAGGGCAACACCATTGCCATCGGCACCTATCCTGCCTCCGGCACACTGAGCATTCTCAGCGGCACGGTGGACCACAGCCACAACGCTGTGGCAACCCTGAACTGCGGTCTGAACATTGCCGCGGGTGCCGTCTACCAGGACTACGGCACCTACAAGTGGCAGCTCAACCTTGTGGGTGACCTTGCGGGCGAGGGTACCATCCTCTCTAAGACGCCGACTACGGCGGGACAGGGTGACGGTTATCGTCAGGTGGTTATCAGCGGCAACACCACTGATTTCACGGGCGAATGGCAGCTGCTGACGATTGCCGACAGCAACGCGGGCGGCAACCGCCGCGTGTTGGGTCGCCTGAACTCCGCCGACGGTGTGTTCGGCGGCGTGGTGAGCTTCATCTCCGGTGAGGGCGAGCAGGCCCCCTCCGCAGAAAAGACCTTCTCCGAACTCCGCTTGATGAAGAGCATGACCATCGGCGGTGTGAAGGGCGAGCAGGGTACCATCGTGGCCAATGCCGCCGGCACCGACCTCGCCATCAACGTGGCTGCGGGCAAGGACCTCGTCTTCTCCGGCAAGATTGACATGGCCAACATCGGCACCGTGACGGTGGCGGGTGAAGGCACGCAGACCTTCAACGGCATCACCGCCACGGGCGCGGGTGCCCTTGTGGTGGGCTCCGACGGCGCTCCCCTGTTCACAGGTGACAACAGCATCTCCAACCTCACCATCGAGAGCGGTGCCACGCTGTCCAATGCTGGCAGCATCACCATCACGGGCAACCTGACGCTGAGCGAAACGCTGGATACCGATTCCACCCTCACGCTGGGCGAAGGTGCCACCATCGTTGTGACGGATACCACCGCCTTTGAGCAGTCCTCCCCCACCAAGCGCGTGGATGCTCTGGGTCGCGAAACCGCTGTCACGGGCAACGGCTTTGATGCCGACGGCGGCATCACGCTGGTGAAGGGAACGGCGGCTGAGGGTGTGGACGGCTCCGCCAGCATCGACGGCACCACCTACACGGTGACGGACGGTGTGGTGGACATGGCCACCTTCAGCAACTACTTTGTGACGAGCACCGATAGCGAAATTACCGCAGAGACCGTTGCGGCGTATGCAACGCAGAAGGGGGCTATGCTCTCCTCCATCACGGTTTCCAACGGTGCCGAGTTCACGGTGGATGCCGAGACGCTGAGCGTTCGCACGACGGACGGCGGCGGCTCGCTGATTGTGACGGATAACCTGTATGCCCTTGAGCTGGGTGCCGATACGCAGGTGGACAACACCGCCGCTCTGTTCGAGGTTAAGGTGACCAACGGTACCTCCTCCATCACGGGTGAGGGTACCGTCGGTGCCGTAGAGATTTCCGGCGGCAGTCTGGAGACTGCCGGTGATACCACGACCGTGAAGGTAACGGACGGTTCCGCCACCATCGGCGGTAACTCCGGCGCCCTGACCGTTTCCGGCGGCGAAGCTGCCGTGGCGGGTAACAGCGGTGCGGTGACCGCCACGGGCGGTACGACCACCGTCAGCGGTAATGTGGGCGGCGCCATTAACATCAGCGGTGCCGATACCGCCGTGAACGTGGGCGGCAACGTGAGCGGTGCCGTCACCACCGACAACGGTGTGGTGAAGTTCCTTGCTTCCGAAACGGCGCACAGCATCGGTCTGCTGGACCTTTCCCACGGCGATACGGCCTTGGGCCATGTGGAGATTGCAGGCGGCGCTGCGGTGACCCAGACTGGTGACCTGTGGATGCGCGCCGCCAACGCGGGCGTGCTGCTGGAAGAAGGCGGCAGCCTGACCACCAAGCAGGGTTCCGTGACGGTGACGGGGCTTTCCGACGGCGGTTCCGTGACTATCTCCGAAGGTCAGGCGAACTACCAAACCGGGTCTGACAAGTTTATCTTCTCCAACGTGGCCGTGAGCACGGCGAACGAGGGCGCTACCTCGCTCTCCACGCATCTCTCCGGTGCTTCGGTGGAGAATCTTGGCACGGGGCTGCTGACCGTCATCTCCGACGGTGAAGGCTCCATCACGAGCGTGGCTGCCACCAACGGCAACGTGGTGGTGAACGGCCGCACGGCTGAAACCGCGATTGCGCTTGATGCCGTGACGCTGGGCGCGGGTAAGACCCTGACGCTGGGCGGCGATACCACCATCGGCGAGCTGGTGGTTGACCTTGCCACCTATGTGACCGAGGTGCCGACCGAGGCGCTGACGCTCATCAGCACGGCGGAAGGCAAGAGCCTGACCTTTGGTACGCTGGATACGTCCGCCAAGTCCGTGACCATCGGCGAAAAGACCTATGTGGCTCAGCTGGCGCTCAACGACAACGCGCTGACGCTGGCGTACACCGAAGCCAACAACCTGTACTGGAACGGCGGCAACGGCAATTTCAGCGATGCTGCTTGGGCGGTTGAAGGCGGTTCCGAAGCGGGTGATCTGCCCTTCATCCCCGGCATGGGCGTGACCTTTGACGGCACGGGCGGTGAGATTGTGGTGGATTCCGCGGTGTCCGTCAGCAGCATGCTGGTGTCGGGTGCTTACAGCTTCACCTCTGCCGGCAACCTGACCATCACCGGCACGCTGACGGTGGACGGTACGGATGCCACCATCGACGCGCTTCCCACGGTGGATGCCATTGTGGTGAATGCCGACTCGACGCTGGGTCTGGCGGCGGCTCAACTCCGCCCCTCTGCCGAGGCTCTGCTCTCTAAGACGACGGGCGAAGGCACGGTGCAGCTCTCCAGCGGCACGGGCTTTGCCGATGCCAACCGCGTCAGCATTTCCGACCGTACCGTGACGGCTGCCACCAAGCTGGATATCACCAACGATATTGCTGTCAACGGCTGGAAGAGCAACGACCAGACGGGTGTGACGGGCAGCTTGGTGCTGACCAAGGACACGACCGTGGGCGGTGAAATCCGCATGGAGACGGGTGCCAAGCTGGTGATTGGTGAGGGTGCTTCCCTGACCGCCGACAAGCTCAGCCTCGGTCATGCGTCCGAAAGTGCCATGGCGGTGGGGCATCTCGAAATGACGGGCGGTGACCTGACCGTCGGTTCCATCGGCCTGAACAACAACCAGGCGAACACCATGACCGTGACGGGTGGTAACATCACCATCACGGGCGCCAATGCCTTCACGGGCGAGGGTACGGCTACGACCGTTTCCCTCTCCGATGCCACGCTTGCTACGGACGGCGAACACAGCTGGATGCTCAACCACAGCGCCACGCTGACGGATATGACCGTTGAAGCCGCGGAGGGTACGACCATCACCATCGGCGGTGCGGGTCTGACCACCACGATTAACGGCACGCTGACCAACAAGGGTGCCATGGCACTCGGCAGCGACCTCTCGATGGGTACGCTGACGAATGAGGGCAGCATCGACCTCGGTAGCTACGCGCTGACGCTGACGGAAACGATCGAACAGGGCGGTACGATTACGGGTGCGGGTTCTCTGACCTTGGCTGCGGGCGGCAACGCCTTCACGGCCTTGACGGGTTCTTCCGTGGATCTGACGACCACGGGTGCTACGCTGGCTGTCACGGATGCGCTCTCGATGGGCAACATCACGCTGGGTGCGCTGACCAACACCGTGCAGGCGGGCAGCCTGACCGATACGCTGGGGCTGACCATCGGTGCCGATGCTCTCTCCAGCGGTACGCACTCTGTGGTGACGCTGGGTACTGCCTATGAAGGCTCCGCCACGCTGACCGTGGGTGAGCAGACCTTCAACTTGGGTGACGAAGCTACGCAGCTGACCGAATCCAACAAGATGGTGCAGTTGGTGATGAATGAGGACGGCACGGCCATGAACATCATCGTCTCCTACGCGGGCGGTGTTTGGGACGGCGGTGAACCCGGTGACGAATCCGCCGAATGGACGGAAGAAACCGTGCCCGGCGATACCGTGACCTTCGACGGTGAACACGGCGCGCCCGAAGTCGTCATCAACGGCAATGTGGAGATGGAGACTGTCGTGGTGAGCGCTGCGGACGGCGGCAAGGAGTACACCTTCACGGGTGACGGCTCTGTGACGACGGAGACGCTGGATATGTCCGGCGATGGTTCTCTGGTTGTGGAGAACACTCTGGCAGCCCAAAATGCCTCTCTGGCCGACAACGCCACGCTGACGGCGGGTGCTGACAGCTCGGTGAGCATCGACACGCTGACCATGGATACGGATGGCTCCGTGACCGTGGCGGAAGGCGGTGAACTGATCATCGGCAGCATTGCTGAAAGCGGTTCGTCCAAGGATGTCACCATTGTGAACGACGGCACGCTGACCGTGACGGGTACCGCCGCCATCGACAGCCTGACGGGTGAAGGTGCGCTGGTGATTACCGAAGACGGTACGGTGACGCTGACGGATTCTGCCACGCTGGCTGATGTTTCGGGTGACGGCGCCCTTGTGGTGGACGGCGACCTGACGGCTGACAGCGTGAGCGGCAACGCCGTGACGGCGGACTCCGTGACGCTGAACTCTGTGGGTAACGAAATCTCCACGCTGACCACCGATACGCTGGTGGTGACGATGGTGGAGGGTATCGGTGCCGAAACCATGACCGATCCGCACGCCAACGCCTATGTGGAAGCCGATGCCGTGGCCGCCAAGACCCAGGGTAACAAGATTACGATTGTGCTGACGGACACCGCCGTGAGCCAGGTGACCGAAGACATGGGTGTCCACACGCAGCGTGATTACCTCATCATCGACAGCGAGCAGGACATGACGGACACCTTCGTGCTGGATGCTACGCAGCAGCAGGACTTCCTGAAGGACGGCATCAAGACGGACCTTGCCTTGGGTTCCGTGCATCTGGATGCCCGCACGCTGACCGCTGCCGAAAAGAGCTGGACCATCGGTGCGGATGAAACCGAGGGCGGTTTGGAAATCACCAAGACGGGCGCCGATGCCTACAGCGAGCTGGATACCGAAGGTGTGCAGAACGCTCTCGTGGACGGCGATACCACGCTTGACCTGACGGGTGAGCCCTCGGCGGTCGTGCTGAAGAACCTGACCTCTGTGGACGGCGCAACGCTGACCGTGGTGGGTGATGCGGGTGATACCGTGACGATTAAGAGCACGGCCGCCGCTGCCGACTACGACGTGCCCGGTTCCCATGACGGCGGTCTGGTGGTGAACGGTCTGACGGCTGTGGCCGATAACGCCGTTCCCGGCAAGGCAACGCAGCTGGATTCTCTGGAACTGGTGAACGGTGCCGTTGCTACCACGACCTCCGGCTCCAAGTGGTTGGTGGGCGGTCTGAATGCCGCTACCGATGCAGAAGGTACCATCGAGGGTGACTTCACCGTCACGGGTACGGGCGGCCTTTACAAGGGCGCTTACAGCGAAAACGGTGCCAACGTGACCGTCTCCGCCGGTGCGGAGCAGACACTGGCAAGCGGCGAGACCCTGTCCGTCTCCGGCAAGGGCTTCGTGACGCTGCTGGAGCAAAACGGCGTGGCTAAGGCCGGCTCTCTGACCATGAACGGCGGCACGCTCTCCATCGGTGATGCGGTTCTGTCTGCCACAGGTACGCTGGCGGGCGGCACGCTGCTGGCTGATATCAACGTGACCGACATCGTGAACGGCACGCCCCGCACGCTGACCATGGACGGTTCCTCCCTGAACCTCTCCGGCACGACCATCGTGCTGACGCAGACCGACACGGTACCCGGTACCCTGACGATTGACCCGTCCGCCGATTTGGTACTGGCTGTGCTGGGTGACGATACGCTGACCAACGGAGCCACCAAGGTGGTGCTGGACAGCCCGACGCTCACCAAGTACTTCAAGGGTGCCAGTGTGCATGACGGTCTGATTGTGGTGGACCGCAACACGAGCTACTTCAGCGACATGGCTCCCGCCGTGGGCAGCAACGCCGCCGCGGGTCTCGCCATGCTGGATGAAGCGCTGGTCGTCTACAACCCGCAGGCCACCAACCCCGCAGGCGACCTTGCAGGCATCATGAACAGCCTTGAAAGCGGCACCGCCGACGTCGAGAAACTCGCCGCAGG
>JAZLFB010000217.1:0-1823 GCA_045615585.1 Akkermansia sp.
GACGAAGCCCTGACGAAGCCCTGACGAAGCCCTGACGAAGCCCTGACGAAGCCCTGACGAAGCCCTGACGAAGCCCTGACGAAGCCCTGACGAAGCCCTGACGAAGCCCTGACGAAGCTAGTCCAGCCCCGCCAGATTGTATGTGCGCCTTGGAGATGTCGCCGGGCCACGGGACACTGCAACTTTCAACTGCAGCAACTTTTGAAGCCTTCTCCCTATTGTTTCACGCGACAACTTCAACGCGCCGGCCAATTCTCTCGCCATCACATCCCTGTGACCGGAAAGGTAGACCAGAATGTCCTTCTCCACATCGTCCAGGATATTCCAAACATCGTCTCCCACGGATTTTGAGACACTGTCCTCGCGGCGCATCCTGCGGGTGTGGATGTTGTTCTTCAATACAAGCTTGAAAGAGCCGGCACCTTCCGTAAATTCGGGATCGTCCAAGAAGGCTCCCTCCATGTCCGCATAGATTCGCGGTACGCCTTCGTTCAGCTCGCGCACCCATTTCAGCTCGGTGAGCACGCGCGTAATCAGCGGATTTCTGGAGCATCGCGTTTTGCGCATGTTTTCCAGCGTCACCGGGTGGGGGAGCCTGCCGGGGCTCTCTATCTCCATGCGGTCGTCGTACATAGAGACCCGGATGCAATCACCGGTAATGGCGTATTCCCTATGGGCAACGGCGTTGATTATGCCCTCCACCCAGGCGAACTCCGGATATTCCGGCACCGTGATAAAGCGGGCCTCCTCGTTGAGCCTTGTGAACTCCCTCAACTGGCCGGAGATGAACTCCCGCGCCCTTTCCAACATTCTGGGAAGCGGCTCATCGAACGACACATCCTTGATGACGTTATATCGCGCCCCACCCAGCTTTTTGTCGCTGTCGAACCGAACGAAACGCAACCGGCAGTGCGGAAAAAACTGCCTCACATCTTTGGCGAACAGGAGCACCGCTGCATTGGTGAGCCTGGCGCGCCCGTTTTCCTCCCAGAGCAGGCTGCGGGATTGCAGCACCTGCTCCGTAGAAAGAGCGGATGCTCCAATGCAATCCTTGTAGCGTGTCAGCAGGGCGCCGTCCAAATCTGCCAGTTGCGCCCGGCTGTTCACCTCTTGCTCGAAACTGCGTTCCCCGCGGCTGTATTCAAAGGCGCGCAAAGCTTCGCCCCGTAGTTCGGTCGTGCGGTCGCCTCGCCGCACAAACACGCTTTCATTGCGGCTGCGGGTAATAATTCCCCGCCGTGCGGAAACATGCAGCAGAAGAACCTTGTCAGGGTCGCCCTTTTCATTCGTTACATCCAAGTATTCCTCACGCACCTCAGGGGCTGGGCGGCAGCAATCCCATGGTGCCGCCAGCAAATCGTGTATATGCTGCTCTCCCACGCTTGAGATTCCCTCCATGGCCCGCTTTTTGTCGCTCACCCCTATGGCTGCCACGCCGCCCCTTGTGTTTGCAAAGGCTATCAACAGCTCCGCTAGGTCGGCCGGCTTGATTCTCGCAGACTTGACATCGAAACATTCCCCCTCGGGCTCGTGGGTCAAATAATGGGCATCGGTTCGCTTCATTGCGGGGTTTTCTCCTCTGCCATCATACTTGAAGCCATCTCCACCTGTCAAGCACCAATCAAAATATCTTCATCGCAACCCCGCCTTGGGCGGGTGGGTTACCTCTCCCGTAGCGCCGCCGTGCTGATGGCACCGCGCATTTCCGATGCCGCCAACATTCCGCGCGGAAGCGTCACCCCGCATCTGCGCGGTGGTGTTTGCCCCGCGCGCCTTGCGGGCGCGCTCTATTCAAAACTAATTGCCGCCGCAGGCGGCTCCAC
>JAZLFB010000218.1:0-7211 GCA_045615585.1 Akkermansia sp.
GTTGCAAATCTGGGGTAATACTGCTATATTCTCTCCGGTGTTTGTTTTTTGTTTCATTTCACACCGATTATGAGTGTAATCGGTACAAAGTCAAACACCACTTTTTTTATTCTGTCACCATCCCCTATGGGATGGCAATGATTCTAAATTATAAATTACTTCTTCCCTGCTACGCCCATCGTGTAGCCGTTGAACTCGTGCGTGTTGTACAGGGGCTGGCCTTCGGGGACGGCGTAGCCGATGCTCTTGCGCAGGGCAAGGAAGTCGGCAATGCCCGCTTCGTCCACCTGATTCAGCTTGCCGCCGTGCAGCCCCGCCAGAAGCAGCATCTTGCAGTAGGCATCGGCGTTCTCCATGAACCATTCGGCTTCCTCAATGTGGCGGGCGCCTGTGATAACACCGTGGTTTTCCATGAACACCACCGTGCTCTGCTTGGACGCTTCTGCCACGGCGGCGGCGGTTTCGGGGGAACCGGGCGTGCCGTAGGGAGCCAGCGGCACCTGACCGAGGAAGATGTCGGCCTCGGGGTTAATGCCGTTGGGGGGCACCAGACCTGCAAACAGGAAAGCGTTGCAGCACGGGGGATGCGCGTGGATGCAGGCGTTCACGCCCGTCTCCTTCATCATGGCGATGTGGGTCTTCACCTCGCTGGTGCGGGGGCGGATGCCGCAGAGCTGCCCTGCGTTCATATCGACAAGGCAGATGTCCTCCACCGTCATGAAGCCCTTGGAACAGAGCGTGGGGGAGCAGAGCACGAGGTCCTTGCCCACGCGCACGGAGAGATTGCCGCCGTTGCCGTCCACGTATTCACGCTTGTAGAGACGCTGACCCATCTCCACCATGCGCTCCTTAATCACGCGGATTTCGGGGCTGTTGAAGAAAGCGTCGATTTCTTCGCGGGTCTGCGGGTCGTAGTTCTCCCAAGGGAAGATGCGCTCCGGCAGCGGGGGATTGATGTAAAGGTCGGGATTAGCCATAATTGTGTGTTGTTGTTGAAGTGTTTTTTTTGGGGGGGGGGAATCAGGACAGCAGCTTGGCGTAAGCGGCTTGCTGCTCACCGGGATTCACCACCGTGTAGGTGATACCGAACGCATCGCGCGCGGCTTCGGGCGTGGCGTATTCGCCCACGCCCGCAAAGGCGTACATGGCGGCGCCGCTCACCGTGCTTTCGCTGACGTTGGAAATGCGGATGGGCAGACCCAGCATGTCGGCGCGCATCTGCGTCCACACCTTGTTGCGGGCACCGCCGCCCACCAGCAGCAGGTCGGTGGATTTGAAGCCGCCCACCTTCTCCAGCTTCTCCAAACGCTGTTTCAGGCGCAGAGTCAGCGCTTCCATCGCGGCGCGGTAGATGTGACCGCGCGTGCGCCCCAGAATCAGCCCTTGGATGGAGCCGGGAACAGGGTCGCTGGGCAGGAAATCGGGCACCATCTTCACGCCGTCGCAACCGGGGGCAACCGCCTCGGCTTCGGCATCCATGGTGTCGTAGCTCTCACCGTGGAAACAGGTAGCCTTCACCCATTCAATGATGCCGCTGGCAATCCATTGCAGACCGGGGTTCAGCAGACCGGGCTTGCTGTCGTATTCTACCGTGGCACCTGCGGCGTAGTCTTCCTCGCCCAGCGCGGCCTTGGCGGTACGCAGCATCAGGATTTCCCACGTGCCGCTGGAGAGGAAAGGCTGGTTTTCCTGCACGCCGCTGCCGAACAGGGCAAACTGCGTATCGTGACCTGCGGACACCACAGGCACCCCCGCGGGCAGACCGAGCAGGGCGGCGGCATCTGCCGTCAGTGTGCCGATAACCTCGCCCGCGTTCACCATCTTGGGGAAGAGTTTTTTCTCAACGCCGATAGCCGCCAGAATCTCCTCCGACCAATCGCCCGTAGACAAATCGGTCATCTGCGAGGTGCCCGCCATCGTGCGGTCGGTCGCCATCACGCCCGTCAGGCGGTGGGCAAGGATGTTCGAGATGAACAGCCACGCATGCGCCTGTTCCAACAGTTCGGGGCGGTTCTCTTTCAGCCAGATAAACTTGTAGAGCGTGTTAAAGGCAAAGGCACCCACGCCGCTCACCGTGTTGAGACGGCTCTGCGGCAGGTACTTGTCGATGTGCTTCATCACCTCTGCCGTGCGGGGGCATTTCCACGAAATGACAGGGTAGAGCAGCTTGCCCTCGGCATCCACCAAGGCACCGTCCACGCCGAACGTGGTAATCGTAATACCCTTTACCTGTGCGGCATCTACCTGCGGCAGAATCTCGCGGGCGCATTCCGCCAGCTGGTTCAGAATACGGTCGGCATTCCAAACGTGGTATTCCGCATTTTCCGCCCCCGCATCGGTGGCGTTCGGCTGGCTCTTTTTGGCCACAAGGGTACCGTGCTCATCCACAAGAATGGCGCGCACATTGGTGGCTCCGCAGTCAAGGCAAAGGATGTAAGACATAATCTACCCCCAGTCTACCACACGCTGCCGTGATTGCGAGCCTTTTTTAAGAGGTGTCGGCGGTTTTTGGAAAATTGAGACAGGGGCGCGGCGGCAGAATGTTGAAAACAGCGTTTTAAGTCTGGTATTTGCCGCGCAGCTTGTGTTATGATGAGGAAAAGAAAGAATCCCCACTGTCCGGAAAGATGAAAAAGATAGTCAGAAATGCCGTCCGTTGCAAGCATTGCGGAGATGTCATTGAATCCGTGCATCCCCATGATTTCAAATTTTGCTCCTGCGGCAGCGTGGCCGTGGACGGCGGTCACGCGTACCTGAAGCGCGGCTTTAAGGATTCGGAAGATGATTTTGAAGAGCTGAGCGAGTTTGCCGAAGACGAGCAGAAAGACGCTTCCCTGTGAATCACCCCCGCCGCGCTTTGCAGAGGATGATAAGCGTGACGGCGGCAAGGATGAGCAGAATGCCCGCGGCGTAGCGCAGGGTAAAGGGCTCGGCAAACACCGTGGTGCCGATGAGTACGGCGGTGATGGGCTCCAACGCCATGATGATGGACGTGGGGGTGGAGCCGATGCTGCGGATAGCGACCGTGAGCACGCCTGTGGAGAGAATACCCGGCACGACTGCTAAGAACAGCACCCATGCCCACTCGTAGGGCGTGGTGAAGAAGCTGATGTGCGTGTCGGCGGAGAGGAAGGAGGTCAACCCGATGGTCAGCCCGCAGAAGAGCAAAATGTAAAAGGTCATGGGTACCACGGGCATGCGGAACTGTGCGCGGTTGACAATGACGATGTACACCGCGTAGGCGAGGGCGGAGAGCATCACCAACGCCACGCCGCCCGTGTGCAGCGCCGCGCCCGCTTCGCCGTGGTACAGCAGTGCCACGCCGCCCAAAGCCATCGCCATGGATAAGTAGCCTGCCCGCGTCAGACGCTCGCGGAAGAACAGCGCCATCAATGCCGCCACCATCACGGGGTAGACAAAGAGCAGACTGCACGCCAAGCCCGAATCCATGTAGCGGAAAGCGGTGTACAGCCAGTAGGCCGAAGCCCCGAACAGGGCGCCGAGAATCGCCAACATGCCGAACTGTTGCCGCGTGACGGCAAAGGAGATGCGGCGCAGCAGCATCCACCCCGCCAACAGCAGCACCGCCAGCAGAAAGCGGCAGAAGAGCACGGAGTGGACATTCGCCCCCTCGCGGTACAGGAAGAGCGAGCCGAGCGGGTTGAGCGCGTAGCAGACGGCGGAAGTCACGGCGCAGACCGCGCCTTTAATGACGGTGCTGTTGAGATGCCTGTTCACAGCCCCAGCACAGCGGCGGAGTCAATGTCCTCCTGTCCGTGAATCAGCTCGGCGCTCACGGTCATGCCGCCGAACTCTTCAATCAGCTTGCGGTTGGTGACGGCGGCGGTGTCCCATGACTCACCGATATGGTTGAGAACCACCGCCTGACAGCGCAACCCGCGGGCGCGGATGCCTTGCAGGGTCATCAGCGCGTGGTTGACCGCCCCCAGCTTGTTGCCGACGACGACCACAACGGGCAGCCCCAGCGCGGCGGCAAAATCCGCCATGGTGATACCGGGGGCAATGGGTACCTCCCAACCGCCTGCGCCCTCTACCAGAATGGGTCCGTAACCCGCCTCGCACAGTTGTTTATAGCCCGTCACCAGCTCCTGCAAAGTGAGGGTGCGGTTCTCCAGCTCGGCGGCAATGTAGGGTGCCGTAGCGGCGCGCAGGTAGATGGGGTTGACGGCGTTGATGTCGGCAGCGGGGTCGCAGGCAGCCAGCATGGCGCGGGCATCGCCCCTATCCCCACAGGCCATGGGCTTGTACCCCATGGCGGGCAGCCCGCGGCGGCGCAAATCGCGCAGCAGGGCACAGGTTACGTACGTCTTACCGACCTCGGTGTCCGTCCCCGTAATAAAAAAGTTCTGCATTCTTCCGACTTTATAAATTAAAAAATATAAATTATTCAGGCAGACTGATGCGAATCTCATTGATATTCCACTCGGGGCTGTCGTCACGCACCAGCAGATGGTTCACCAGCGTCCATACCACCACGGCACAGGCTAGGCAGATGAGCTTGACCTTCCAATTATTCAGCAGAAGTTTCTTCAGGGGAATTCGATATCTCATGGGGAGTATAGAGAAGTTTGGTGAGGCGTTCAGCCAGCAGGTTGAGATTGATGTTGCGTTGCACCATGTTGCCCACGGCCAGCGAGATGGTGCCGGTTTCTTCGGAGACGATAATCACCACGGCATCCGAAGCCTCGGCCAGACCGATGCCCGCACGGTGGCGCAGCCCCATGCTGCGGTCTTTCAGCTCCTTGTTGGACACGGGCAGAATGGAGGCGGCGGAGATGATGCGCTCGTTATCCACAATCACCGCACCGTCATGCAGCAGGGTTTTGGGCATGAAGATGGTGCCGATAAGCTCGCGCGTGAAGTCGGCATTCAGCTCGGTGCCTGTCTTCACATACTCCGCCAGCTTGTTGCCGCGGCAGATGGCGATGAGCGCGCCGAAACGCTTGCTGACAAGGTAGGAAACGGAGTCGCACACGCGGCTCACAAAGTCCTTATTCTCCTCCTGCTTACCCAGCAGGCGGCGCAGGTACTTGTTGGAGCCGAACTTGGCCAGTGTCATGCGGATTTCGGGCTGGAAGAGAATGACGAGAATCGTACCCGGACCGATGATAAGCCCCGCAATCTTTTTCAGCACCAGGGCTTCCGAGAACTCCAACAGGAAGTACACCAGCATGACCGTAACCACCAGTCCCGTGAGGATTGCGGCGGCTCGGGAATCCTTGAACGCGCGGTAGAGCTGGTAGAACAGCACCCACAGCACGATAATTTCAAACGGGGCTCGGATGATTTCCGGCAGACTCATGCCGTGGATGATACTCGCTTGCGCGCCTGATTGCAAGCGAAAAGGCGGAAGATGCCTCTGTTTTTAACCATGCGAAGGTCTGAAGCCTCGCGGTTTCAGCTTCCGGTGTTTTTCTGCGCCCAATCCGCAAGGTGGGGAAAGCGGCAAATACCTACTCTTAACGCGCCGGCAACAGCGGCGGCACACATGGATTATACGCCCAATTATGTGTGCCGGACCACCGCCCGGACTACCGAGGCGTCTGTAGCTGTTTCCACCCCGGCCGACATGCCGATGTCATAGAGCCGTCTAAGGGGCTCATTTGAGCAACGGTATGCAAACTGATGGCTGTGCGCTTGCGTTGCTGCGTCTTCGTTGAAGAAAAGGCGTGCAGGTAGTGGCACCAATGCAGTAGTAAGCAGGATTAATTACTCACGGAATTTTTCAGGAACATGTATAACCGGGGGGAACCGAATCCGCTTTCTAATAACGAAAGATTAAAACCGTAATAATCCCATCCGCAGTTATGATAATGCTCTGCCAACGCTACATAATCAGCGTACAAATGGGGATGTATCATATCAAATAATTCTTTTAGTATGGGTAGAGATTCTAGGGAAAGTGAATTTTCTGCCTGTAGGTAAAGTTTGATTTCATTTAGGTTCGTTTTCGTCAGATGAGTCCCCCAAAAAACAAGATTATAGCCATTTTGGACTATGGTGTTAAGTTGCTTAACAATGTCTTGCGCATTTCCTAAATGAAGAATGTTTTTCATCATCATTTCGGTTGTCCGGATGGCTAAATGATTGTCAAAATGAGTTTTGCGTTGATGAGTGCCGAAATCAGCCGATGTTACAATGTCTGCGTCAAAATCCAGTTTGACGATGCTTGAATCTTTGTCATCTGTGATATAACCGCCCAATAAGTACAGAGGTTCTAATTTTGTACCCAATCCGTTTTTAATTGTGTCATTGATGTCGTAAATCACGGAAGCACATTCGGCAGATAACCCGAATGTATTCATGGCATGGTTGATGATGCCGGTGAGTGATTCGCGACTTGTTCGACTCGAAACAGGTAAATGCCAAAGAGCCCTGATGTACTGTTCGTTCAGGTGCGAACGTTGTATGGAAAAATCATATAATCTGCAGCCGCATGAGAGGAGCGCACGATTGTGTTGCGAAAAGAGTTGTTTTTGTTTGGGCGGTATGTCCTGCATGCTCTCATCATGCACATGCGGGCTATAGTATATTTTGGTTGCAATCGTGTTATTCTTGTTGAACGTATAGCCGACATAGGTTACAAATTTTGCCCGTTCCTGAGGAATATCAGGCAAATCTGCACATAGCATCTGAGTAACCGGTGCGCTGTACAGGCTGTTCAGAATATCTTCGGGAAGTAAAATTGTTCTTTTATTCATGTTTTTGCAGAGATTGTGCTAATTGACGGCGGGCCATGTACATATCGAGATACTTTTGGTAGACAGCCCGGTCGGGGAAAACCTTTTCGACCAAGATTCTGCATTCATTGCAGTCATCGCAGGCGGCGCATTTCAACTCACCGGAAAGAACCCGACGAATGAACTTGGATAATTCCGGGGAGTTTTCAATATTGTACAAATCGGCTCGCTCACATTCTGCAAAAGCCATGAACAGCGTGAATAAATTACCCTGATAGGTTCTTTCGTTATATGTCTGTACCGCTTTAAGGAAATCAGCCCCGAAATTGATTAAGTCACGCCCGGCAAACTTAAAGCGACTCACGCCCAGTTCTTCGTAAAAGCTGATGTCTTCGGGCCTCACCCACGGCATGCACAAGACCTTTCGAGGATCCTGTAGGCGCCGCAGATTGCATTCTGTGCCGTAGTACCATAAGAACGGCATGGTTTCAGAGCATTTGGCGTGAGAAA
>JAZLFB010000219.1:0-6272 GCA_045615585.1 Akkermansia sp.
TGCTGCGCGCCATCTTCGGTGAAAAGGCCGCCGACGTGAAGGATACCTCCCTCCGCGTGCCCCCGGGCACCACGGGTGTGGTGATGGATGTGCGCGTGGTGCGCTCCGCCGCTCCCGGCGCCCCCGCCGTGGATGTGGAGAAGGAAGCCCAGCGCCAGCGCAAGAAGGTGGACACGGAATACGAGCGCGACCGCGATGCTCTCATCGAGCAGCTGACGGGCAAGCTCTCCGACCGTCTGCTGGGTGAAAAGATTCCGCTGGAAGTGACGCGTGCCGGCACGAATGAGCTCATCATTCCCGCCAACCGCAAGATTACCAAGACTCTCCTCCGCAAGCTGGCCGTGCACCACGACCAGATTGAGATGAACGAGAGCCCCGTTCGCAACCAGATTTTCGAAATCATCAACAGCTACGAACCCCGCTTTGCCGATTTGGACGAGGAGCGCGACCGCAAGCTCGACCAGATTGAAGCCGGTGCCGAAATGGACCCCGGTGTGGTGACGGAAGTGAAGGTCTACATCGCCACCAAGCGCAAGCTGGGTGTGGGTGATAAGATGGCCGGTCGTCACGGTAACAAGGGTGTTTGCTCCCGCGTGTTGCCGGTGGAGGATATGCCCTACCTTGAGGACGGTACCCCCGTGGATATCATCCTGAACCCCCTGGGCGTGCCTTCCCGAATGAACGTGGGTCAGGTGCTTGAAGCTCACTTGGGCGTTGCCGCCAAGGCTCTGGGCTTCAAGGTGGCCACCCCCGTGTTCGACGGTATCGAGGAATCTCAGATTTGGGACTACATGAGTCAGGCTAAGAAGGTGGACGGTTTCTCCTGGGTCGGTGACGGCAAGGACGGTTCCGTGGCCGGTAAGAGCCGCCTTATCGACGGTCTGACGGGTGAGTACTTCCACTACCCCGTGGTGGTGGGTTACACCTACATGCTTAAGTTGAACCACTTGGTCGCCGACAAGGTGCACGCCCGTGCCGTGGGTACCTACTCGCTGGTGACGCAGCAGCCCCTGGGCGGTAAGGCCCAGCACGGCGGTCAGCGTTTCGGTGAAATGGAAGTGTGGGCCATGGAAGCATACGGCGCCGCCTACACGCTGCAGGAGCTGCTCACCGTCAAGTCGGACGATGTGCAGGGTCGTACCCGCATCTACGAGAACATCGTCAAGGGCGACAACTCGCTGGAAGCCGGTACCCCCGAATCCTTCAACGTGCTCATCAAGGAAATGCAGGCTCTCTGCCTCAACGTGCAGCCCACCGAGAAGAAGGACCGCGAAAACGCTGCTCCCACCACGGACGACCTCTTCGCCCTGCTTGCCGGTGACGGCATGGACGACGAGGAAATGGCCGATGAGGACGGCGATTTCGACGACTTCTCCGATGATGACGCCGAATTCGAGACGCCTGAAGAAGACGACGAGATGTAAACCTGTAGCCGCTGCCCGGTGCCCCGCGCCGGGCAGCAGAGAAAAACCCCTTAAAAACAACACACTTTATGTCTTACATCGACATTAACAACGAGAAGCCCAAGAACTTCGATCAGGTTTGCATCACCGTGGCCAGCCCGGAGGACATCCTGAGCTGGTCCAAGGGCGAGGTGAAGAACCCTGAGACCATCAACTACCGCACGTTCAAGCCGGAAAAGGGCGGTCTTTTCTGCGAGCGCATTTTCGGCCCGACGCGCGACATGGAATGCTCCTGCGGCCGCTACAAGCGCGCCAAGAACAAGGGCATGATTTGTGACCGCTGCGGCGTGGAGGTGACCTCCTCCCGCGTGCGCCGTGAACGCATGGGCCACATCAACCTGGCCGTGCCTGTCACGCACATCTGGTTCTACAAGTGCATGCCCTCCCGCATCGGTCTCATGCTCGACCTGACCGCCCGCGATTTGGAGCGCGTCATCTACTACGAAGACTACATCGTGACCGACCCCAAGGGCGTGAACGGCATTGAGCGCGGCATGATTCTCACGGAGGAAGAGTACGACGAACTCCAAGAGGATTACGGCGACGATGCCCCCGAGGCGGGCATGGGTGCCGCTGCCATCCAAGAACTGCTGCGCACCGTTGATTTGGATGCCCTTATCGACGAGCTGAAGCAGGAGATGGAGAAGACCAACTCCAAGCAGAACAAGCGCAAGATTGCCAAGCGTCTGCAGCTGGCTCAGGGCTTCAAGACCAGCGGCGGCCACCCCGAATGGATGGTGCTGACCGTGCTGCCCGTCATCCCCCCCGACCTGCGTCCCCTCGTTCCGCTGCCCGGCGGCCGCTTTGCGACCTCCGACCTCAACGACCTGTACCGCCGCGTCATCAACCGTGACAACCGTCTTAAGGAGTGGGCCGCTCTCCAGACCCCCGAGGTGATTAAGCGCAACGAAATGCGCATGCTTCAGGAGGCTGTGGACGCCCTCTTCGATAACGGTCGCCACGGTCGCCACGTCACGGGTGCCGGCAACCGCCCCCTCAAGTCCCTGTCCGATATGCTGAAGGGCAAGAGCGGTCGTTTCCGTCAGAACCTGCTCGGTAAGCGTGTGGACTACTCCGGTCGTTCCGTGATTGTGATCGGTCCGCACCTCAAGATGAACCAGTGCGGTCTGCCCAAGAAGATGGCTCTCAACCTCTTCGAGCCGTTCATCATCCACCGTCTCAAGGAGCTTGGCTATGTGCACACCGTGCGCTCCGCCAAGAAGATGATTGACCGCAAGGAAGCCATCGTGTGGGATATTCTGGAGGAAGTCACCAAGGGGCACCCCGTGTTCCTGAACCGTGCTCCTACGCTGCACCGTCTTTCCATTCAGGCCTTCGAGCCCGTGCTTATTGAAGGCTCCGCCATCCGTCTGCACCCCTTGGTGTGTACGGGTTACAACGCCGACTTCGACGGTGACCAGATGGCCGTGCACGTTCCCCTGAGCGTGGAAGCCCAGTTGGAAGCCCGCCTGCTCATGCTGGCCCCCAACAACATCTTCTCCCCCGCCAGCGGCAAGCCCATCTGCACCCCCACGCAGGATATCATTCTCGGCTCCTACTACCTGACGCACACCCGCGCCAAGGAAGTGAAGGAGAAGCAGGACAACCAGCATCTGCTGCCCCTGTTCGAGTCCATCTCCGAAGTGGAGTTCGCCATTGCCGCCCGCAAGATTGGCTACCACGAGTGGATTCGCCTGAAGAACCCCGACTACGGCAAGTCCGGCAAGGAACTCGCCCGCATGGCGTTCAACCAGGAGAATGTCGACAAGAAGACCATCGTGACCACCGCCGGTCGCGTGCGTTTCAACGAAATCTGGCCCAACGAAATCGGTTACATCAACCGCAACGTGGGTAAGAAGCAGTTGGGCGAAATCATCTGGCGCTGCTATCAGGTCTGCGGTCAGAAGAAGACCGTGGAAACCCTCGATGCCCTGAAAGCCCTCGGCTATAAGGAAGCTACGCGCTCCGGTTGCTCCATCGGTATCGTCGATATGGTGGTGCCCGAAGGCAAGAACAAGATGATTGAGGACGCCTACGAGCAGGTTGCCAAGGTGACCGAGCAGTACGAAGAAGGCCTTATCACCAACGGCGAACGTTATGAAAAGGTCGTGAACATCTGGTCCTCCACCACCGACGCCATCCAGAAGGAACTCTACACCAAGCTGGAATACAACGGCGGTTCCGCCGTGGCAAGCCCGCTGTACATGATGGTGGACTCCGGCGCCCGTGGTAACAAGGCTCAGATTAAGCAGCTCTCCGGTATGCGCGGTTTGATGGCCAAGCCCTCCGGTGAAATTATCGAACGCCCCATTACCTCCAACTTCCGTGAGGGTCTGTCCACGCTGGAATACTTCATTTCCACCCACGGTGCCCGTAAGGGTCTGGCTGATACCGCTCTTAAGACGGCTGACTCCGGTTACATGACCCGTAAGCTGGTGGACGTGGCTCAGGACGTGATTGTGCGTGATGAGGACTGCGGTACCGACAACGGTATCACTATGACCGCCATTTACGACGGTGAGGATGAGATTGCCTCCCTCGCCACCCGTATCTACGGTCGTGTGACCTGCGACAACATCGTTGACCCCACCACCAAGGAAATCATCGTTGCCAAGAACGAAATCATCACCTCCGAAGCCGCCCAGCGCATCGAAGAGGTGGGTATCGAGAAGGTGAAGGTGCGTTCCGTGCTGACCTGCGACCTCTCCAAGGGCTGCTGCGCCAAGTGCTACGGTCTGAACCTTGCCACGGGCAAGAGCGTGAAGGTCGGTGAGGCTGTGGGTATCATCGCCGCCCAGTCCATCGGTGAGCCCGGTACGCAGCTGACCATGCGTACGTTCCACGTGGGTGGTACGGCTACCGCCGCCGCCAACCGTCCCGAATACGTCGCCAAGTCCGCCGGTAACGTCATTTACGACGAAAACCTGCGCGGTCGCTGCGTAGAGGATGAGAACGGCAACATGGTGGTGCTCTGCAAGAACGGCAGCGTCAAGATTTATGACGAGGAAGGCAAGGAACTCGAATCCTACTCCCTCATCATGGGTGCCCTGCTCAAGGTCAAGGACGGCGCCGCCGTCGAGGCCGGTCAGCAGATTGCCGAATGGGATCCGTTCGCCATTCCCGTCATCGGTGATGTCGCCGGTACGGTCGAGTACGAGGACATGATTGAAGGTATTACCTGCCGCACCGAACACGGTGAAAGCGGCAAGGGTCAGACCATCATCATCGACCACCGTCAGGACCTCGCCCCCCGCATCATCGTGCACACCGCCAAGGGTGCCAAGGACAAGCCCCGCGTCTACTCCATCCCCACGGGTGCCTATCTGGCCGTCAACAACAAGCAGAAGATTTCTGCCGGTACCGTGTTGGCCAAGACCCCCCGCAAGGTGCAGAAGACGAACGATATTACGGGCGGTCTGCCCCGTGTGGCCGAGCTGTTTGAAGCCCGCCGCCCGAAGGACACCTGCACGCTGGCCGAGATGTCCGGTATCGTCGCCATTGACGACGCCATGATTCGCGGTAAGAAGGTCGTCACCATCTACCGTGATGCTGAAGCCCGCGAAGCCGCCTCCAAGAGCCGCCGCCGCTCCACCAAGCTGGAAGAGCGCGACGAGCACGAGGGTGCCGTTTCCGTGAAGCACCTGGTGCCCATGGACCGCCACATCATCGTTCACGACGGTGACTACGTGCACGCCGGTGAACCGCTTTCCGACGGTTCCGAAGCCTCCGATGAAATCCTCCGCATCTGCGGCAAGGAAGCCCTGCAGGAGCATCTTGTGAACAAGGTGCAGCAGGTGTACCGTGTGCAGGGTGTGGAAATCAACGACAAGCACGTGGAAATCATCGTCTCCCAGATGCTCCGCAAGGTGCGCATCAAGGACCCCGGCGACACCGGTCTGCTGTGGGGCGACGAGGTGGACCGCACCACGCTCACCCGCATCAACAAGGAGACGGTGGAGCAGAACGGTCGCCCCGCCGAAAGCGAGCCCATCCTGCTCGGCATCACCAAGGCCTCCCTCAAGACGGATTCCTTCATCTCCGCCGCATCCTTCCAGGATACCACGCGCGTGCTGACGGAAGCCTCTACCCTGGGCAAGGTCGATATGCTGGAAGGCTTCAAGGAGAACGTCATTCTCGGTCACCTCATCCCCGCCGGTACGGGCTTCAGCAAGTACCGCAACATTGTGGTGGAACCCGCCGAGGGCGCAACCCCCATCCCCCGTGCCACCTACGACACGATGGAGGAAGAGATGCCTGTCTCCGACGACACCATCTCCGTCGGCTCCGATGACTGATTGATTCGGTTCCTATAAAAAAACTTCAAAGCCCTGTCTGACACCTGTCAGACAGGGTTTTTTTGCACGCCGTAGTGCTTGCTTGTGATATAGGGATTTGTAGGGATGAAAAAAGTTGGAAGTTGGAGGTTGGAAGTTGGAAGTATCAAGTTAGGCTCGCTACGCTCGCGTGATATAAGCGTAACGCAAAGCGTATGTTACAGCTTCTATTTTAAGCCATTGCATACGCTTTGCGTTGCGTGTTTTCCTGCGGCGTAGCCGCACGAAATTTAAAAACTTCCAACCTCCAACTTCAAACTTCCAACTTCCATACAAATCCCCATTTGTCGAGCTGATATACTCCCCGCGCCGAACGCCACAGAAAAAACATGCCTACAGTATTTAGAATGCTGTAGTCTGTTTCAATAACGTTTAAATACTCTAAAAAGCAAGGTTACAAAGAATTTGAGAAAAGCCCCTGCGGCTTAAGATTTTTCCAAATTTCAGAAAACCTTGTTTTGTAATACTTTAGGCT
>JAZLFB010000220.1:0-5598 GCA_045615585.1 Akkermansia sp.
ACCGAAAAGGTGGAGGATGTCCGCAACGGCAAGAAGTACATTGTGGAGCGCAAGCTCTACCCCGGTTACGTTTACCTCAACTTTGCGCTGCGCCGCCCCGACGGCACGCTGAACAACGATGCCTGGTACAAGATTCAGGCGGTGGACGGTGTGATCAGCTTTGCCTGCGGCCGCAATAAAGAGCCTCTCCCCATGTCTAAGAAGGATGTGCAGGAGCTGATGGCCGAAATCGAACGCCGCAGCGGCGCTGCCCGCCCCAAGGTGGCCTACACCGTGGGCGAAGAAGTGGTGGTGCTGGACGGCGCTTTCCAAGGCGAGCACGGCATCATCGAAATGGTGGATGCCGAGCGCGGCCGTCTGCGCGTGGGTGTGACCATGTTCGGTCGCAGCAACCCGCTCGACCTCGATTACACGCAGGTTTCCCTTGTTCCCGAAGACGAGAAGGGTGCCAACCTGTAAAACCTCTTCCCTGTCTTTCCCGCCAACCGTTCGTGTATAACACGTTAGCCAGAGGGAAGGGCAGGATGAAATAAAACAAAACTACGCGGCAGAGCAGGGGGTACCCCCTCCCGCAACGCTGCAAAACCCCAATAAAAAACCATGGCTAAAGAAGTAGTTAAAGTCATTAAGCTGCAGATTCCTGCCGGCGCCGCGAATCCCTCGCCGCCCGTGGGTCCTGCGCTCGGTCAGGCCGGTGTGAACATCATGGGCTTCTGCAAAGAGTTCAACGCTAAGACTCAGAAGCAGGCCGGCGATGTGCTCCCCGTCGTGATTACCGTGTACAAGGACAAGTCCTTCGACTTCATCACCAAGCAGCCCCCGGCAGCCAACCTCATCAAGAAGGCTGTCAACATCAAGTCCGGTTCCGGTGAGCCGAACAAGAAGAAGGTGGCCAAGCTCTCCAAGGAGAAGCTGATGGAGATTGTCAACGCTAAGATGCCCGACCTCAACACCAAGGATCCGGAAGCCGCCGCCCGCATTATTGCCGGTCAGGCCCGCCAGATGGGTGTGGAAGTGGAGGGTCTCTAATCCCCCTTTTATCCGCAGGAGGGAATACCCGAAAATAAACCCCGAACGTACTGCTATACAATATGTCTAAGAAACGCTCCAAGCGCTACAACGAGGCAGCCAAGCTGGTGGACAACACCAAGTCTTACGCTGTTGAGGAGGCTGTCGAGGTCATGAAGAGCTTCCCCGCTCCCAAGTTCGACCCCACGGTCACCGTTTCCTTCCACCTGACGGTGGATCCCCGCAAGTCCGACCAGATGGTGCGCGGCTCTGTTGCCCTGCCCAATGGTACCGGTAAGAATGTTCGCGTCATCGTGTTTGCTCAGGGTGAAGCCGCTCAGGCTGCTCTGGACGCCGGTGCCGAGAAGGTCGGTTTGGAAGACCTGATTAAGGAAATCCAAGGCGGCTTCCTTGATTTCGACTCCGCAATCGCCACCCCGGACGCCATGGCCCAGGTGCGTAAGATTGCCCGTGTGCTCGGTCCGCGCGGCCTGATGCCCAACCCCAAGACCGGCACCGTGACGGAAGATACCGCCAAGGCCGTTAAGGAGGTTAAGGCCGGTCGTGTTGACTTCAAGGTTGACAAGAACGCCAACATTTCCGCCGCTATCGGTAAGCTGTCCTTCGACAACGAGAAGCTTGTGGAAAATGCCCGCGCTTTCATTAACGCTGTGGTGAAGGCCCGCCCCTCCGGTGCGAAGGGCTCCTACATCGCCGCTGCCACCATCTCCAGCTCCATGAACCCCGGTCTGGCTCTCGGTCAGGCGGAATACTCCAAGCTGTAAACCTGAACAGAAAGATTGATTATGAGTCACGAAAAGAAAGTGAATCCTGATAAGGGTATTATCATCGACAACCTGCTGGCGAAGGTTAATGCTTCTCCGTTCCTGCTGGTGATTGATTACACCGGTGTGACCGTTCCTGAGTTCACCAACCTGCGTGCCGATTTGGCCGCTGCCGGTGCTACCTGCATGGTCGCTAAGAACACCTTCATGACGAAGGCCCTCGCTCAGGCCGGTATGCCTGACATCTCCGCTCACCTCAAGGGTCAGACGGCCTATGTGATGGGTGACAGCGATGTCTGCGCCGCCGCCAAGGTGGTGAACGGCTTTGCCAAGAAGAGCAAGAAGGCTCCCTACCTGACCGGTATCCTTGACGGCGCCGAGCTTACGCCCGACAAAATCAAGGCTCTGGGCGACCTGCCCAGCCGCGAGGTTCTGCTTGCCACCTTGCTTGGCACGATCAACGGCGCCGGCTCTGCCCTCGCCCGTGTCATTCAGGCATACGTCGACAAGGAAAACGGTGGTGCAGAAGAAAATGCACCTGCAGAATAAAAAAAGACTTGACCAGATGGCGGCGGTGTGGTACTACCGCCCCGCCGCCTGAAAAAATTAGGTACTCTGTCGGCTCTCCGGCCGGTGAGAACTGAAATGGGCAGGAAGCCCCTGTCCGCGACAAGAACTAATTAACATACATAGAATACTACAATGGCTGATTTGAATACAATCGCTGAGGAACTTGGCAAGCTTACGATTCTCGAAGCTGCTGAGCTTGTGAAGATGCTCGAAGAGAAGTGGGGCGTGTCCGCCGCCGCTCCCGTGGCTGCTGCCGCTGCTCCCGCCGCTGCCGCTGAGGCTGCTGAGGAGAAGACCGAGTTCAACGTTGAGCTGACCGACGCCGGTGGCAACAAGATTGCCGTCATTAAGGCTGTCCGTGCCGTCAAGGCCGGTCTGGGTCTGGCTGACGCCAAGAAGCTCGTGGAAAGCGCTCCCACGGTGGTCATCGAAGGTGCTTCCAAGGAAGACGCCGAGAAGGCCAAGGCCGAGCTCGAGAAGGCCGGCGCCAAGGTTACCATCAAGTAACTCTACGGATTTCGCGATCGCAGGGGAGGATTTTTATCCTCTCCTGCCTTCGCGTCTCTCCGTCTTTAGATGAAAAGTTTCGTATATCCTTAATTCTTAACGCTTAACGCGTAAAACAACAAAACGGCACCCGGTGGGGTCGACCTGAGAGTCGAAAACGTCACACTTTCAGGTCGGTTTTACCAAACGTAAACCGAACTTGCACCCGGTAAGGGTGCGCCAAAATTATCTCCGCCAACTCCATGTCCAAGCCCAAGAACGAGCGAATCAGTTTCGGCAAGATCAAGGAGGTCATTGAACCGCCTAACTTGATTGAGATTCAGACGAAGTCCTACGAGGAATTCCTGCAACGTTTCACGGAGCCGGGTAAGAGACTCAAGATGGGTCTCCAAGCCGTGCTTTCCGAACATTTCCCCATTGAAAGCTACGACGGACAAATCCGCTTGGAATTCGATTCCTACGAGATTGCCCCGCCCAAGACGAGTGATTTCGCCGCCATTCGCGCGGGCGAAACCTACAGCGCCTCTCTCTACGTGAAGTTCCGCCTGAAGTGCGGCGACTACACCGCCGATGAGAACGTGTACATGGGCGAAATCCCCATGATTACCGACCGCGGTACCTTCGTTATCAACGGTGCCGAGCGCGTGATTGTGGCCCAGTTGCACCGCTCCCCCGGTCTGTGCTTTGAAAAGACCCAGCACACCAACGGTAAGGATATCTACTCTTTCCGCATTATCCCCGACCGCGGCTCTTGGTTGGAGGTTCAGTTCGACACCAGCGACCTGATGTACGTATTCCTCGACCGTCGCCGCCGTCGTCGCAAGTTCCTTGCCACCACCTTCCTGCGCTACCTCGGCTACGAGAGCGACCGCGCCATTGTGGAGCAGTTCTACACCATCCAGAAGCTGACGCTGGCGGATGTGCAGGGCCCCGAATTGGAGTACCTGATTCCCTTCGAGGACGTGAAGTTCGGTGACGAGACGGAAGGTCGCAAGGCCACCATCATCGCCAAGGCTTACGAACCCCTCAGCCTTGCCTCCATCAAGAAGATGACCGAGCTGGGTATCACCGATATCGAGGTGATTGACCAGCGCGAAGAGGAAACGCTGGTCAAGACCCTCAAGAAGGATCTTGCCCACGACCGCGAGACCGCCCTCAAGGAAATCTTCCGCAAGTTCCGTCCCGGTGACCCCGCCTCTGTGCAGCAGGCCGCTACCGCCCTTGACCGCCTGTTCAAGGATGAGAAGCGTTACGACCTGACCCGCGTGGGTCGCTACAAGATTAACCAGAAGCTCGGTCTGGACGTGCCTGAGGACGTGCGCCTCATCCAGCCTATCGACTTCCTGCAGTCCCTTAAGTACCTGCTGCGCCTCAAGCACGGCGAAGGTCAGGTGGACGACATCGACCACTTGGGCAACCGCCGCGTGCGTGCCGTGGGTGAACTTATCTCCAACCAGTGCCGCGTGGGTCTTGCCCGCACCGAGCGTTTGGTCAAGGAGCGCATGACGCTGTGCGACACCACGCGCAACGACATCACGCCCAGCAAGCTCATCAACCCGAAGGCTCTCAGCGCCGTGGTGCGCGACTTCTTCGGTCGCAGCCAGCTGTCTCAGTTCATGGACCAGATTAACCCGCTGGCCGAGCTGACGCACAAGCGCCGTCTGTCCGCTCTGGGTCCGGGCGGTCTGAACCGCGACCGTGCCGGTTTCGAGGTTCGAGACGTGCATCCCTCTCACTACGGTCGTATCTGCCCCATTGAGACCCCCGAAGGTCCCAATATCGGTCTTATCAACTCCCTCTGCACCTTTGCCCGCATCGACGAGTACGGCTTCATCGAGACGCCGTTCCGCAAGGTGAAGCATGTGGAGAAGGCCAACGGCGAGGTGGAAACCATCGTGACGAATCAGGTGGAATACCTGACCGCCGATCAGGAAGAATACCACCTCATCGCCCAGGCCAACAATCCCATCGACAAGGACAACGGCAAGGGTCACTTTGTGAAGCCCCGTATCACCGCCCGTGAGCACGGCGAATTCATTGAGGTGGACCCCCGCAAGGTGGAGTACATGGACGTTTCGCCCAAGCAGATTATCTCCATCGCCGCCGGTCTGATTCCCTTCCTTGAACACGATGACGCCAACCGTGCCCTGATGGGCGCCAACATGCAGCGTCAGGGTGTGCCGCTGATGGTGAACCAAGCCCCGCTTGTGGGTACGGGTATTGAAGCCAAGTGCGCCCGCGACAGTTGCTCCGTCATCTGCGCCAAGGCTGCGGGTATCGTGGCCTCCGCCACGGCTGAATACATCGTGACCACGCCCGATGGCAACCTGCCTGTCTCCCCCAACACGTGGCTGAGCGACCCCGACAGCATCAAGACCGATGCCGACAAGGGTATCTACGTGTACCAGCTCCGCAAGTTCATGCGTTCCAACGCCTCCACCTGCATCAACCAGAAGCCCATCGTCTCCCGCGGTGATGTGATTAAGGTGGGTGATGTGCTGGCCGACGGTCCCTGTACGGACGGCGGTGAGCTGGCTCTCGGTCGCAACGTGCTGGTGGCTTACATGTCCTGGTACGGTTACAACTTCGAAGACGCCATCATCATTTCCGAGCGTCTGGTGCAGGAGGATGCCTACACCTCCATCCACATCGAGGAGTTCGAGAAGAAAGCCCGCGACACCAAGCTCGGGCCGGAAGAAATCACGCGCGATATCCCCAACGTGGGTGA
>JAZLFB010000221.1:0-2658 GCA_045615585.1 Akkermansia sp.
GGGTGCCGAGCGTTGCAGGTCTCCGCCGGGTAACCCCGCCTCGTCACGCCGCCGCGCAGCGGAGGCTGGACGAATGGCGGGGTGGCTCCACTATCCCGTTGCTCATTACGAAAACTTCCAAGATTCGCTTCGCGTACCATCCACCCCACCGCATGAATTCATAGGTCCCCAAAAATCATTGGGACACATGTGCGCGTAGTTCATTCCTGCCATGATAGGACGGCGCTTTCCCCCGCAAGCTCATGCACTGCGGCGCGTGGGGAATGGGCGCGGGTAATACTTGCCCACGGCACGGTGGCGGCGCAGACTCCGCCGTTTTTCAGCTTGGCGGCCGCGTAAGATGCCAGGCTCTTTTTGCCGTTGCCCACGCCACCCGCCAAAAGCAGCAGGTGGGCGCTGCGGGTGCCTCTCTTGATGAGCGGCGGGGCGCACCAGGCATCCACGCTATCGAAAGCGCGCTTGAAGGCCGGGTTTCTCAAATCCAGATTGGGCAATTCCACACGCGCGCGTTCCGGCCTCGCCAAGGCGGCGATTCGCTCGTCGCGCTCCTTGAGGAATCTGGCCTCCTCCTCTGCGGAAAGGGGCTCGAGCCTGGCGGCGAGCTTCACCCAGGCGTCGGCCCACTCTCCGCGGCGGATGAGTTCAGCGGCGTGAGCATAGAAGGCGTCCTCAAGTTGTTGGAGAGTCAAATTAGAACATGGGTACATATTGGTTTTTTAATCTATTCTCTTTTATTTCTCTTCTATTCTCTTCTTGCGCGCCCGCGCGCGGCCTCGCGCACGCGCGAGGGGCTGCCGGATTGCGCGAAGGCGCATGGCTGCTGGCTTTGCGCTCGTCATCGGCGGGGTAGGCGAGCACCAGCAAATCATCCCCATCCCATGCAAGAAAGGGACATGCATGCTCCATCTGCGTCCTATCCATGTTCCAACTACGCTCCAACTGCGTTCCAACCGCGTCCCGCCCGCGCACCCTATTTGTCCAGTCGCTGCTGGCGATACCGGCGGCGCGTTGCCACATCTTGCGAGACCACTTGCGGCAGTTTGGAATGCGGCCGCCGTTGCGGTTCATGGCGCAGTAGCAGATAAGGGCCAGGAGGATTCCGCGTTCCGTGTTGGATGTTTCGGTGAGCAGGGCGTGGTAGAGGCTGCTGTGAATGCGCACGTATGGCAGGGGGGGTATTGGTAATGTCCATGGCGGGCAATGGTAGGGGAACGTGTGCGTTCGGCAAGATAAAATGCAGCCGCCGCTGCATCACACCGCCGGCGGGCAGGAATTGCGCAGGTGCACGCTAATGCCTTCCCTTGTCACGCCAATGCGCCGCAGGCGCGGGGCTTGCCCCTCCGCAAGCTGGCCTTTTGCCGCCGCAACGCCCGCAGCCGGGGAGAGTGGTTCCTGCCCGGGGCGGGCGGGCTGGAGGCGTTCGACGACATGCTGCTGCTGACCGACCACGTGGTGGCCTCCGAGCACACTTGGTTGGCGGAGTACCGCAGGGCCACCGGGATGCACCCCACGACTGGGTGGATGGCCTACCGTCTGCTGCGCGCACAGTTCCCGGCGGCACGCATCACGCTGGTGGACTTCTGCCCGGATGGAGACATCGGCACGTACAAGTGGCCGAGGCACGACTGGGCTTGGGAGGCGGAGTTCTACCGCAAGCACGGCGTAGAGATTGTTCCCGCCCGCGCTCGGGAGTGAGAAAGCATACAGGTTTGCCAATACTGTAGTCAACCCCAATCCTGCAAAAAAGTTGCCGTTCCAGCGAATTCTTGCGCCTGGCTCGCGGCCTCCTCCTCGCCCTCGGCTCAACCTCGCTCCCCGCAAACCACGCTGACACAAGGCTTCACGGCCATAGGCAAGCATACAGTATTGGCAATGCTGTATGCTTAACTACAGGTCGGTTCCATGGTGGAATCGCCATTCAACAAACATTTATCGATACAGACTATGAAACGAACATTATTCATCACCATGTTGGCTGCCGCCCTGATGGGCAGCGCGTATGCCAACACCAATTACACGGCCACACCGGGCACAGATTGCAGCCCACCTGATTATATCTACGGAACCTACGCCGACACGGGAGACGTCTCGGGCGGCTCTGCCGCAGTGTATGCGGTGGAAACGGGCGGCTACGAGTCCCTGGGGCATGTGTACGGCGGCTACACGGAATCCGGCAATGCGACCGGCAACACCGTGACCATGGACGGCGGTGAGGTTAGATATGTACACGGCGGCTACGTGGATGTTACCGGCGATGCGACCGAGAATGATGTAATCATAGGCGATGGTTATGCTAATGAAAATGTATACGGCGGCTATGTGAATGAAGACGGAGACGCAGCCCGCAACACCGTGACCATGTCGGGAGGGGAGGTTGATGGATATGTATTCGGCGGCTTCACGAATGTTACCGGCGATGCGACCGAGAATGATGTAATCATAAATGGCGGTTATGTTTATCTCGATGTATACGGCGGCGACGCGCTTAATACCGGAAACGCTGCCCGCAACACCGTGACCATGTCTGAAGGAGTGGTTGATGGATCTGTAGTGGGCGGCTGCGTGGATGTTACCGGCGATGCGACCGAGAATGATGTAACCATAAATGGCGGTCATGTTCAGTCCGATGTAATCGGCGGCGTCGTGTATGTTACCGGA
>JAZLFB010000222.1:0-14711 GCA_045615585.1 Akkermansia sp.
TGCTTGCCCCCCTGTTGCTGCTGAATGCCCCCCTGCTCTCGGCGGCGGAAGCTCCTGCGCCCTGCGGTGCCGTACCCACCCCTCAGCAGTTGGCGTGGCAGCGTATGGAATGGTATGCGTTCGTGCATTTCGGGCTGAACACTTTCACGGGGCGCGAATGGGGCTACGGTGACGAAAGCCCCGAACTGTTTAACCCCACGGATTTCGACGCCCGCGCCATTGCCGCCACCTTCAAACAGGCGGGCATGACAGGGCTTATCTACACCGCCAAGCACCACGACGGCTGGTGCGCGTGGCCCACGAAATCCACCAAGCACAATATCACCAAGGCACCGTGGAAAAACGGCAAGGGCGACGTGGTGAAGGAGTTTTCCAAGGCATGTAAGAAGGAAGGCATCAAGTTCGGCGTCTACATCTCGCCGTGGGATCGCAACTGTGCGGAGTACGGCAAGCCCGGCTACCTGAAGGTGTACTACAAGCAGATTGAGGAGCTGTTGAGCAACTACGGACCCATCTTTGAAATCTGGTTCGACGGTGCCAACGGCGGCGACGGTTTCTACGGCGGCGCGCGCGAGAAGCGCAATATAGGCAAGGCGGATGATTACTACAATTTCACCAAGGTGGTGAAGAATATCCGCCGTCTGCAACCCGACTGTATCATCTGGGGTGCGGCGGGGCGCGGCGATGCCACATGGGGCGGTTCGGAACAGGGCTTTGTGAAGTACCCTTACTGGAATGTGCTTTCGGGCAACACCGACCGCGATGAACGCCAACAGCGCGGCATCAACGAGAAAGCAGCCAAGGATGAAAAATGGCTGGTGCTGGAGGCCGACACCACCATCAACGGCGCGGGTTGGTTCTGGCACCCCAATCAGGCGGGGCGCGTGAAATCGCCCGAAAAGCTGATGGATGTCTACCTGACCAGCGTGGGGCGCGGCGCGAACCTGATTCTGAATGTGGCCGCCGACCGCAGCGGGCATTTGGATGAAGCGGACGTGAAATCCCTGCTCACCTTCGGTGAAGCCCGCCGCAAGCTGTTGGCTACGGACTACGCCCGCGGCGCCCAAGCCAAGGCAGCGGAAGTGCGCGGCAACGACAAAAAGTTTGCCGCCGCCAAGGCGGTGGACGGCGATATCGAAAGCTACTGGTGCCCCAATGACGGCACGACCACAGGCAGCATTGAGCTGACGCTGCCGCAGCCCGCCGAGTTCGATGTGGTGCGTCTGCGCGAGCAGATTCGTCTGGGGCAGCGTGTGCTGGGCTTTACGGTGGAAGCCTGTGTGAACGGCACATGGCAGGAGGTGGACAAGGGCGAAAGCATCGGCAACCAAGTGCTGCGTAAGCTGCCGCAACCTGTGACAGCGGATAAAGTGCGCGTCAACATCACCGCCGCCCGCGCCTGCCCCTGCATCTCCGAGATTTCCCTGCTCAAAATGCCCGAAATCGGCAGCATCGAGGTGGCGACGGACACCCCGCTGAACGTCAAATGGAAGCCGCTGGGCGAGGGCGTGAACGTGGCCGAGCTGAAAGAGCCGATGACGGCGGGTTCCCTTGCCGTGGCGCCGCGTGCGGACGGCAAGTTCCAAGGCATGGTCAACCGCTTCCGTCTGGAGGTATCGGATGACGGGCAGAACTGGCGCACCGTCTGCGAGATGGAGCTGGGCAACCTGCGCGCCAACCCCATCGAGCAGCGCATCACCTTCGATGCCCCTGTCACCGCCAAGTTCTTCCGCTTCACCCCCACGGGCACGCTGGAACCGGGCAAGATTGCCGTCGGCGGGCTGAAACTCTTTGCCAAGTAAACCACAAGAAACGACACGGATATGAGCGGATTCATTGAGACGATTCAGCGACATCTTTTCGAGGAGCTGGGGCAGTTCAATGCCCTCAGTCTGGTGACCTGCGCCCTCATTCTGCTGTTCGGGTGGGTCATCACGCGCATCGTGCGGCACCTGATGAAGCCGCTGGACAAGCGACTCTCCCCCATTGCCGCCCAGGTGCTGCGCCACAGTGCCGCCGCGGTGATATGGTGCTTCATCATTGTGCATGCCCTGCACAGCGTGGGGGTGGATGTCGTGAGCATCCTCGGCGCGGCGGGTGTGGCGGGCATTGCCATCGGCTTTGCCTCGCAGACGGCTCTCAGCAACGTTATCAGCGGCATGTTCATTCTGGGGGAACGCGGGCTGAAACCCGGTGACTATGTCCACACAGGCAATTTTGAAGGCACGGTGGAGAGCATCCGTCTGCTTTCCGTCACCCTGCGCCGCCCCGACAACAGTCTGCTGCGCGTTCCCTGTGAAACGCTGATTAAAACGCCGGTTATCAACGACAGCGCCTACCCCGTCCGCCGCTGCGATATTGAGGTAGGCGTGGAATACGGCACCGACCTCTCCCTGCTGGAAAGCACGGCGCGCCGCATTGTCAGCGAGCAGCCCGACCTGTTGGCGGAACCCGCCCCCGTGCTGCGTTTCGGCAAGTTTGCAGACAGCAGCGTCAACATCACCGTCTGCGCGTGGTGCAAGGCCGATGCCTACTACGACACCCGCTACCGCATGGCCAAAGCCCTGTACGAGGGCTTTACCAAGGCGGGCATCTCCTTCGCCTTCCCTGTGCGTACACTGGTGGAAAGCAGAAAGGGCAAGGCTTAAGGCGTGCGCTTATTCCGCCGCATAGCGCGCCAGCGAGGCATCCAGAATCTCACAGGCTTTCTCAATGCCGAAGAAGTCACCCACCTCCGTCACCTTGTTTTGCAGGGTTTTGTAGGTGAGGAAGAAGTTGCGAATCTCCTCCATGTAGTGCGGGGGCAAATCATCCAGCGTGTTGACGTGGTCGTAACGCGGGTCGCCCACGTTGACCGCCAGAATCTTCACATCGGGTTCGCCGCAGTCAATCATATCCATCCCGCCGATGATGCGGCAGTCCACATAGCAACCGGGGAACGTGGGGGCGGAGGTGAACACCAGAATATCCAGCGGGTCGCCGTCCAGATAGCGCGTATTTTCCACAAAGCCGTACTCCGCAGGGTAGTAGGCAGAGGAATACAGCACGCGGTCAAGCTTGATGCGGCCCGTCTTTTCGTCCACCTCATACTTGTTGCGGCTGCCCATGGGGATTTCAATGCGTGCTTCAACGATTCTCATGCTCGCTAGGATAGCAGAAGAGAAGCGCACGCGTCAAGTGATTTTCCAAACAGGTCGGGGACAGAGTGAGACGTGAGGAAAAATCTTCTTCCCTTTCAGCATATTGCACGATATACTGCTGCCGTGAAGATGACACCTGCCAGTGACAGCCGCCGCGATTCAGGCACGGAAGCCTTGCGCTTATGCTGTCTGTTCGGTATTGTGGTGATGCATTGTTACGGCTCTTTTCTGGCGCCCCCCGCCACGCTGACCAATCTGTTGGCGGGAGAGCTGTTTTGCACGGTTTTCAACACGGGCGTATCGCTTTTTATGCTGATTTCGGGTTACTACGGCATGCGCGGCACATGGGGTAAGGCGTGGCACCTGTGGCTGATGATGTGGCTGTGTTCCCTGCTTTCGTATGCCTTGGGCGGCATTGGTGCGGGGTGGTCGGCAGCGGGGCTGACGGATGCGCTGCTGCCGCTGTGCAGCGGGCGTTACTGGTTCATGAACGGCTATCTGCTGATTCTGCTTGTCTCGCCTTGGTTGAACCGCGCGGCGGGAAAACTGACACGCCGCCGTTTTCTGCTCTTGCTCGGCGTGGGTGTCCTGTTACTGGGGGTGCTGCCCATGCTGCTGACCACTCATGCCTTGCATGACGGCAAAAACCCCGCCAATATGCTGCTCATGTACATGGCGGGGCGTTTTGTGCGGCTGCATCTGCCCGAAAAAGTGCCTTTTGCGCCGGCGTTGGTCTGTGCAGCCCTGCCCTTGGCTGCTGTTTTTGCGGGTGATGTGTTCCTCTCCCTTTGGTTCAAGGTCGGACAGGTGACCATGCTGCCGCTGGCTGCCGACCATTCCCCGCTCATCATGGCAGCAGCGGTGGGGATTTTTCTTGCCGTGCGAGCCTGTGCCGTCCCCTATTCCGCTGTTATCAATGCCGTGGCACGGCAGGTGTTGGCGGTGTATCTGTTGGAATCCGCTTTCCGCACGCTGTTGTTTCGCTTTTGCCCGCAGATGAACACGTGGGAGAGCGCGTGGTTTTTCCCGCTTGTTATCTTGGCGGCGGCAGCGGGTATCACCTTGCTCTGTCTGGCGGCGGGCGCGGCTGTCGGAGTATTGCAACGCCCGTTGGAAGCAGCGGGATGCCGCCTTTTTGACGCTGTTTCCCGCTGTTTTCACCGTTAAAAACGTTGTTAGAGGCGGCAAGACAGATATTTTTCTTTCCACGGGCGGGGGAATGGCGTATACTCGCGCCCGTGTACGGGCAGAACACCCCGTACGCGGATTAACGACATGAAGATTGTTCTCGCATATTCCGGTGGCCTTGACACATCCGTTCTGCTGGTGTGGCTCAAGGAGAAGTACAATGCCGAAATCATCGCCTACTGTGCTGACGTCGGTCAGGCAGAGGAGCTGGACGGCTTGGAAGCCAAGGCGCTTGCCACGGGTGCGTCCAAGTGCATTATCGGTGACCTGAAGGCTGATTTTGCCGCTAACTACATTTTCCCCATGTTCCAGGCCAACGCCGTGTACGAAGGGCGTTACCTGCTGGGTACCTCCATTGCCCGCCCCTGCATCTCCAAGGCTATGGTGGATGTTGCCATTGCCGAAGGTGCCGATGCCATTGCCCACGGTGCCACGGGTAAGGGTAACGACCAAGTGCGCTTCGAGCTTTCCATCAACGCCCTTGCCCCGCAGCTCAAGGTGATTGCCCCTTGGCGCATGAAGGAGTGGCGTGACCAGTTCCCCGGCCGTACGGAGCTTATCAAGTACGCTGAGGAGCACAACATTCCCATCCGACAGAGCGTGAAGAAGCCCTACTCCATGGACCGCAACCTGCTGCACATCTCCTACGAAGCCGGTATTCTGGAAGATACGTGGTACGACGCCACCAAGGAGGAGGATCGTCAGATGTACCTGCTCTCCACCGCGCCCGAAGATGCCCCCGACAAGCCCCAGTACCTGCAGTGCCTGTTCGAGAAGGGTAACATCATCGGTCTGCAGACGGAAGGTCTTGCCGACATCATGGCTGCCGTGGGCACCAAGGCTATCGGCGAGAAGGACGGCTACACGCTGCTTGACCCGCTGGGCATCATGCTGGTGCTCAACTTCCTGGGCGGCAAGCACGGCATCGGTCGCGTGGATATTGTGGAAAACCGTTTCGTGGGCATGAAGAGCCGCGGTATTTACGAGACCCCCGGCGGCACCATTCTGCTGGCCGCTCACCGCGACATCGAAACCATCACCATGGACCGCGAGGCTCAGAAGGTGCGCGATTCCCTGATTCCCGACTACGCTTCCATGGTGTACAACGGTTTCTGGTTCGCCCCCGAACGCGAAGCCATTCAGGCTCTCGTCACCAAGACGCAGGAGACGGTGAACGGCGAAGTGCGCCTGAAGCTCTACAAGGGCAACGTGATGTACGCCGGCCGCAAGAGCCCCAACAGCCTGTACAGCTACGCCATTGCCACGATGGAAGGCGACTACACGGACGAAGACTACAATCAGGATGACGCCAGCGGCTTCATTCACCTGAACGGTCTGCGCCTCAAGCAGTTCGCCCGCGTGAACCACTGATAGACTTTATCAGCACAACAAGGGCGGTCTGACATTTTTTGTCAGACCGCTCTTTATTTTACCGATTTGTCCGTTGTTCTTTGTACATTCCCCCTTGACTCTCTGCCCCCACTTATTGTAAAAAGGGGGCACAACCATTGTTGAGTCTATGCCTGAATTCTATGTACAGTTGGAAATAGGGGTGATGCTGGTGAGCCTCGCCCTGTGTTTGGGAACGGTCGTATTCGGGCGCGTGACGGGTCGGGGTACAGGGCGGCCTGTGATGGGCGACTTCCCCTCGACGGTGGACTATATTCTGACAACGGCGTTCTGCCTGATTTTCACGGCAACGATGATTGCCCCCCTGTTGCAGGGCAACGTAGAGCACAGTTTTTCACAGGTTTCCACCCTATCGCTGTTAGTTGGGATGGCGGGACAGGTGCTGCTGTATCTGCCTTTCCTGATTCGCTACGTCATTCAGCCCGCGCAGCCCGATAAGCCGTGTGTGCCCCTGCTCCGCCGCTTTCTGTGGGTGATGGCGGGTGTGGCGGCAGTGGCGCTGCCCTCGCTGCTCATGGATGCACTGGGGCTGATGGATGCCATTGCCCGCCTGACAGGCAGCCCTGAGGACCAAGATGTGGTGGAAGGACTGATTAACGGCACGTGGCAGCACCGCCTCATTCTGGCGGGGGCGGCCGTCATCATGGCTCCGATTTGCGAGGAGGTCTGCTTCCGCGGCTTCCTCTATAATGTATTAAAGCGTCACGCGGGGCCGGTGCTTGCGGCGGTGACCAGCGGACTGTTCTTCGGCTCCATTCACGGGGCGCTGCCGCAGTTGCTGCCGCTCACGATTTTCGGTGTCGTGCAGTGCTATGCCTACGAGAAGTCGCGTTCCCTGTGGCTGCCGATAGCGATTCACTGCGTGTTCAATGCCTCCAGCGTGATTTACATTCTCTGTTTCGGTCATGATTTCTGATGATACCCCCCTTTCCGCCGTGGGCGAAAATGCGCTTCTGGCGCGTCTGCTGCCGCTGTTGCCGAGCAACGGTGCGCTGCTGCACGGCGCGGGGGATGACTGCGCCGTGGTGCAGGGAGATGCGGAGCACGATGTGCTGTTGAAAACCGATGTGGTGGTGGAGAGCATCCACTTTACCCGCGATACCGCCCCCGAACGCATCGGACACAAGGCACTGGCGCGCGCGCTGTCTGATATCGCCGCTATGGGCGGTTGGCCGCAGCATGCCTTGGTGACCCTGCTCACCCACAAAAGCCGCCCTGTAGGGCTTGTGGAGGGGCTTTACAGGGGTATGAGCACACTGGCGCAACGCTACGGTGTCTCCATTGCGGGCGGTGAGACGGCCTCGCTGCCCACGGACGGGCTGGTGATGAACATTGCCCTGACCGGCACGGTAGAGCGCGGCAAGGCTGTTTTACGCAGCACCGGCCGCCCCAGTGATGTGCTGTTTGTGACGGGACGTTTGGGCGGCTCCTTTGAAAGCGGGCACCATTTGGATTTTGAGCCGCGCTTGAACGAGGCGCGCGCTTTGTTGGCGGCGGGGCTGCGCCCCACGGCCATGATGGACCTTTCCGACGGCTTAGCCGTTGATTTGCCGCGACTTGCAGCGGCGTCTCACTGCGGGTTCGAGGTGGACATGCCCGCGATTCCCTGTAACGATGGGCGTTCCACGGCTCAGGCCTTGCAGGACGGCGAGGATTACGAGCTGCTGCTCGCGCTCTCTCCTGCGGATGCTCAGCGAGTTGCGACGACGGGGGCGGATTGCCCGCTCTTCCGCATCGGTGTTTTGACCGAAAATTCGCAGCAGAACCTCGGCTGCGGCTGGCAGCACTTCTGCCGCTAAACCGCCCTTTTTCAAGGCTTAACGGATAGGCGTATTCTGCCCGCATACGGTCATTTTCCCTTTACTTCAAAATAGTTCAGTATATTTATTATCAATAACTTACATTATGCAGCAAAAATGTTCCACAAGAATTTTTAAGCTTGCCTAAAAGTCAAAATAATAATCAAGAAATGCTAACTAAATGAGCACTTGTCGTTAGATTTTTTTTAATCTTGTGGAACTCGCATGGAACAGCGGAAAACAGGGTGGGCAGGAATTGCCCGCGTAAAAAAAACTTTTTTGAAATCGGAAGTCGTGGCATAGTTCCCCCCGCACCGCCCCAACGGGCAGACAGAAAAGAAACGACTTTCACACAGGTAATATGAGCCATCAGGTACAGGAGAACGAGCTTTGGACGCGCATCAGAGAAGAACTGCGCGTTCACGGCGATTTGGGGGAGTATGGCAATGACTGTGTGTCACGCCTGACGCTGAAAGCGGACACAGGCACCAAGCTGCAACTGCTCTGCCCCGCAGACATGTCCACTGTCTGGATTGAGATTAACTACCATGACAGTATCATGAATGCCGCCGCCTGCGTGCTGGGTGCCGCCCGCGAGATTGAATTCCTTTGCGATGAGGAAGAACCCGCACAGGAGACGCCCGCCGAGCCCGCCGCCGTTGCCGCCCCTGCCCCGCGTGTTGTCCGCAAAGCTGCCGCCGCACGCCCCAAGCGCCGCATGCTCCTCAACAGCGGGCTGAACGGTGACTACACCTTTGAGAACTACGTGGTAGGCCCGAACAACGAGTTTGCCTACGCCGCAGCCAAGGCCGTAGCCGCCTCCGACAACAGCCTGCACAACCCCCTGTTTGTCTACGGCGGCTCCGGGCTGGGCAAAACCCACCTGTTGCAGGCCATCGGCAACGCCATCCGCGAGCGCAACGAAGACACGCAGGTACTCTATGTGACCAGCGAGGATTTCATGAACGCCTATCTGGATGCGCTGGGCAAGAAGGGAGAAGCCATGACTGCCTTCCGCCGCAAGTACCGCAAGGCCGACGTGCTCATCATTGATGACATCCAGTTCCTTGCCCGCGCCGACAAGACGCAGGAGGAGTTTTTCCACACCTTCAACGCCCTGTTTGCCAGCGGCAAGCAAATCATCCTTTCCGCCGATTGCTGCGCGGCGGAAATCACCAAGATGGATGACCGCCTTATCTCCCGCTTTGAGCAGGGCATGACGGTGAATCTGCAGCCCCCCTGCTACGAAACGCGCGTGGCTATTCTGCGCAACCGTCTCAAGCAGTGGAAAAAGACGCTGCTCTCCCCCGCCGTGGTGGAGTTCCTTGCCAAGAACATTACGCACAACGTGCGCGCGCTGGAGGGCGCCTTGGTGCGTCTGGCGACTTTCGCCTCCTTCTGCCACCGCGAGCTGACCCCCAAGGATGCCCGCGAACAGTTAAAAGACCTTCTGACGCCCACGCGCCGCCGCTCTAACGCGGGCCCTGCCGTCTCCGATATCCAGCAGCTGGTGGCGGATGAGTTCAAGATTCGCTTGGCGGACATCAACGGCCGCCGCCGCACCGCCAACATTGCCCACCCGCGACAGGTGGCCATGTACCTGTCCCGCGAGCACACACAGCTCTCCCTGCAGGAAATCGGCGCCGCTTTCGGCGGGCGTGACCACGGCACCGTAATGCACGCCGCCCGCACCGTAGAAGACAAGCTCAAAAACGACCCCGCCCTGCGCGAACAGGTAGAGCGCCTTGCCGCCGCCCTCAGCTAAGGGCAAGGCTCTAATTCCTACTTATCTAACAGGTTTTACTTGACGGGCGGGCAACGCTGCCCTATAATGCCGTTGCTATGATGAGGATTTCCACCAAGGGGCGTTACGCACTGCGCATTATGTTGGATTTGGCTGCGCATGCCGACGGTTCCCCCGTGTCGCTGCGCGATGTGGCGGAGCGTCAGAAAATCACCCTCAAATACATGGAGAGCATCATGGCTGTGCTGCTGCACGCGCAGCTGGTAACCAGTCTGCGCGGCAAGTCGGGCGGCTACAAACTTGCCCGCCCCGCCGATGCGTTCACGCTGTACGATATTCTGAATGTGGCGGAAGGCGATTTGATGCCCGTCCACTGCCTCTCCCTGCCTGAAAACGATTGCGAGCTGCGCGACCACTGCATCACCCTGCCCGTCTGGGTGGGTTTGAGCGAAGTGATACGCGACTACTTACAGGGCATTACGCTGGCAGATTTGCTGAAAAAGGCCGGAAACGACATGTTTTTCTGCAATAACCTGTAAGAAAACAGGAAAGGAGCAGGCTCCGTTTTTGGCGTCTTTCAGAACCTCTGCGAGACAGATATTTCTGTTTGGCTTGACTAAGTTTTCAGTTCTCTGCTAGACTTTTCTCCGACATGGAGCATGATATCAAAAAAGCTGTTGCCGCATGGTCATCGGTGGTGTGGAGCGCCTTGCTCACCGCCATGAAGTTTGTCGTGGGTATCATGACAGGCTCGCTGGGTATCATGTCCGAAGCGCTGCACAGCGCGCTCGATTTGGCAGCGGCGGCTGGCACCCTCTTTGCCGTCAAAGTCTCCGCCCGCCCTGCGGATGACGATCACCCCTACGGTCACGGCAAGGTGGAAAACCTGATGGCGCTGGCGGAAACGCTGCTCCTTTTCCTGACCGCCGCATGGGTGGTGAACGAAGCCTACGAACGCCTGACGAGCGACGACCCCAACGCCCTTGCCGTGGAGACGAGCCTGTGGGCCTTTGTGGTGGTGCTGGTCTCCATTACGGTGGATGTGAACCGCGCCGCCATGCTGCGCCGCGTAGCCAAGGAAACCAAGAGTGCCGCGCTGGAGGCGGATGCCGCCCACTTTGCCACCGATATTTGGAGCAGCGTGGCCGTGTTGTGCGGCATTTCGGGTGCTGCCTTGGCGGATATGACCACGCAGGGCACATGGCTGCATTGGTTCTTGCAGCGAGCGGACGTGTTCGGCTCTCTGGTGGTGGCTCTGTTCATTCTGAATGTCTGCCGCCTGTTGGGTACCCAAGCCGTCAACAGCCTGATGGACAAGGCCAACGGCGAAACGGCGGTGAAGATTCGTACGCTCATGAAACAGCGCATGCCCGCCTACCCTGTCAGTCGCCTGCGCGTGCGCGAGGTGGGCAACCGCAACTATGTAGAGATGGTGGTGCTGGCGCCGAAACACCTGCACGTGGACACCGCCCATGAAATTGCGGATGCGATTGAAGCCCTGCTCCGAGAATCTTTTTCCGACACGGAAACGCTGGTGCATATTCAACCGATGGAGGACGATGAAACCCTGTCGCGCGAGATGGTGATTCGCCGCATTGCCCTCACCCACCGCTTCGGTGTGCATGGGCTGGTGCTCATGGAATCCGATGCCGGGCTGATTGTGACGGCGGACTTGGAGCTGCCGCGCGATGTGACGCTGCGCGACTGGCAGGTGCCGATTCACGCCTTCCGTCAGGAAGTGCGCCGCCACCTGAACGCCGCAAGAGTAGAAGTGCATGTGGAACCCGATGTGCGAGAACTGCCCAAGGGTACCGAGCCTGACGACTGGCAGGAACAGGTACGCCGCGCCATGATTCACATCGGCGCCCCCCTGCCCCTTGCCATCGACACCTACCGCCAAGGAAATGCCTCTCTGTGTCTCATCAGCATCCCCGCCGAATATGATTTGACGGTAGAGGAGAGCCACACCCGACTGAGCACTCTGAACAAGCGCCTGACCGCCGAACTGCCCCACGGTCCCAAGCTGATGCTGGTGTACAACGAGAAGCGCCCCGCATGAGCCGTTTTCTGTCAGGCACGGCACGTCTGCCGGCAATTCTTTCTCATAAAAAAATAGACAAACGCAGGGGCCTGTGATATAGATTGAGCAATGATACGATGCTTGGTAATTATGCTCTTATTTTCGGCTGTTCCGACTATGGCGGTACAGCATGAGAACATGCGCGTCACGATGGACCGCAGTGATGCAGAGGCCATGTATGCCCAAGCAAAAGCCACGTTGGAAGATACATCCATCCCGAATGTTGAAAGCGTGCCTCTCCTTTTGGAACAATGCACCCGCAACGGTTATGCACCCGCTGCCCGCCTGTTGTTAGACGTATACGAGGGGCAATTCAAAGGATTGGAAGCTCGTCCGGGACCGGCCTGTGAACTGGCTGCTAAAATTGCCGAGATGCCCCTTGCCGACCCCGACGACCCTGATTGTCAGCAACTGCAAAAAGAGGCTCTTTTCCGCCTTGCTCTGTATAAAGAACGAGGTTATGGCTGCACCCCCGACCCGAAGAAGGCTTTTGAATACATGTATCGTGCCGTTGAGCTGGGCTATGGAGAAGCGCGCGTGCAGCTCGCCCGCTACCTCTTTATGGGTAAGGTGTGCAAACCCATGCCCGATAAAGCTTGGCTTTTGCTGAAAGTTCAGGCAGAGGTCGACCCCGCCACGCCTCATGTGTTCTTCTACATGGGCTACATGTGCTACAAGGGCCTGGGACACCGCCCTAATCCCCGCAAGGCAGCGGATTTCTTTCATCTGGGGGCCAAGATGAATGATGCGGACTGCATGAACAATCTGGGCGCCATGTACGAAAACGGCATTGCCGTGAAACGCAACGCTGGCACAGCCCTTACCCTGTACCGCCGCGCAGCGGCACTGGGCAACAAACAGGCCTCGGCCAACATGCAGCGGCTCTCCTTCAAAGAAGGTCGCCGCGCCGGGCGGGAAAAGGGGCATTCCGCAGGTCGCCGCATCTCCAACGCTCTGCTGCACGTGGTACAGGCACTGCCGATTTCCGAGGCGCACAAAGCCACACTGCGCGGACATCTGAACTGATTTTTCACCATGCAACCCGCCCGACAGGCCTTGGAATACGCCGCCGCCGCGCTGGGCTTTTCCGGTGTGGGCGTCGCCGATGCCTTTGCCGACCAAGGAACGGAGCTACAGGACTGGCTTGCCGCAGGGAAGCACGCCGACATGCAATGGATGGAGCGGCACCTGCCCGCCCGCCTGAATCCCGACCTTGTTCTGCCGGGCGTGAAGCGCGTCATCATGCTCACCTACGAGTACGCCCGCACCGATGCGCGGCAGGAAGCGGGGCGCGTGGCACGCTACGCACAGGGGGAAGACTACCACAAGCTACTGGCCGCCAAGTTGGCGGATTTAGATGAAACGCTGTCCTTTTACGGCGGCACCCAGCGGTGTTTCACGGACTCCGGACCCGTGAGTGAGCGTTTCTTTGCCCAAGCGGCGGGGCTGGGTTGGCGCGGGCGCAATGGTCTGCTCAACCGCCCGCGCGGCGGCTCCTACTGCTTTCTGGCCTCTATCCTCACCACGCTGGAGCTGCCTGTTGATACGCCCATCGGCAACTTCTGCGGCAACTGCCACCGCTGCGAGGAGGCATGCCCCACCCACGCCCTGCACAACGGCGTGTGCGATGCCCGCCGCTGCCTCTCCTTTTGGACGATTGAAACCAAATGCCCCATGCCGCCCGACATTGCCGCAGCCCAGGGGGAACGCCTTTACGGCTGCGATGCCTGCCAAGAGGCATGCCCGTGGAACCGCCCCCGCCGCGGGCAGGAACCGCGCATTGACCCGCATTTGCTGATGCCCGCCCGCTTCTCCGCCGCCACGCCCGCCATGCTGGCCGCCCTGCGCGGGGATGATTTCAACAACTTCTTTACAGGCTCCCCCATCCACCGCATAGGGGAAGAACACTTGCAAATGAATCTCCAAGGCATTAAGACACAGGATTAATCCTTTTTTCTGTCAGCAAAGATTGAACAAAATCGGGCTTGCTGTTATCATACTAACAGCAACACATGATAACACTTTGCACCATTTTGGCTCAATACGGCTATGACAGCGCCTATTACGGCGGCGGTTACGGCTATGCGGGCGGGGGAGACTACACGGCTTTCGGGCTGCTGTTGCTGGGTGCCTGTTTTCTCATCGGCATGCTGGTACACAGCAATTTGGAGTCCTCCATGAAAAAGTTTTCCGCCACCCCTGCCCCGATAACGGGGGCGGAGGCGGCACGCCGCATGCTGAATCAGTTCGGGCTTTCCGAGGTGCAGATTACCTGCGTGCCCGGCAAGCTGACCGACCATTATAATCCCCTTGACCACACCGTGAATCTGAGTGAAGCGGTGTACCACAACGCCAGCGTGGCCTCCGTAGCGGTGGCGGCTCATGAGTGCGGCCACGCCGTGCAGCACGCACAGGCGTATCCGTGGCTTTCGCTGCGCTCCTCACTGGTGCCGATGGTGAACATCGGCTCGCGCATCGGGCAGGTTGTGCTGATGCTGGGGCTGGTGCTGCTGGGCACGGGCGGAGGACCCGACATCGCTTGGCTGGGGCTGGCGCTGTACGGTCTTACCACCGTGTTCGCCCTTGTCACCCTGCCTGTGGAGTTCGATGCCTCGCGCCGCGCGCTGGCGTGGCTGCAAAGCAGCGGGCTTGCCGACCGCACGATGCACGGACAGGCGGGCAGCGCCCTGCGTGCCGCCGCCATGACCTACGTTGCCGCCGCGCTGTCCTCCATTGCCATGTTGGCGTACTACGCCCTCATCATTCTTTCCCGAAGCAACAACCGCCGCAACTGATTTTTTCACCAATCCACCCCGCATTTATTCCCATGAAATACTTGTTCTTCCTTGCGCTCTGCCCCCTTACCGCCCTTGCTGACTACGACTCTCAGCCGCCCAGCGAAGTGCGGGTGGAGGAGGTGTACACCCCCGAACAGCGCGCGCAGGAGACGCTCAAGCTCATGGAGCAAAGCATGCAGCAGATGATTGAGCTGCGCCGCGCCCACGGTGCCGCCGCCAAAGACCAACCCGCATGGCAGGAAGCGGAAAAGCTGTGGCAATCGCTGGTGAAACACGCCTCCGCCGACCCCGACATGCACGCCGCCGTGCATGCTATTCTGGAGAAGGACACCGCCCTGCAGGAACGCTTAAAGAACATGCAAAGTGAGCTGAATGAGCTGAACAACGCTGTCGAAAACGACTGATGAACCGCCGCGGGCTACAGGAACGCATCCGCGAAGCGCTGGGCGGCACCGCTACCGCGATGGCGGCAGAGCTGGCGTTGGAGGCCGTGTTGCGCGGCATTCGCGACGGCTTGGCGCAGGACGGCGAGGTGAAACTGGCCCAATTCGG
>JAZLFB010000223.1:0-33439 GCA_045615585.1 Akkermansia sp.
TGAACACCGCCCCTGAAAGCGAGCTGGCCGACATCCTGTGGCAGTACAGCGAGGAGCGCGCGAGCCGCGCTATTGCCCGCCGCATCTGCGCCGAGCGCGAAAAGGCCCCCATCACGACCACGCTGCAACTGGCGGACATCATCGCTTCCGTCCTGCCGCGCAAGGGTCGCAACCACCCCGCCACCCGCAGCTTCCAAGCCCTGCGCATCGCCGTGAACGACGAGCTGGGCGCGTTGGAAGCCTTGCTGGAAAGCGGTCTTTCCCTGCTCAAGAGCGGCGGTCGTTTCGCCGTCATCACCTTCCACAGCCTTGAAGACCGCGCCGTGAAGCGTTATTTCGACCGCGTGACCCGCCCCGAAATCGACCGCCCCGAATGGCCCGCCCCGCGCCCCAACCCGGAGTACGCCGCGCGTCTCGTGTTCAAAAAACCCCTTACCGCAAGCGAGGCAGAACTCGCCGCCAACCCCCGCGCCCGCAGTGCCAAGTTGCGCGTTATCGAAAAAATCTAAAACCACCGTTTCCTCATGTCCTCCTACACCCCCGTTTCCAATCGCTATCCCGACCGTATCAGTTTCGGCTTCCTGATATGGATGGTCGTCTGTGCTCTTCTCGTTTCCGCCGGCGGCATTACCTATGCCGTGCTTAAGAACGAACAGGTGTCTATCAACACCGAAATCAGCAAACTGCACCGCGAAATCGCCGTGCACAACATGAACGCCAATCAGTACCGCGCCGCCGCCAATGACCTGACCCAACGCATTGCCATGCGTGACCGCCTGACGCGCGATGCCTCAACGCTGCGCGATATCGACCGCTCGCAAATCGAAATCGCCCGCCGCGATAACGCAGCACACATCACCCTTGCCCGCTGAATATACCGCTGAGTTTCGTTTCCTCTCTGCCGTTACGTTGTGAAGACCAAAGTTCCATTTGCCGGGCGCAGTCTTATTCTGAGCGCGCTTATCATGATTATCTCCTGCAGCATTGCATGGAGATTGGTGGAACTGCAGATTGTTGACCCGAGCAACCACAGCGCCATTGCCGCCGATGAGTTGATTGACCGCGAGCGCATCCCCGCCCAGCGCGGCATCATCATGGACAGGCATGAGGAAATTCTGACCGGCAACATTCAGAGCGCCGAGCTGGTGGCCGACCGCTACCACCTGCGCGAACTGACCGCCGTTGTAGAAGGTCTGGCGTATAATCAGGCCATTCATGACCCCAAGTGGGCAGAAGCCACAGATGATAAGGCCCGCCGCAAGCTGATTATCAATCACAAGGACAAACTTCTCAAGAACGCCGAGCGTGAACTGACGTTGGAGGAAAAGGCCGAATTGCGCAAGAATATCGACCCGCGTGATGCCAAGGCCAACCGCATGCTGGATTACGACCCCGAAGTCTGCGAGCAATACTACGCCGCCCACGATAAGCTGGTGGCCGAGGTGCTGGATCAGTTCCTCTCCCGCGTGCGACTCAAAGACACCATTGAAGTGCCGGAAAAGACGGAGACCGTCAAGGTGACGGAAACCAACAGCAAGGGTAAAAAGTACACCCGATGGGTGAAGAAAACCATCCCTGCCCACACCGAAAAGGTAGAGCGTTACACCACGAAGCAGGACATCATCGACAAAATTGCCCAGCCCGCCGTCACGGCTTACAATATCGAAGCCAAAGCCAAAGGCGAACCCACCAAAAATTACCGCAACCAAATCATTTTGGCAAAGGGTTTAGACCAAGAAATGGCTGAAAAAATGCGCGACGCGCTGAAAGAAGCCCACATTCACGGTCTGATGGTGCAAACCGACCTGCGCCGCCGCTATACCATGCCCGATATGCTGTGCCACGTGCTGGGGTATGTGGACCACGAAAACAAGGGGCAGAGCGGTGTGGAAGCCTATTTGCAAAGCTATCTGGCGGGTGTGGACGGCATGCGCGAATACCGCCATAACGCCCGCGGGCAGGTGCTGCCCAGCGAGGATGACCGCTACATGGCGCCCAAGCACGGGCTGAATCTGCGTCTCACCATCGACATGCGCCTGCAAACGATTGTGGAGCAGGAACTGGACAGGGGCATGCGCCATTTCCGTGCCAAACGAGGCTGCATGATTGTGGTAGACCCCAAGACGGGTGACATTCTCGCCATGGTGAGCCGCCCCGCCTTCAACCTGAACAGCAAAGAGCTGATTACCCCCGACGGCAAGTTCAAGCGCGGTGAGGTGAAAGACGCCAAGGGCAACGTGGTGACGGGCGATTTCAACTTTGCCTGCCAGACACGCTATGAACCGGGTTCCACCTTTAAGGTCATTGCCGTGACCACTGCGTTGGAAAAGAAGGTTTACAGCATCGGCTCCCCCGTTTCCTGTGAATGGTTCTCAGTAGGCTTCGGCAGCAAGCCCATTAACGACAGCCCCCATCACTACGGGACACTGCCTATGTGGGGTGTGTTGGCCAAGTCCAGTAACCCCGGTGCCGCCCACATCGCCTTGGCGTGCAAGTGGTCGAATTACAAGGAGTATGTGCAGAAATACGGCTTGGACAAGCCCGTGGATTTGGAGTTACCCTGCGGCGGACCCTGCATGCTGTCCGACGGTTCCAATATCGTCAACTTCTCGCGTATCGCCTACGGCTATTCCGTGGCGGTGTCGCCCCTGCATATGGCGATGGTCTATGCCACCATTGCCAACAACGGCGTGCGCATGAAACCGCGCCTCATCGACAAAATCATTGCTGCCGACGGCTCGGTGTATGATGAATGTAAACCCGTGGAAGTGGGGCGCGTCATGAGCGAAAAAACAGCCAAGGATTTGCGCTTTGCGTTAGAGACGGTGACACAGGCTAAGAACCCCGACCCCGTGCGCCGCGGCACCGCCACCAAGGCCGCCATTCCGGGCTTCCGCATCGGCGGCAAGACGGGCACGGCCAAGAAAGTGCGCGAGGGCGGCGGCTACATGGAGAACCTGTACACCGTTTCCTTTGCGGGTGTGCTGCCGATTGACGACCCCAAGCTGGTGGTGCTGACGGTGATTGACGAACCCCATCCCACGGATTGCAACCCCGGCGGCGGTACGGTGGCAGCCCCTATTTTCCATGCCGCGGCGCTGCGCTTTATCAATGTGCTGAATCTCACGCCCAGCGACCCCGCGGCGTACGAAGCCTATATTAAGAAGAAGAGCGAGGAGGGCGAAGAGGCCGCTATGGCCGCCGCCCAAACCGCGAAGCCGCCCACTCCGCCCGCAGCGGAGAAACCCAAGAACAATAAAAAACGCTGATATATGATGAAACACACCTCTTATCTCCTGTCCGTCCTTTCCGCTGCCCTGGTGCTGCCCTGTGCCGCACAGAGCGAAGCGGCAAGCACCATTGACCCACAGATTCAAGCCGTGGCCCAAGCCGCGATGAGCGCACCGGTTGAAAAAGCCGATGTTGACTACAGCATTACACACGGCGGCATGTTGGTGATGGACCCCCGAACGGGGCATATTCTGGCCATGGCTGAGCGCCATGCCGATGGCACAACGCCCACAGACGGCTCCTACCTGTTGAAAACAGGGTATGCGCCGGGCAACACCTTCACCGTTCTTACCACCGCTGCTGCGTTGGAATCCGGAGTGGTCACAGCAGACAGTCTCATTAACTGCAATCCCTTCACTGCAGCGGACGGGAAGCTCGTCTCCGACATTCCGTTTCAATACGGTGCTATGGCCATGAAGGGAGTGGTTATCAAAGGTTCCCGCCCCGGTGCCGCCCGCATGGCTCTGTCCGCCAAAGGCAAGTCTTTCTGCGACATGCTGACCCGATTCGGCTTTACCGCCGAGCCGAAAGAAGGCTCCCTGCTCGCTTCCTGCAGCGTGCCCGACGGCACCGATGCAACGGCGTTGGCTCATGCCGGTTACGGCACGCACATCACCGTTACCCCGCTGCACATGGCAGCCGCCTACGCTGCCCTTGCCAACAAGGGGGTGTACATGGAGCCGCGTTTAACCACCAACGGCACCTCTGCCGAGGGGCGGCGCGTGGTGAGCGAAGAGAACGCTGCCGCGCTGCTCAACATGTTGGAATCCGCGACCCGCAAGGATAACCCTATCCCCATTCGCCGCGGCATTGCCTCTCTTGCGAGCGTTCCCGGTGTCCGCATCGCCGCCATGACGGGTGCCCAAAGAATCGCCAAAGAGGAGGGTGCCGAACCTCATGGGAACCAACTGTCGAAATATGTCTACCGCGTCTCCTGCATCGGTCTGGTACCTGCGGATGCTCCGCAGCTGGTAGTCCTTGTCCACTTGACCGTTGATTCGACCGACGACCGCGAATTCCGCTTTGAAAATTTGGGACCCATCAGCGGCGGTACGGTGGCCGCACCTTTCTTCCGCACCGCCGTGCGAGGGCTGATTGAAGCCGGAGTGGTAAAACCCACCGACCCCGGTGCCTACGCCGAATATCTGAAAACACTTTAAGTCTCCATGAAATTCTTTCGTCACCTTTCCCTGCTGTTTGCGTTGAGCCTTGCCGCCGTGGTACAGGCAGAGACGTATCCGCCCGAAGTGGAAGCCTTGTTAAAACCCATGCCCGAACAGGCGGTGATGATGGGCAACATCATCCTGACGCTCGATGAGGGCATGCAGGATGCCGTGCAGCAGGAGATGAACGATGTGGTGACGGATACCGCCGCCGTGCGCGGTTGGGCGGTGGTGCTGAATGCCGCCACGGGGCAGGTGCTGGCCATGGTGGGCGCGGGCAGCAATCCCGAAGGTGCCAACATCGCCTGCTCTCCCGTGCTGCCGGCAGGGCACACCGCCAAGCTCTTCGGCTATATCGAGGCGACGGAACAGGGCAGCCGCCACGTTTCCCCCGTCGTTGAGATGGAAAGATGCCGCGCTGCCATTGCCCGCTTCGGGCTGAACGAACCCGTGGGGTTGGGCGTGCAGGATGACGTGCCCTGCGAGACAACGGACGAGGCCGTGCCCGGTGAGCCGAACGAGACAAGTTTCTTCTATTACCTGAAAAAGGTTTCCGCCATGCATCTGGCCACGGGCTATGCCGCCGTGGCGAACGGCGGTGTGCGCGTTCAGCCCCGTCTCATCAAGGGGCTGATGCTGAATGACGGCGAGCGCTATCTGCCCACCAATCCGCCGCCGACCCGCCGCATCATGAGTGCCGAAACCGCGCAGAAAGCGCAGGAAAAGGCGCCCCTCAAGGATTTGCCCGCAGGTTGCTCCAAGGGCTATGTTGATGTGCAGTTCGACGACAACATGCTCGTTCATGCGGGCTTCATTGTCTGCAACGACACCCCGCTGGTCATCGTCACCGTGGCGGACGGCGACCAATATAATCCCGAAGAGACAACACCTTTCCGCCGCGTTGCCGAACGCATTATCCCCCTTGTCACCCCGAACGCCGAATAACAACCTTTAACCCATTTCTCGCTATCATGAATCTCAAACACATCCTTTCCGTTCTTCCCAATGCCCAAGTGACGGGCAAGCTGAAAAAGCCGCTGTCTCTGCTCACGGATGACAGCCGCAAGGTGATTCCCGGTTGCTGTTATGTGGCGGTGCGCGGCACGCAGTTTGACGGTCACAGCGCCATCAGCGGGGCTATTGCGGCGGGTGCCGCCGCGATTGTGGCGGAAACGCCCGTGACACCCGAAGCCGAAGCCAAGGGTATTCTCTGGGTACAGGTGCCCGACACCCACACGGCGGACGGCGTGCTGATGAGCGCGTGGCACGAGTTCCCCTCCTCGCACATGGTGGTGCTGGGGGTGACAGGCACCAACGGCAAGACGACCATCAGCTACCTGACGAACGCCATTTTCCGCGCCACGTGGCAGCGCGCGGGGCTTATCGGCACCATTCACTACGATGACGGTGCCAAGCGCACGCCCAGCCACAACACCACGCCCGGTTGTGCCGAGCTGCAACAGATGTTTGCCGCCATGGTGAAGAACGGCTGCCGCGCGGTGGCGATGGAGGTGTCCTCGCACGCCCTGCACCAGCAGCGCACGGCGGGTACGGAGTTCCGCGTGGGTATCTTCACCAACCTCACGCAGGACCATCTGGACTACCACGGCGACATGGAGAACTACTATCAGGCCAAGAAGCTGCTCTTCACCGGCATGGCGGCGGGGCGCGATAACAAGGTGACGGCGGTTATCAATGCCGATGATACCTACGGTCGCCGCTTGGCGGAGGAGTTGCGCCCCCTCATGCGCGTGCGCACCTTCGGTGAGAGTGCCGATGCCGATTTCCGCGCCGTTCCCAAGCTGATGACGCTCAAGGGCAGCCAGTACGAGCTGCACTATCAGGGCAAGAGCTACCTTGTCCGTACGCCGCTCATCGGCAAGTTCAACCTGTCCAACAGCCTTGCCGCGCTGGCGGGTGCCGTGGCGGCGGGCGTGAACCTGCGCGATGCGATTACCTGCCTTGCCCAAAGCCCGCAGGTGCCCGGTCGCATGGAGCTGGTGAGCAGCGTGAACAACGTGCAATGCTTTGTGGATTACGCCCACACGCCCGATGCCGTGGAGAACGCCTGCCGCACCATGAAAGAGCTGTGCCACAGCGGCCGCGTCATCACCATTTTCGGCTGCGGCGGCGACCGCGACCGCACCAAGCGCCCGCTGATGGGTGAAGCCGCCGCGCGTTTCAGCGACCTGTGTCTGGTGACGAGCGATAACCCCCGCTCCGAAGACCCCGAAGCGATTATTGATGAAATCATGCCCGGCATCCCCGAAGCCAAGCAGCACCGTATCACCGACCGCCGCGAGGCTATCCGCGCCGCTTTGGCGATGGCCAAGCCCGGTGATGTGATTTTGATTGCGGGCAAGGGGCATGAGAATTATCAGATTTTCGCCAACGAGACTATCAACTTCTCCGACCGTGACGAGGTGTTGGCCTACTACCGCGAGAAGAACCCCGACGGCATTTCGATTCCCTCCTCGGTGCTGAAAAAGCGTGCGGAAGAAGGAAGGAAGTAATTTATAATTTTTAATTTATAATTGATAAAGTTTTAAGTTCGGCGCGCGTTGCGCGCGGGAGATAATGAAAGAGATTAGCATACAGGATTTGGTGACGGCTACGGGCGGTAAGCTCGCGGCACAGGGTACGCGTGCGGTGACGGCGGGGCTGACAACGGACAGCCGCGCGGTGGGCGAGGGGACGATTTTCCTTGCCCTGTGCGGGGAGCGTTTTGACGGCAACAATTTCGCCGCCGATGCTTCTGCCAAGGCGGCTGCGGTGGTGGTGAGCCGCCGCGTAGGTGAGTTCTGCCCCGATTGCTCTGTCATTGAGGTGGCGGACACGCTTGTTGCCCTGCAAAGCCTTGCCCAGTGGTGGCGCGCTCAACTGGCCCCTGTTCAGGTGGTGGGGCTGACAGGCTCCAGCGGCAAGACCAGCACCAAGGACATGACGCTGTCGGTGCTGTCTCAACATTTCTCTCAGGCACAGGCCACCAAGGGCAATCTCAACAACCACATCGGTGTGCCGTTGAGTATCCTGTCCGCCGAAAAGGGTATCGAAGCCGCCATCTGGGAGATGGGCATGAACCACAAGGGCGAGCTGGCTCCCCTCTGCGCCATGACGCAGCCGCGCATCGGCATCATCACCACCATCGGCTCCGCCCACATGGAGTTCCTGGGCAGCCGCGAGAACATTGCCGACGAGAAATGCACCGTCGCCCGCGCCCTGCCTGCGGACGGTTTCATGGTGTACCCCGCACACGATGATTTTGCGGACTACATTGCCGCGCAGACCAAGGCCACGCCGCTGCCTGTGGGCGGTGCCGATTCCGCCGTGCGTGCGCTCAACCCGCGTTCCACCGCCACAGGCACGACCTACACCCTGCACATTGACGGCTTGGGCGAAACGGAAATCGCCCTGCCTGTGCCGGGCGCGCACATGGTGAGCAACAGCTTGCTTGCCGCCGCTGCGGGCTGGAAACTCGGCTGCACGCTCGATGAGATTGCTGCGGGGCTGTCCGCCTCCACCCTCACGAAGGGCCGCCTTGCCTGTAAGCAGGTAGAGGGTTACACCGTGGTGGATGACACCTACAACGCCAACCCCGAAAGCATGAAAGCTGCGTTGGAGACGGTCGCCGCCCTCAAGGGACCGAAGCGCCACCTCGCCGTGCTGGGCAAGATGGGCGAGCTGGGTCAGGGCGGCATTGCCGCACACGCCGATATGGGCTGGTGCGCCGCTTCCCTCGGCTACGCCGCCGTGGTCGTCGTAGGTGCCGAGTGTGAAGAAACGCTCGCCCTCTGCCACGCCGCTGCGGAAAGCATCCCCGCTCTGCTGGTGGAAACACCCGCCGAAGCCGCCGCCGCCCTGCGCTCCCTCATGCAGGAAGGAGACGCGATTCTGTTTAAGGGCTCGCGCTCCGCAGGAATGGAACGCACCATGTATGAGCTTTTCCCGGATTTGAAAAATTTATAATTTATAATTTATAATTTATAAAGTTTTGAATTCGGCGCGCTGCGCGCGCGGGATAACGAAACGCAAAGCGAAAAACCAAGCAACAACTTCAACATCACACATCCGTCAAGCATCACCCCAAACCAATCATTAACCCATCCGCACCTCTTCTTTTCTTCCCCCGCGGCGCAGCCGCGCTAACTTTAACTTTATAAATTATAAATTATAAATTTTAAATTCCATGTTAACTTTCCTCGATACTCCTTCCGCCGTGCTTATGCACCTTGCCATTCTTCTGCCGTTCCTCGCTTCCCTGTTCATCGGGCCGCGCATGATTGCCGTTCTTCGCGCACTGAAAGCAGGGCAGCCCATCCGTGAAGCCCACAAGGGCTGCACCGCGCCCGACCATGAAGCCAAGGTCGGCACGCCCACCATGGGCGGCGTGATGATTATCGGACTCACGCTGCTGACGATTCTGCTGACCTGCGACCTCACCAACCCCTGCATCCATTGCATCCTGCTGGTGACCACCCTCACCGCCCTGCTGGGCTTCATTGACGACTACGCTAAAATCACCCGCCACAGCACGGACGGCGTACCCGGCTGGTTCAAGATTCTGCTGCAGGCCGTGGCCGCAGCGGCGTGCGGCTTCTACCTCTACGTCATGGACCCCGCCTTTGCTCAGATTCTCGTTCCCTATCTCGGCGTGGTGAATTTGGGTTGGTTCTTCATTCCCTTTGCCCTGCTCGTCATCATCGGCTCCTCCAACGCCGTGAACCTGACGGACGGTCTGGACGGCTTGGCCGGCGGTTGCATGGTGATTGCCATGATGGCCTACACAGCGATTCTGATGACTGTCGATGCTTATGCACTGATGCCCATCCCCGCCATCGTGATATCCGCCTGTCTCGGCTTCCTGTGGTTCAACTGCCACCCCGCCAAGGTGTTTATGGGTGACACGGGCTCGCTGGCGCTGGGCGGTCTGCTCGGCACGCTCGCCATCTGCTCCCACAGCGCCGTCATGCTGGTGGCGGTGGGCGGCATCTTTGTGGCAGAGGCCTGCTCCGTGATGATTCAGGTGGGTTACTTCAAGCTCACCCGCAAGCTGTACGGCGAGGGTCGCCGCTTCTTCCGCATGGCCCCCATTCACCACCACTTTGAAAAGATGGGGCTGAGTGAAACGCAGGTCTGCATCCGCTTCTGGATTGTGGCGTTCTTCCTGGGTCTGCTGGGCATCTGCACGCTGGCTCTTTCCATTGTGCCGCAGGTACGCTGATTTTTCTCCTTATTTCAACCTAAAAAACTTTTATGAACCTCAACGGTAAAAAAATCGCTGTTCTGGGCTGCGGACGCAGCGGTGTGGCAGCGGCCAAGCTCGCGCTCGCCAAGGGCGCGGCGGAAGCCTGTGTGTTTGATGCCAACCCCGCCGCGACCATCAAAGATGCTTCCCTGAAGCTCGTGGCAGGAGCCACCGAGGACGATGCCCGCGCCTACGCGGCGGATTTGGTGGTCATCTCCCCCGGCATTGAAGCCGACATCCCGTGGACTCTCGCGTTCGGGGCTGCGGGCGCGCCCATCATCGGTGAGACGGAGCTGGGCTACCACTTCTTCAACGGTCGTATCATTGCCATCACCGGCACGAACGGCAAGACCACGACCACCGCGCTCATCGAGCACATTCTGCTCTCGGCGGGCAAGACAGCCAAGGCCTGCGGCAACTTCGGTTTTCCGCTGTGCGAGGTCTGTCTCATGGAGCAGCAGCCCGAATTCGCCGTGTTGGAAGTCTCTTCGTTCCAGATGGAAACCATCGTGGATTTCAAGCCCGAAGTCGGCATTTGGCTGAACTTTGCCCCCGACCACATGGACCGCTACAAGAAGGTGGAAGATTACTATGAGGCTAAGCGTGCCATGTTCCGCAACATGGATGCCACGCAGGTCGCCATCGTGCGCGAGGATGAAGTGCTGCCCGACCTGAAACCGCAGCGCATCGGCTTCTCCTCCGTGGTAGCTACGGGGCAGCTCTCCTACGCGGGTACCTGCATCATGGAGAACGGCGCCCCGCTCATGGATTTGGAAGACACGACGATGGTACAGGCGCACAACGCCGAAAACGCCATGGCCGCCACGCTGGCCTGTCGTCAGGTCGGCATTGCCGATGAAGCGATTGTGAACGCCATTGCCGCCTATGCCCCGCCCCACTTCCGCTGCGAAATCACAGCCAACAAGGACGGCATCCTGTGGCTCAACGACTCCAAGAGCACCAATCTGCACTCTACGGAGGCCGCCGTGCGTTCCCAGACCCGCCCCATCGTGCTGATTGCGGGCGGCAAGGACAAGGGGCTGGATTACACCGCCATCAACCCCATGCTGAAAGAAAAGGCACACCTCTGCATCGTGTTCGGGCAGATTGCCGACCAGCTGGAAGCGACCTTCTCCCCCATCTGCGAAACCGTCAAGGTGACGACCGTAGAGGAAACAGTCAAGGTTGCCGCCGAACGCGCGGTGACAGGTGACGTGGTATTGTTCTCCCCTGGCACCTCCTCTTTCGACCAATTTACAGGCTATGTCCAACGCGGCAACTGCTTTAACGATGCCGTCAAAAAAGTTCTCGGACTTTGAACCTTTCCCCCTCACAACCATCCAACAATCAGACAAGTTTATGAATAAGCAGCTCAAAGAGTCATTCCGCAACAGCACGCTCGGTCGTGCACAAACCACGCCCAAGAAGCGTTTCCACAGCTTCATCAACAGCAAATTCAAACGCCACCGCAGCGATACGGGCATGGTGGAAGACCGTGTCGGCAGCGTCACCATCGTTCGCACCATTGTCGGTCTGCTGGTGATTCACCTTGTGTTCATCGGTGGCGTGCTGGTGCGCGGGCATCTGGCGAAGTCCGGCAGCGGCATTGCCATTGACCCCAGCATCACGCCCCCCCCCGCCGTGACCGCCACGGAAACGGCACCGACCGCCACCGCCTCTACGACCGCGCCCACAGCCGCCCCCATCGACCTGACCAAGACGAACACGACCACGCCGCTGCCCACGCTGACGACGGCTCCCACGGCTGCCCAGACCGCCGCGCAGACCAAGCCTGTGACGCCCACGGTACCCGCTGCTGACACCAAGCCGCAGCAGAACACCGTGAAACCTGTGGTGGCTTCCACCAGCATCACCCAGGCTCCCGCCGATGATGTGGCGGAGGAAGTAGCGCCCGCCCAGCCCACGGTGGTGGAGGTGAAGCCCGCGCAGAACGTCCGCACGGTCATGAAGAAGCACCGCGTGGCCAGCGGTGACACATGGAGCCGCATTGCCACCCAGAACGGCATTTCGGTGGAAGCGTTGAAGAGCGCCAACCCCAAGGCCGCTTCCAAGAACACGCTCTTCTCCGGCATCATCCTCGATGTACCCATCCCCGCCGACTCTGCCGAGGGCAAGACCATTGCCGCCACGCAGGAGCAGGAAGCCGTTATCGCCAAGGGCAAGACCCATGTGGTGAAGTCCGGCGAAAACTTGGGTAGAATTGCCAAGAAGTACAATACGACCGTCGCCAAGATTCGTGATCTGAACAACCTGACCCCTGCCGACGACAAGAAGATTCGCCCCGGCATGGAACTGAAGGTGGCGGAGTAAATCTCCCCTTTCTACGGCGTTGCACCACGCCGCATTGACAAAAAAATCCCCTCTGTCCGATACGGCAGAGGGGATTTTTTTGTTGAAGGGAAGTCGTCAGCCCTTGGTGCCGTAATCGCGCTTGCCGAAAATGGCGGAGCCGACGCGGACGATGGTGGCACCCTCCTCCACCGCCACTTCATAGTCATGGCTCATGCCCATGGAAAGTTCGGGCAGGGGCAGGGGACCGCGGGCGCGCAGGGTTTCCGCCAGACCGCGCAGGGCGGCAAAGGCGGGGCGGGCTTCCTGCGGGTCCTCCACAGGGGCGGGGATGCACATCAGACCGCAGATATCGAGGTGGGGCAGAGCGCAGAGCGTCTCCCACTCTGCCTGCAATTGGGCGGGGGTGAAGCCGTGCTTGCTCTCCTCGCCGTCCACGTTCACCTCCAGCAGGATGCGGGCGGTTTTACCCAGCTCGCCCGCAATGCGCGAGACAGCCTCCGCCAATTTCAGCGAATCGATGGCTTGCAGCAGCTCCACGCCCGCTTCCAGCGCCTTGCGTACCTTGTTGCGTTGCAGAGGTCCGATGATGTGCCAACGGCAATCCTGCGGCATTTGGGGGATTTTCTCCATCGCCTCCTGCAAGCGGTTTTCTCCGAACAGGCGCTGACCGTCCTTATAGGCCTGCATGATGTCCCCCACGGGGAAGGTCTTGCTGACCGCCAACAGCGTAACACTGCCCGCGGGGCGACCCGCCCGCTGCTCGGCGGCGGCAATGCGGCTGCGGATTTCCTGTAACTGGTCTTGAATGTACATGGTGCTTTCGGAAAGAAAGCGGGGGAACGATTGGCACGCAATCATTCCCCCGCGGGGTTAAAATTGTTTGTCTGCGGCAACTCAGGCCTGCGGGGCTTCCTCAGCCTTTTCTTCGGCGGCGGGCTGCTCGGCAGGAGCCTCGGCGGGCGTTTCGGCGGGGGCTTCAGCGGGAGCCTCCGTGCTTTCGGCAGGTGTCTCCTTGGCGGGTTCGGCGGCGGGCGTTTCAGTGCTCTCCTCCTTTTCCTGACGCTCGCTGGCGGCGCTCACCATCATCTCACGACCCATGAAGGGCTGACCGTGCAGCACCTCGGCGGCGCGGCGGGCATCCTCAAGGTGCACCATCTCCACAAAGGCGTAACCCTTGCTCTTGTAGGTGCGGGTGTTGTAGATGATTTCCACGCTCTTCACATGACCGAAGCCCTTGAAAAGGTCTTCCAGCTCCGACTCCGTAGCCTCGTAGGAGAGGTTGCCCACATACAGGCGGGCGTTGCGGGTGGGCGGGGTAGAGGTAGCGCGGCGCTTACCCTTGGCGGCGGGGTTGCCGCCCTGGTTGTTCTGGGGCGTGCGACCCTTGGCCACGCGCACGTTTTGCGGGGCCTGCTTGCGGTTGCCCTGGCGGTCGTTCTTCTTCTCGCCCTTCTTACCGAAACCGAAGAAGGAGAGGATGCGTTGCAGAAAGCCGGGCTTCTTGGCGGGCGTTGCTTCGGGACGCGGCATGCGGTGGCGGCGGTTATGCCCCTGATGATTGTTGTTGCGGCGGCGGCGGGAACCCTGCCCCTGACGCCCCTGCGTGTAATGTTCAGCCATGATATAATGTGTTGATGATGAAGCGGCAACGGAACAGTCAAAACAGAGCAACAGGCCGTTGTGCCGCGGTTAGAGAGAAGTCGGACAGCGGTTCCTCGCCCAGCGGAAAGAAGCGGCATGGTACACCGAGTCCGCCACTATCGTACAGTTTTCAGCCCGCATGGCAAGCCTAAAGTACGGCATAACTCTAAGAAACAGAAAAAACACCGTCTATCCGACGCGCGGATAGGCGGTGTTCTGTGTTAAGGGGTTAAGCGTTCAGCTTAGGCCTCGGGCTGCTGCACCTGCACCAGGCGCAGGGGCGTGCGGGAGACCAGCTCGCCGTCCAGCGTGATGTCCACGCTGTAGTTGCCGCTCTTCTCGAAGCGAAGACCCTGGAAGTTCATGATGAGGTTGCGGGTCAGGAAGGAAGCGCCCTCGGGCAGAGCCACCTTCAGATCGCCGACGATGGGCATGCGCTCCTTGTCGAGAGCCACGCCGTCCTCGTCCACGATGGCGATACCGAGCTTGTGGTCACCGCCGTCTTCGGGGGTAAGGCAAAGGCGCAGGGCCAGAGCGCAGGCGGGGTGAATCACAGGGAACTGGCGGGTGAACAGCGTATCGAAGGCACCCTGCACGCAGAGCTTGCCCTGATAGTCGGCGGCGTAGTCGCAAAGGACGGCAACTTGAATATCCATGATGGTGTGTTTTTTTGAGTTAAGTTTGACGAGTTCCCCATGCAGAGAGGGGAAAGACGTTCTATTTCTATCACATTAGCGCGCTGTTGCAAGCCCAAAATGAAAAATCGGCGCTTGCTGACAGAAAAAAGAGGGGACAACGTGTTATCCGCCCCCGAAGAGAGCGTTCTTTCTGCCCGCGCAGACAGACAAAACGCTTGAAAACAGGGGATTTCAGGGGTATGATGGCGGCGTTGTGAATGTCTTTTCCACCTGTTGGAACAGCAGCCGCCACAAAGACGGCGGCGCCATGTGCGATGAGATTCGAGAGCTGGGGTTCGACGCCATCGAAGCCTCGCACGGGCTGTCGCTTTCCCTGATGCCGGGGGTGATTAAGGCGGTGGAAGAAAAGCGTATCCGTGTAGAGGGCGTGCACAACTTCTGCCCTGCGCCCATTGAGGTATCCGGCGACGCGCCCGATGCCTACCAGTTCACCTCGTACCGCAAGGAGGAGCGCGACCGCGCCCTGCGCCTGACGCGCGAGACGCTGCAAGTGGCGGCGCGGTTGGAGGCGCGCTATGTGGTGTTGCACATGGGCTCTGTTCACACCTTTCTGACAAAACAGGCCACCCGCACACTGCAACGCATGGCGCGCCACGGCTATGTGGGTACGCCCGAATATGCCGCGCTGAAAAACAAGCTGGTGCGCGAGCGTTACGAGCGCTCTCCCCTGTATTACGAGCGCGTGCGCGAAACCCTGCACACCCTGTCGGAAGAGGCAGCCAAGCTGAATTTGGTGCTGGGTGTAGAAGGGCGCAGCCATTTCGAGCAGATGCCGGGCGAGACGGAAATGTACTGCCTGATGGAGGAGTTTAAGGATGACCCGCACGTGATGTACTGGCATGATTTCGGTCACATTCAGCGCAAGCACAATCTTTTATTGCTGAATCACGAGCAGTATCTCCGCAAGCTGAAGCCCTATATCTTCGGCGGGCATGTCAACGATGTGCAGTGGCCGCAGCGCGACCACCGCGCGCCGTTCATGGGCGGCGGGGTCGATTTCCGCACACTGGTTCCCCGCTTCTTCAACCGCGAAATGCCCCTCACATGGGAGCTGTCCTCCTCCGTCACCCGCGAGGATATTCTGGAAGCCAAAACCCTGTGGGATGAGATGATGGAAACGGTACCTTCTACCGTCTGTCGCCGTTGTCATCTCCACGACGCGGTGTGTGAGTTGGAAGAAAGCGAAGAAGATTAAGCTTTCCCTATGTGTTGAATCACCTGCCGCGCGGGGACGGCGGGGGCGTAGCCGTTGGCGGCCCATGCACGTTCTGCCGCACAGCCACAGGCGCGGGCGGCGGTGACGGCGGCGGCAAGATTCGGCAGACCTTGCGCGACCAAGGCACCGATGACACCCGCCAGCACATCTCCCTGCCCGCCGTTGGCCATGTAGGGACCGCCGCTGCCGTTGTACCACACGGTTTCGCCCTGTCCTATCAGCGTGCGCGCACCCTTGTACAGCAGGGTACAGGCGTGTTGCTGCGTGAACTGCCGCAGGGTTTCGCGGCGGGAGAGCGCGGCGGCAGCGGGGAACAGGCGGCGCATTTCACCGGGGTGCGGGGTCAGAATGAAGCGGTCGTCAAACGCCGTCCACCCCTCGCGGGCGGCCATGTTCAGACCGTCGGCATCCAACACCACGGTGCGGGGGAAATTTTCTATCAGTCGGTGCAGGGCGGCGCACTCCTCCGCTGCGGGGGTACCCAGACCGGGACCGACCACCAACGCGGCGGCGTCAGGCTCCGCAATCTCGGCATAGCTATCCACAGGGCGAACCATGACTTCGGGAGTGACGGCGGCGGCAAGGATGGGGTAAATGGCACGGTGGCAGTACAGCACCGTCAGCCCCGCCCCTGCGGCTACGGCGGCCTCTGCACACAGGCGGGCGGCACCCGTCATCCCCTCGCTGCCCGCCACAATCGCCACGCGACCCGCGCGATTCTTGAAACAGGAGTACGCGCGGCGCGGCAAGGTCGGGCAAGGCTCAGCGGCATCCGCCACGCGGGCGTCATCGCAGGGAGTGAGAGAAACCTCCGGCAGCGGGATAGTGAGCAAACGCCCCACCGCGTCCTCTGCGCCGTCCGCAAGCAACCCCGGTTTCACGCAGCCGATGGCAGCGGTCACATCTGCCTGTACCACGGCGGTGCCGTGCGTACCATCGCGGCTGTCCAGCCCCGTGGGGATATCCACCGCCAGCAGCAGCGTACGGGGAGAAGCCTCTCTCAAGGCGTTCATTTCCTGCACCAAGGCGGCATAGGCGGGGCGTAAGGCACCCGCCGCACCCGAACCGAGCAGACCGTCCAAAATCAGCGTGTCGGGGGCAGGTTCGGGGGCTTCATCGAGAAAGCGGCAGTTCTCCGTGAGCAACGCGGCGCTGTCGGGGGAGAGGGTATGCTGTGCATCTGCACAACGAATCAGCACGGGGCAGCCCAGCTGTGCCGCCATGCCGACGGCATCTCCCGCATTGTTGCCCTTGCCCGCATACACGACCACGCGCGCGGGGCGTTGCATGCCCGCCGCCAAGGGCAGCGCGCGCCATGCCTGCACCAACCGCCCCACCACCTGCTGCATGAGCGCGGCGGATGTGACGGCACCCGAACGGAACAACACCTGTTCGGCTTCTCGAATCTCCTGGGCGGCGGCAATTTGCATGATACTACTCTACCCCTGACCCCGCACGCTGTCAAGAAAACGAACGATTTTTACCCCCTTGAACGCGGCAGGGCATAATGCGCCGCGTGGTGCGAAGAGCGAATCAACGGTGCCGACGCCACATGGGCAAACCCTTTAGACAAAGCCGTTTCCCGCAGGGCGTCGAATTCCTCGGGGTGCAGATAGCGAATGACCGGCAAATGCCGCGGTGAAGGGCGCAGATACTGCCCCAGCGTGAGCACGGAGACACCCTGCTCCAGCAAATCATCCATGCTGCGTTCCACCTCATCGCGTGTCTCGCCCAGGCCCAGCATAAGCCCGCTCTTGGTGAGCACGGAACCGACGGCAAGCTCTGCCGCACGCTTCAGCATATGCAGAGAACGCCGATACTGCGCACGGAAACGCACCAGCGGGGTCAAACGCTCCACCGTCTCGATATTATGGGCAAACACCTGCGGACGCGATGCCATGAAGGTTTGCAAAGCCGCCTCATTGCCGTTGAAATCAGAGGTCAGCACCTCAATCACCGTGTCGGGAGCAGCTGCGCGGATGGCCTCCACCACCGCCGCCAGATGCGCGGCACCGCCGTCGGAAAGGTCATCACGCGTCACCATCGTAATCACCGTGTGTTCCAGCTTCATCTGTGCCACGGCGGCGGCCACGCGCTGCGGTTCCCCCGCATCCAAAGGGGCGGGTTTAGCCGTGCGGGTGGCACAGAAACCGCAGGCGCGGGTACAAACATCGCCGCATACCATAAAAGTGGCCGTGCCGTGCCGCCAGCAATCGCCGCGATTGGGGCATTGCGCCTCTTCACAAACCGTCACCAAAGCCTGACGGCGCACCAAAGCCTGCACATCGGCCACGGCCGGTCCGTCGGGTGCCTTCACCTTCAGCCAGTCAGGCTTCTGCGGGGCGGCATTCATGGCGACAAAGCCCCGCAACGCAGGGGCGGCGTTCCGTGTCAGCGCTTGCCCTTCTTGGTAGCGGGTTTCTTGGCAGCAGGCTTTGCACCCTTCTTGGCGGGTGCCGCCGTCTTGCTCTTCACCACAGGCTTCTTGGCAGTTGCCGCCGTTTTGCCCTTGACAGCAGCACCCTTCTTGACAAGGGCAGCCTTTTTAGCAGCGGCACCCTTTTTACCCGCCGTTGTCACCGTGCGGGTTGCCAACTGTTTGCGGGCGGGCAGATTCATGCTGGTCGGCACAGGGGTGCGTGCCGTCTTAGCGGCGGCAGCCAACGCGGCGCGCTGCTCGGCAGCACTGAAATTGGCGCCGTTCTGGGCTTGAAAATAGGGGCGGTAGGCAGGGTCTACCTGACTGAGTGTCACCACCGCATCAGAATAATAGACCAACTTGCGGTCATCGGAGTTCTGACAGGATACCAGAACCAACAACAGCAGCGCAATAAATGAGAAACGGCGGAACATGGTGTTCTACAAGGTTAGATAGGCAGGCGGTTCAGCACCTTGGTCGGCAGCTTCAGAACATTCATCAGCTGATTGGTCAGAATATTGCCGAAGGTGTTGATGGTACTGCACGATGTAAGCGTGACGGAGCTGCACAGCAGCACCGCCGTCAGAAAAAAAGTGCGGAAAAGAGGGCGAATACGATTCATCGGTCGCGAACAGCAGAGATTTTGTTGCAGGTCACACCCTGTCGGGTGCTAGGGTAGCACATTTACCGCCTTTAGCCAATAGAAATCTCGTTAAATGACATTCAAAAGACATCCACACCCGTTTATTTTACCTTTCGGCTGCCGCGCACAAATGCCCCTGCGCCGCCGTTTTCTTCGCGTCGTTTTCCAATAATTCCGGCTATCCCGTTCACTATGGTATCTCCCGCCATATGCTGTCTTTTTTCGATGCGTTGAAGACGGATATTTCCACCCTCGAAGCAGAAACGGAAAGAGAAGTATCTTTCTCAGAAGTGCTCCGAATCTGCCAAACGATAGATGACCATTGCCGAGATGAACTCTCCGATTGGGAAGACACGCTCCACAGCCGCTCGATGAAATGGGTGTGATGCCGGGAATTTCACCCCCCCAAAATCTGTTTTGTCGCGATAGACAGGGCGCAGCACTTTGTATTGTTTGTAGGGACGGGGCGGCAGAGATGCTTCCGCCCTTACTTCGTGATATTGTTGGTATCAAACGCCACAATATCCGCAACGGCTCGGCGGGCGCGTGTTTTGTCGCGCTCGCGCAGGGCGGCAAGCAGCTCATCGTGCAGGGCGAGAGCGGCGGGGTCGTACTGGCGTTCCTCTAACGCCTCGGTGAAATGGCGGGAGAGGTGCGCCGTAATCACGCGGTAGAATTGGGAGAGCAGCGGGTTGCGGACGGCATCCGCAATGGCGGCGTGAAAGGCCATGTCATCCTCAATACCGTGCCCGCTGCGGGTTTTGCACTTATCCAGCGCTGCTTGCATGCGGGTTAAATCAGCCTCCGTGCGGCAGTCGGCGGCGAGCGCCACCAACGATTGTTCAATGGCGAGACGCGCCTCCAGAATGCAGGCGGTATCCACGCGTTGCAGGCGGTCGTCCAGCACGGCATCCAGCTTGTCGGCGGCTAACACGTAGGTGCCGTCGCCGCGGCGCACGGTCAGCATGCCGCTGTGGGTCAGCCCCTGCACCGCTTCGCGCACGGTGTTGTGCCCCACGCCGAACATCTCCATCAGCTCATGCTCGGCGGGGATTTTATCACCGACGCCCCATGTACCTTCGCGGATAAGAGCCTCCATACGCTCGCGCACCTGTTGCGAGAGCGGTTTTCGGGCTGGCTTTCGGGCGGCGGCCATGGGCGAAAAAGGCGGAGAAATCAATGATGATGCCCGCAGCCGCAATCACCGCCGTGGTGATGCCCGCAGGAGCATTCGTGCTCTTCCCCATGGTGATGCCCGCAAGTGCATTCATGCCCTTCTTCATGGTGGTGACCGCAGCAGCACTCGTGCTCCTCCGGCTCGTAATCCGCATCCTCAATTTCGGGCGGCAGGGGTTCATCATCATCGGGGTGGTAGGGCGGCGCCAGCTTCTCCGCAAGGGCGGGGGTGGCGGCTACCTCGGCGGCAAAGCGTCCCTGCGCGTTCTTGGTGCGGAGATTGGCCCCCGCCGAAAGCAGCATGTCCACAATCGCCTCGTAACCGTAATGCGCGGCCAAATGCAGCGGCGGTTGACCATAGGCGTTGCGGGCGTCAATGTCGGCACCTGCGGCAATGAAAAGCGAGATAAGGTCGGTGTCAGGCTCCACCCCCATGTCCGCCAGATTGGGGGCAAGGTCAATTTCATCCTGCAACAGCAGGGTGGCGGCGCGCTTCAGCGTTTCGGCATCGGCGGCCCCCATCAGCTCCTCCAAAAACTCTTGGACGGGTTCATCATACTCCTCGGGGTCAAGGTCAGCCGCCATCTCACGCAAATCTTCGGTCGTGATGTGCGGTTTTTCCTCATCGCTGACAGTTACGCTGTTCCATTGCAGGTCGCTCATGCCGCTATTGTATAAAAAAACAACGCATTTGACAAGAGAAGAACGACAGGCGCACCTCCACACTTGAAACCACCCCGACAACGCCATTCCGGCGAGAAAATACGGCAACGGCAGAAAAAAGACTTGCAAAGCCCAAACCCCTTGATTATACTACCCCCGCACACAGGTGTACACACCACCGGGGCATTAGCTCAGTTGGTAGAGCGGTTGCATCGCACGCAACAGGTCAGGGGTTCGAATCCCCTATGCTCCATAAAAATCCCCGTATTTTAGCGTCCGTTAAGGCTATAACCCCTTGACGGACGCGCTTTTTTTGTTGCCCGCGTCCGATGGCGTGTGTTAAAGAGGGTTCACACACGGGTTCACGGTGGGTTCACATTCACTCGATGGGTTCACATTTCCGCCTGCCCGTGGGAACACAAACACATTCACATTATGGCTGGATTATACAAACGTGGTGATTATTGGTGCGCCTGCTGGAAGCAGGGAAGAAAGACTGTCCGCAAGTCAACGGGTATCAAGGTAAAGGAAGCAGGCATGTCGGCACGGCAGGCGGAAGCCTTGGCGCGTCAGACGGCGGAAGCTATGGAAGCCGCAAGCAAGGGGAACACGGCGTGCAGTCGCGCCATAGCCGCCGTGAGAGCTGCTGCGGTGGCATTCGGCGGGGCGGCTAAAATGCCCTCCGTGAAAGACTACTTGGCGGGAATCCCCCGCACGGCAGGCGAGAAGTCGGAAGCCACGCGCCGCCATGTGTTCGCCCGCTTTGTGGCGTTCCTTGGTGCTGCTGCTAACCTTGGCATTGATACTGTTACCCCCGCCGCCTGCGTTGATTTCCTCCGCGTAGTGCTGGGGCAAGTCTCTAAAGGTACGGCGGAGTCTTACAGGGTGTATCTCTCCGCCGCTTTCAATAGGGCGGTAAAGGTGGACGGGCTGCTAGACAGAAACCCGCTTGCGGGTGTCAATCTGGCAAAGGAAGCCGCCGCCGTAAACCCTGAACGGGGCGCGGACGTGCAAAGGCGTTTCCCGTTCACGATGGCGGAGATTCAAAAAATGCTGCATGACTTCCCCGCCCCGTGGTCGGATATGGTGGCGGTGTCTTGGTACTGCTACGGCTTGCGCTTGTCGGACGTGTGCCTGATGCGCTGGGATTCCGTGAACTGGGAGCAAGGCTTCATTCAGCTTGTGGAGAAGAAAACGAAAAAGGAACGCTGCGTGCCGCTGCTTGCTCCCCTCCGCGCTCGCCTGCTGCGCCTGCGGGATGAGCAAGGTGGGAATGAAGATTACCTTTTCCCCGTGATGGCTCATTACTACCTTGGCGGGTGTCAGGGTTACGTCTCTACACAATTCACCGCCCTGCTGCGGGCGCAAGGGATGATTCCCGCGCAACAGGCGGAACAGAAAAAGGGTGAACGCCGCCACAATGTCAGCCCGAAGTCCTTTCATTCTATCCGTCACACAGTAGTATCTTGCATGCGGGCGGATGCGTCCTTGACCGCTGACGTGGTGCGTGATGCCGTGGGGCATGACTCGGAAGCCGTGGAACGCGGATATTTTACCGCCACGATGGAAGCCCGCCGCCGTGCGGGTGCGCCCCTGCTGGAAGCGGAGAACGACAAGCCCGCCGCCATGCCTGCCCTGCCGCCCTATGGTGCAACTGCTTAACCCCTGCTTGACTATGCCGAAGAATAACGGAGAGATGCGGGCGGATGAACGCCGTGCGCTTGCCTATCGTAACGCGCCGCTTGCGGGCGGGGTAAAGGTAAAACGAAAAGCGGCATGCTACTGCTTGCACTTGTTCACAAATCATGAGTTTATGGAGGAACTGGACAAGGCGCGGGCGGAAATGGGGCATAGTAATGTGCTGGATTTCGTGCATGTGGCTATACAATCCGCTGTCAAGGGTGCCACGCGTACAAGGCAGGGTAGAGAATTAGCGGAGCTGATGCAGCGCAAGGAGAACGAAAAAGCGCGTCTGCGGAGTCATTGGGCTTCCGAAATGGAACGCGCTCGCCGCGCTGGGTTTGATTTACCAGAGGGCTTATTCAGTTGAGCTATGAACGCAGACGATATAAAGGAGAAGATGACCGCCAAGGGGGAAGAAAGCCTGCCGCAAGAGGCGGCGGAACGCGGCATGAGTGCGGAAGAATACTTGTTGCAATGTTGTTTGGCAACGGTCTATTTTGCCGCAAAGAGGGTGGAAGCCCTAACGCAACAAGCGGCAGGGCGCGGGATGAGTTTTGAAGAATACTTTATCCGCGCCGCCGTGCATGGCGTGGTTGATTTTGAAGAATGCCCGCCGAAGTGAGCAACGCAAAACACGCCGCCCCGCCTTGTGCCGTTGTGGTGCTGGGCGGGGCTTTTTGTTGTGGCTCTCCGCCTGCCGATGCGGAATAAAAAGGGGATTCCGCACTTGACCACCGCGCTCCAATTGCGCCTTCTGGGTCGAAGTGAGAAATCCCCCGTGATTGGCTTCTGTGGTCGCTGGATTCCACAATCTGGTTCAGTCCGCTCTCGCGGAGCCTGCGGCAGCACAGCTTTCTGCTCTTGAAGCCGCCGCAAGGGTAAGCGAATTTGCCCGCCCTGTCAACGCTAAAATATCAGCTTCCGCATTTGATGACGCTATCAGGCGCAGAGATTCCCCCTTGCGCCTGCGTATGCCCGCCCGTGCGTGTGTGTTGTGCGGGAAAATCTGACTACACGCCCCCTTATTATATTATTATTTATTGATAAAGAATAGAATAAGTGTAGTCAAAGTGTAGTCAAAAAGGGGCTTTTTGTAGTCAAAAACGCCCCTTTTGTAGTCAGAAACGGGCATTTTGTAGTCAGGGCTTGCCTGAAAAATAGTTGACGTTTTCAACTACGTTACGCCGTTGTGGTATTTGTGGCAAGCGTGGCACAAAATAAAGGGCATGGACAACAAAAGAACATTGTCACCCGTGCAACTGGCGGGCGCACTTGGCGTTAGCGTCATGACTGTTACCCGCTGGAAGCAAGCGGGATGCCCTCATGAAGAATCAAAGCCTAATTGGTCGGGCGGCAACGCTTCCCGCCCGCGATACAATGCGGATGAAGTGAAAGCATGGCTTGCCGCCCGCCGTGAAGAAAAGGAGGTGCAGGCATGAGCAACGCCCCCGTGATGCCCGCCGATGATGAAGCCGCGCTTGCCCGCCTGCTGGGCGTGGGGCGTGATACTGTTGTGACCCCTGACGCGCTTTCCGCTGGGCTGCGCTGGGTGGTGGCAACTGTCCGCAAGATTCAAGAGGAACGCCCCGCCGATGGCGGGCAAGTGTGGTTGCGTGCGTCTGACGTGGCGGCGCGGTATGGTGTAGGGCGGTCGCAGGCTCACGCATGGCTTGTGAAGCTCCGCGAGCTGGGAAAGGTACGAGTGCAAAACCCGATAGCGGGCAAGGCGGGCAAGGGTGATACATTCTATTATCTGCCCGATATTGAAGCCGCTTTTGCAGAGAACGCCGCCCGTTGATGGTTTCCGCCCGCTGATTGCCGATGCCGAAGCCGCCACAAGTGAGCTTTTTGGCTCTCTTGGATTCCCTGATGCTCTTTGTGCAGCAAAAGGGGGCGCGGCGCGTTGTACCCGTTTTGCGGGTGTTGGGTGTGTTGGCGTATGGCGAAGCAAACACGCTGGAGGTGGCGGACAAGCTGCGAACAGAACCGCGCATTGTGGGTGACTGGCTGAACATGGCGGCTGACGATGGCTATATTCTGGAATGCGGGATGATTCGCGCGGCGAAAAAGGGGGCGAGTGGTAAGGCGAAAGTGTGGCGGATTGCTCCGGCCGGGGTTGCGTTGCTGACGGAAGCTAAATGCGCCGCGCAAAACGCCACGGAATTACACCGTGATACACCGTGAAAACAAGACGAAAGCGAGACAGAAACAGGACAGAAAGCGCGTACAGATGGACGAAAAGGAGAGAACGAGCGGACAAGAAACGGGGCTTTTGTGGTCTTGTAGGGTGCCTTACGGGGCGGAATGTCCGAAAATGGAGAGGTGCTGCGTTTTTTGGACAGATAGAGGGGAGGGCGCGGCATGAAGTACGCCGCCGATGATATAGCCGCCTTGCGTTCGGTGGACGTGGCGCGGGCATACGCTGAACGGGTACTTGGTGCGCCGAAACGGGAGGGCGCGGCATGGCTCTATCCCTGCCCGTTCCACTCTCATTCCCGCCCGAAACTGCGGATTGATGCCGCCGCAGATGGCGCGGGCGTTGCCGTGTGCAAGGTGGACGGGGTGCAAGGTGACGTGTTCACTCTTGCCGCCGCCGTGCTGGGGCTGAATGCCCGCCGTGATTTCACCGCATGTGTGGAGGAGGTAGCGGAAAAGACGGGGTACACGCTGCGCCCCGTGGGTGATGCTGCCGCCGCTCGCAAGGGTACGCGCCGCCGCGCGGCAAAAGGGTTCCCCTTGCATACCCCCTCCCAAAAGGTGCAGGCGGCACCACAGGAAGCCGCAAGCGTTGCCGCTGCTGCCCCGCTGGAATATCTGCCCGCCGATGATGAACGCGCCGCCTTGCAGGCGGTGGAGCGTGCCGCCGCTGCCCCTGCTGCTATGGCTCGCCATGCTGACGCGCTGGGCTTGCCTGCCGATGCCGTGCAAGTGCATACTGACCCACGGGAAGCTGCCGCGCTGGGGCTGCTGGGGCTGGATGGGCGCGGGCGGCTGCTGTACGTCTACACCCACAGGGAGGGGCAGGCGGTGCGCGTGCTGATGGTGAAGCGTAGGAGCTTGCCCGAAGAAGTTGCAGGCGGTGCGCCGCGCTTCCTATGCCGTGGGAGCAAGCAAGCACTTTATGGAGCGGATGCCCTGCCCTCCTCCTGTTCGGTGTTCGTCACAGAGGGAGAGTCTGACGCGCTCGCCGTGCGGGCGGCGTTCTGGGCGTTCCTTGACGGGTGGGCGCATGACTCGCCCGCTGATTTCCCCGCCCCTGATAACGTGCCGCTGGTAGTCGGGAAGCCTGATGCGGGAACATTCAAGCCAACATGGGCGGAAGCTATGCGCGGCAAGGACGTTACCCTGATAGAGGATGCCGATGATGCAGGGCGTGCAGGGGCGGAGAAAACCGCCGCCGTTCTGCGTGCCGCTGGTGCCTGCCGTGTGTTTGTGTGGGTGCCTGCTGGTGGGTGCAAGGATGCCCGCGCCGCGCTGGATGCCGCCCGCCCGTGGCTGCTGGCAGAGGATATTTTGTTGAACAGAAAGGAACTTGAACAATGACAGAGGAGAAGAACAAAGCCGCCCGCGCTGCCCTGCTGCGGGATGGTGAAGAACGATGCGCGGCACGCGCTGCCGCCGCCAAAGAGGAGGAGCAAAAGGGCAAGCCTCTAATCATTCCGCTGGGAGAGGAGGGCGCATGTAATGTGTATTGGAGCCGCCCGCATAGGTGCCTTTACCGCCTGAAGATGAACGAACACACGGCGGCACACTTGCGCCGCATGGCGCGGCTTGCGGATTATGCCCGATGGCTTGCGCCTGACCTCCCGCCCGATGCCGTGGAGGAAGCAGAGCGCAAAATCATGAAGCGTGCTAAAGACTGGATGCTTGAAGAAACGGCGGGCAGAAAGTTTGATGCCGCGTGCGTCCGTGCGCGTGGTGTGTGGCGGGATGATGAAACGGGCGGCGTGATTTACAATGCGGGCAACGCCTGCTTTCTGGTGCGCCCTGATGGCATGATGGAGGAGGTGGACGGGGTGCGCGGGCGGTATGTGTACGATGCAGGGGCTATGCTTCCCGCGCCTGCTGCGGATGCCCTGACGGATGCAGAGGGGCAACGCTTGGTTGACTTCCTGACCGCCCGCCCGTGGGTGATGCCTGTATATGGCGAGCTTGCTGCGGGCTGGATTGTCTGCGCCGTGCTGGCGGGTGTGATTCCGTTCCGCCCGCAAGTGTGGATTAACGCCCCCGCACAGACGGGCAAAACGTATTTGCGTAACGACATGATGCAGGCGGTGCGCGGTGTTGCCGTAGAGTTTGAGAGCGCAAGCACGACCGCTCCCGCCGTGCGTCAGAAGTTGAACGGGGCGGCACTTCCCGCCGTGTTCGATGAAGCAGAAAGCAACGGAGACGGGAAGAACACAAACAATCTTGCCGCCCTGCTGGATATGGTACGAACTGCCGCCACGGGCAAGGATGCACGCATTACAAAAGGCGGGGCAGATGGTGTGCAAAAAGAGTATCTGATTCGCTGCTGTTTTCTGCTGCTGTCTATCGCAAACAATCTTGACCGTGAAGCCGATACTTCCCGCTTCATGGTGATGCGTCTTGCGCCCCTGCGGGATGATGCCGCCCGTGCTGCCATGTGGAAGCGTCAGGAAGCGGGGCGGGCTATGGTACAGGAAGCGAGCTTCACGCCGCGCTTGCTGCGCCGCCTGCTGGGTGCCGTTCCCTCCCTGATGGATAATGTGCAGGCGGTGAAAGATAGGCTCATGCGGGAGGGGCGGAACGCACGCCGCGCGGAGATGGTGGCGCATTTGGTGGCGGGTGCCTATGCCCTGACGCACAAGGGAGCCATGACCGCCGATGCCCTGCAACATGCCGCCGTAGTAGCTGCCGCCGTGGAGCAGGCAGAGGAACGCACAAGCGACACGGAACGATGCCTTGCCGTGCTGCTGGGGCATTGTGTCACAGTAGGCGGCAGGCATTACACAGTGCAGCAGTTGTGCCGCGCTGCTGATGGTGCAGATATTGAGCGCAAGGCAGAGGCAGAACATGAGCTTAACGCGCAGGGGATGCGATGGAAACAGGACAAGGGCTTATGCGTCAACCCTGCCGCGCCTGCTATGCGGGAAATATACAGGGGTACGGATTGGAGCAACGGGAAGATTGCACCCGTGCTGACTGCTGGAGAGTACGGAATCAGAGAAACCCGCGCACGCTTGAACAAAGGACACAATAGCCGCCGTGTGCTGCTGATTCCCGCTGAACTTGTGATTTCCGATGATGAAGAATAAACCCACTAAAAGCCGCGCGGGAGGAAACGGGAGCCGCGCGTATTACTTCACGCCATGCCGCGCGGGCATGATTCACAGGCTCCCGTACAGGTTCACAAACAAGGCGGCTTGTTTGCGAGCCTGCCGCGCGTGGTGTAGCTTGTTATGCTGCCCCGCTCGCGTGGTTCAGGAGCAGGCGGGATGCAAGCCGCTAGTGATTGCGGAGTGTTCCGCCGCTGGTAGGGTGTACGCCCTGCCCGTGCGCCGTGCCTGCGGTGCTGCTCGATGCAGAAATGCTTGACTAAATGAGCTACTTCTGATATGTTTCCACCGCCCCGAACAAGACTCAAAGATTGACTCTCACTCGATTCGAAAGAAGATATTCGATGAGCTTCTTGCGATTCGGGGTTTTCTATTTTTCCCCCGCTCGCGTAGTCATGCGGAAAGTGTAGTCAGGAAGCGCGGCAAAGTGTAGTCAAAAACGGCGGCGGCGAAAGAAATAGCCACCGCCGTTGATTATAAACGGCTTGCGCCGACTGCCGCGCGGTGTGTAGTCAAGTGTAGTCAGGCGTATTGACTACGGATAAAGCGTTGATAATAAGCGCGTTTAATGCTTTGTAGTCAAAAAATCCCGCGCAAGATATATAGAAAAAGTTTCTCGTTGCCTGCCCTTTTGGAAGCCGCCGCAAGGTGTACGGCAAAGTATGACACAAAAATCCGTTTTGCTCGCATGGGTTCACAAAAGGGTTCACATAGAACACGGAAAGCGTTGAAAATCAACGCTTTTATATCGTATATGCTCCATACACAAAAAATCGGCTACCGATGGTAGCCAATTTTTTGTGTATTACGCTCCGGGGCTTCGAACCCTTACCTGTTACAGTAAGAATGCCTTGCGAAGCAAGCAGCATCGCACGCAACAGGGGTGAAAGCGCAGTGCGCTTTCACCCGCCCAAGCCCGCAGGACACCTTCTGCGGGGTACCGCTGCGATAGCAGCGGCTTGGGCGCGGGCGTCGCTTTAAACGGCCGCTTATTTCGCCCATTACGCTCCGTGGCTTCGAACCCTGACCCGCCGTGTGATGCATAAGCTACGCCCCGCAGGACTTTAGCGTCCCGAACCGCCCGCACACCTGCGGGGGAAGCCGAACGAAATTGGTGTTGCCCCGAAGTGAGTGCCGAGCGGAGACTACCCCAGGGTGGGCAGGGGTTCAATGGACTGAGACGGAACAAAAAAACACCAAGGCAACGGCCTTGGTGTTTTGAAGTGGAGGCGAGGGGAATTGAACCCCTGTCCTGGACACTGTTGACGCAAGCATCTCCATGTTCAGACGCAGATTGCTGCTCTCGCCGATGCTCCGCTCTGCGTCAGCCTCGCATCATAGCCAGTGACCTGTGGATGTCATACGCAGCGCGGTCACCCCGCTGCGTACCTGCCTACTGTAGCTAGGCTCGTCCTCCCTAGTAGGCGTCGGGATTCGGAGCTAGGCGCCAATCTTAGGCAGCCATGGCGTATTCGTTATTGGAATAGGCACTTAATGTTTTGAGCGGCTTTTAAGGTGGCCAGCCGTTCAACCACCACATGCAGCCGACGTCTCGAATGTTCAGTCGAAACCGGGACGCCCCCATGTTGTTGCTTCTCGGGCGTGTTCCTTTGGGCGTTTGGGGTATAGGGCTTAGGGGAACAAAAAGGTCGGTTGCAGAACAACCGACCTTTTGAGAGATACACCCCAGAGGATTCGAACCTCTAACCTTCTGATCCGTAGTCAGATGCTCTATCCAATTGAGCTAGGGGTGCATTGCATTGTCGCTTGCCTCTTGCGAGGTTTGCTCCGTTGCGGTGCGCAAAGTATAGCACTCTGCCGAGAAGAGTCAAGGAAAATTTCACACTTTTTTGCGATTTTTTCTTATTTGAGCGCGGAAAACGGCTTATTTTGAGGAAAGTTTACCCCAAGCGCCCCTCAAAATCGGCGTAGGAAAAACGTTTCAGTGTTTCGATGCTGCCGTCGGCATGCTGCACGGCAATGTCGGGGTGCGGCACGCCGTTGAAGTGCGTGGTTTTCACCATGGTGTAGTGCGACATGTCATCCAACACCAGCGTGTCGCCCACTTGCAGCGGGCGGTCGAAGGAGTAATCGCCGATGACGTCTCCCGCGAGACAGGTGGGGGCACCCAAGCGGTAGGTGTGCGGCTTTTCGCCCGCCTCGGCGGCTTGTTCGTAGCGTTCGCCCGCGGTCTGTACAGCAGGGAAAGTGGGAGCGGCGGTCACATCCTGCGGCACGGCAGCGGGTTCGGCGACCACGACAAAGACATCGGGGCGGTAGGGCATTTCCAGCACATCGGGCATGTGGGCGCTGGCGCTGACATCGAGAATGGCGTGGCGGTAGCCCAGCGATTCAAAAACATCAAGCACGCGGGCGCGCAGCACACCTGTGTGAATGGCCCATGCTTCGCCCGGCTCCAAGTACACGTCCACATGGTACATGGCACGGATTTCGCGCAGCAGCTCCGCAAGCGCGGCGCGGTCATAGTCGGGCTTGGTAATCCAATGCCCGCCGCCCATGTTCAGGTACTTGATGCGGGGGGAGGCCAGCAAATCGCCGAACTGTTTTTCAAACGCGCGGAAGGTGTCAATCAGCTCTTGCGCGCCCTGTTCGCACAGGGTGTGGAAATGCAGCCCGCTGATGCCCGTGAGGTCGACGCCCTCCAGTTGGTCGGCGGGGATGCCGAGGCGTGAGCCGGGCACGCAGGGGTCGTAAATGGCGGTGTGCCCCGTAGAGAAACAGGGGTTGATACGCAGCCCCAACAGGCACTCCCCGCTCTGCACGCGGGGGTGGGCCAGACATGCCTCTTTGTAGCGCAGCCATTGCGGCACGCTGTTGAAGTCGATATGGTGGGCAAAGGTCAGCAGCTCTGCCAGTTCCGCCTCGCGGTAAGCGGGGGAAAAGACCGCCACATGCCCGCCCAAATGGCGGGCGCCGAGCCGCGCTTCGTACAGACCGGAGGCACAGCACCCCGCCGCATAGGGCTGCAACGCCGCCATGCACGAGGTACAGGAAAAAGCTTTGAGTGCCAACAGCAGATGCGCACCGCTCGCCTGTGCCAATTCATGCAGCAGGCGGGCGTTGCGCACCAAGGCGGGTTCGGAAATCAAAAACTGCCCCACAATCAGCGGCGATTCTTGTTGTTCGGTTTAGCGGGCTGCGGCTTGGCAGGCTGGGGCTTGGCAGGGGCAGCGGCAGGGGCGGGTTCGGGGGCTGCTTCGGACTTCACCTCGGGCGCAGGCAGCGGAGCCAACGGCTCTGTCTGGGCGATATCGGCGGCGGCTTCTGCAGCTGCAGCGGGAACTTCTTCGTTATTGTCTTTGCCTTTCGCATTCAGTTTCTCCTCGGCCATTCGGATGGCGGGAATCAGCTTATTGAAGCAGCGGCTTAATTCGTCACGGGTGTCCACGCGGGATATTTTGGCATAGAGGGTCTGACAATTATTGGCAGCTATCACCCATTTGTCGTGAGCTTTCACCAGCTGTCCGTTTTCATTATAATAATCACCCAGAGCAGACAGCAGTTTCACAGCCGAAACAGCAATTTCAGGAGAGACACCTCTGAACTTATTAATCACTTCCTGTCCCTTTTCGTAAGTTGCCAAGGCGCCTTCCGAGTCACCGGCAAAACGCTGGCATTCTCCCATGTCACGATAAGCATCGAGCAAGTTGACGGTGGCTTTGACAAGTTCACGGGCATTCTTCTGTTCTCCGTCTTTGGTAGGGAGCGCAGCTTGGAAAGCTGCTTCATCCATCTCCAGCGCCTTTTTGTACCATTCCAAGGCTCCGTCATTATCATTCTGCACCATCAGGCAGGCGGCAATGCCTTTGTATGCTGCGCTCTTGTCATAATTATCGCCCTGAGCAGTCTCAATGTCGGCAATTGCGCGCTCATAAGCAGGCTTAGCTTGGTCATAGAGGCCCAAATCTCTCAGGGTTTTGGCAATCATCAGGGCAACGCGGGCGCGTTCGGCGGCATCGCCGTTTTCCTTACACAGGGCGGTGTAGTAGGTTTCCAGCAGCCCATGCAGCTCCTGCACCTCTATATTCAGTTTGGGACACACTGTGGGGTTAGTCACCTTCTGAACCATATCGTAAAGAGCCTTGTTGAACAGGGCTTCTTTACTGTCAGCCAGCGAGATAGTCTTCTCTGTAGGCTGCTCGGCGGGCTTGGACTCTTCTGCGGGCTTAGCTTCATCGGCAGGCTTGTCATCACAGGCGCTCAGGCACAGGGCGGCAACGGCGGCAACGGTCATGCGGGCAGAACCGTCAAAACGGGAAAACGGAAAAAACTTCATACGCGTGTATTGTGAACGGAAAGCAGGGACACGTCAAGCTATTTTGAGCATCGCCCCGCCCACAATGACAAAAAAGAGGCATAAACCCATGAAAAAAACGTTTTTTTTGCCGTTTGCGCAAGTTTTTGCTTGTCTTCCCCCTTGGTGATTGGATAGAATGAAGAACACCGAGATAACCATGAAACGTCTTTCCCTCTTCAAGCATCTGGCTCTGGCCTGCAGCCTTGCTGTTGTGGCCTCTCTCACCACGTCCTGCTCTACTGTTAAGGACCCTGCCGTGCGTGCCAATCAGCTGACCGCAGCTGCCCCTGCCGCAACAGTTTATAGCTACAACGCCGCCGCCAACCCCAACAACCGCAGCTGCGTTGAGGTAGGCAACCTGCCCGACAACACCGCCCGCGCTCTCACTATGTGGCTGCGCGATTCAACCGTCAAGTCATTCTCCTACGTCAACCCGCAGTACTACATCAGCCTGCCCACGGGTACCGCCAAGGCTCCCCGCGTGTGGGGTGTCTGCTCTGACGGTCAGGGCAATCTGGTGGGTATCCTCATCCCCCGCGACGGCGTAGAAGCATGGAACCTGCCCAACCTCGGCAGCTACAACGTTTACGTGAATGACACCACGCAGCGCAAGGCTCTGAGCGACGCCATTATGGAGGCTCTCGCCGATCATCACTACGATGAGCCCCGCATCAACGCCCTCAAGGCTTCCGGTCTCGAGGACAAGTACTACCTTGTCTCAAAGCCCCTGACCGAGGCCGAACTGCAGCGCCGCGAAGAAGAGCGCCGCAAGAAGGCCGAAGCTGAAAAGGCCGCCGCCGAAAAGGCTGCCAAGGCTTCCTCTGCTGCAGATAGCTTGGAAACCACGACCGATGACGCCGACGCCGAAACCGCCACCCCTGTTTCCGAGGCCGCCGATGATGACGACACGACGTCCGATGATTCCGCTGACGATTCTTCCGATGACGCCGGCGATGACGCCGATGACAGCAGCTCCGATGACGCTGCCGATGATGATTCCTCTTCTGACGACGAGGATTAAGTATCATCGCTGAATCCGCGATTTTTCACAGCCCCCGTTTGCCGACGAGCAAGCGGGGGCTTTCATGTAAAAATCTTTTACTCATTCCTCTTCTATGAAAATTTGTAAACAATGCGGCTATATCCTGAGTTTTTTTGATGAAGAACCCGATAACGACCGAAAGGGGGTTGATATATGCCGTATCAGCGTGCCGTGGTGGCTGTGGGTGGTACCCGTACCCTTTCTGCTTGCGGTCATGATTCGCTGTTTCGGACCGCGCTTCTGCTGCCCTGAGTGTCGGCAGACCTATGCAGAAACCCACCCCCATGCCTGGGCATGGGAGTTGCTGAAACTGGTGGTCAGCTTGGCTATCCTTTACGCCCTCGTGGCGTTTGCCGCTTCGTTTTAAACGCCGGCACACCCAAAAGCCGTCTCCCCCCGCACAGAGGGAAGACGGCTTTTTAACCTTACCATCCCACAAAGAAAATCAACAAATGGGGATTTGTGGGGGTCTTGCGCGGCGCAGCCGCGCGGAACTTTATCCGCTACCTTGGTAGCGGCACAAGGCTGCCGACGGCTGTAAGGCAGACTAGCCAAACCCTGCAAGGGTTTGCCCTGCATAGCAGGGTGAGGGTGCGTGGGGCGCACCCGAAGCAACGTTAACCCCACGTGT
>JAZLFB010000224.1:0-17283 GCA_045615585.1 Akkermansia sp.
GCCCCCCGCGCAGAAGCCAAGCAGGACGGGCGCATCCGCCTCAGCGTCACGCAGCCGGACTGCCGCTTCAGCGACCTCATCTTCGCCCCCGCCGTCACCCGCCGCATACAGGCCCTGCTGTGCCGCATCCGCCACCACCGCACCCTGTACGAGGAATGGAACCTGCAGAAAATCGACCCGCAGGGCAAACACGTAGCCGTCAACTTCTACGGCCCCTCCGGCACGGGTAAAACCCGTGCGGCCTACGCCTTGGCGGCAGAGCTCGGCAAACCCATTATCGAGGTGAGCTACGCCGAGCTGGAATCCAAATACGTGGGCGTTACCTCACAAAACATAGAAGCCGCTTTTGCCGCCGCGCGCGAGCATGATGCCGTCCTCTTCTTTGACGAGGCGGACTCCCTGCTCGGCAAGCGCCTCAGCCGCGTCACGCAGGCGAGCGACCACGCCGTCAACACCTCCCGCTCCGTCATGCTCAAACAGCTGGATGCCTTTGACGGCGTAGTCGTCTTTGCCTCCAACCTTGTGCAAAGCTTTGACCGCGCCTTTGTGCGCCGCATTTTAGAGCACATCGAGCTTCCCCTGCCGGATGCCGCCACCCGCACCCTGCTGTGGCAGCGTTTCATCACCCCGCGCATCACAGGGCGCGATGCTCTGGATTGGTCTGCCCTTGCCGCTGCGTCAGACGGCTTCAGCGGCGGCCTCATTCTCGATGCCGTGAAACTGGCCTGCGCCCGCGCCGTCACCACCGCCGCGGCAGATACCGCCCCCGTCCTCCTCCAAGAGCACCTTCTCGCCGCCGTCTCCCAAATCGCCTCCGCCCGCCAAGTCATCGGCACCAACGGCAGCGGCGCGAATGTGTGATAACGGCATCAATCCCCTACTTTTAAGAATTAGAAGAAAACAACGTGAACGATGTCAGCATTGGAATCCATCTTGCTGTTTGACGAACCGGCCATAGATATTTCGCCGGATTTCTCAAAAATTGCCGTTGCGGTTGAGGGCGATTACAAGGGGATGTTTTCCTCTGAAAAATGGCAACAAATAGCTGTTTTGGGGATAGACCCTAACGGCTATTCCACGCAATCGTACATCTACTGGGAACATCCCACGCCGACAACTTTATTTTACCCCATCCACGATATCGATGATGGCGTTTTCTCACCGGGCGGGCACTATTTTGCTACTTTGGGTACCAGACATTACCCAATAGCAAGGGGCTCGCATGGTATGATCTATTTCAGCTATGTTAATGAAAGGCGATTGTCCCGAGTCCGAATGATAGGGAGGACTATTTATCACCACTATGAAGTAAATGCACTTATTTTCTCCCCGGATGATCAGTATTACGCTGCAGTTTTTAATTCTACAAGCATTCTGATTGAGAAAGTAAACAGCCGGATTTTTAACGGCAAAAGAATTTTGTCTATCGGGCAGGAAATTGCTGCTATGGCCTTTTGTTACGACAACCGAACATTGATCGCAGGAGATGTGGCGGGCGGAATCACGCGATTTGATAGGAAAACAGGAGAAAAAAAACAAATAAGCGGGGGCAATGCATTTGACTCACGCATTTTAGATATTGTGCCCTCACCGTTGGTTCCCGGGCTTATCGCCGTGTTGAAAAGCAGCTATAATGACTGCACACTTCATCTCATCGATTCCAAAACGGGCGAACACATTGCAGAACCGCTTGGGTTACGTGCAGCTTGCGGCATTTCGGAAATCTGCTGTGCTTTTTCGCCGAAAGACCCACGCGTGCTGGCCGTAAGAACAGGGCAAACCATCACTTTTCTCGATATTGCAGGCATGCGGAAACTGCAAGAAGCCTTTTTGGATATCCCTGAGTACTACGGGGCGCGCAAGTCTTGGCTCAAATTCTCCGCAGAAGGGAAACGAATCGCTACTGAATTCGGTATTTGGCACATCAATTTTTAACTATGAATATCTCCAGAAACAACCACCACGAAAGTGATAGGCAGCTCGCTAAGCAACAGGGGAAAACAGCTTCAGACAACAGTGGCACAGACATAAAAAAACCAACCATGTGGGGAGTATTGCGAAATGTTGCAGTGGGCATGATTTTCAGAGAAATCGGAAAAACCATAAAAGGACGTCTTGATGGAGACGGCTCTGATTCAGACTTGGATATATAACCCTATTCAATTACCATGCTCGAAGATTTTATTTATGGTTTCGCTCTGTTTGCCATCGGCAGTTGGGTTGCTTACAGGCAAAATAAGCGGAAAAAACAAACACCATCCTCCGCTCCCTCCGGTGCTCCTGTTGTTTCCGACGGGAAAAGCGCAACAGGCGTTACCGGTTTGCAGTCTCAGCAGCGGCGGGATTTAATAATTTCCATTGCGATAGTGATAGCTCTTTTCGGGGCTATTGGTGGTCTGTGGTTATATGCTGCTTACAGTAGTACCGATTTAGAGAAGGCCGTTCAATATGAGAAGGACGGCTCTTATGAAAAGGCGCTGGAATACTACAAAAAAGCCGCCCACAAGGGGGATGCCGCAGCTCAATGCCGGCTGGGAAAATGCTACCTCTACGGGCAGATAGTAAGGAGAAGCCCTGAGAGAGCTGTTCCGTGGTTCCTTTGTGCTGCCGACCAAGATTTTGCCGAAGCTCAATATTTCCTCGGTATTTGCTATGAGGAAGGAACAGGGGTACGGAAAAACGCTGAGCAATCCGTTGCATGGTACCGTAAGGCTGCTCAACAAGGGGAACCCCTCGCCCAAAAAAGATTGCAGGAAAGGGGAATTATAATACCTTCCTATAATGGGGCTGCTGCAACGATAAACGTGAAAAATGCTGCGGCCGACCAACAGGGAAAGAGGAAACACGGCATCGTTAGCGATGGTATTCTCCTTGTCATAATGTTTATTGTAGTTGGTGGGGTGTTTTATTTAAACTTTAGACTTCATAAGCGAACGCAAGCCACACAGCCAGCCGCCAAGAAGCCCGCTGCGCCGCGACCTGTGCAAAAGGAAGAAGCACCCGCCAAGGCAAACGTTCACCCGCCGGTTAAATCCGACCCGCCGCCCGCCGACGAGACAGACCCCTTGACCAGGCTTAAAAAGGGTAACAAAAATAAAAAATGGGATATGAGCTGAACGCCCCCCTACTATCGGTCATTCTCCGACCAAAGAATTTAAGATTTATCTTTCAAAAATTATAAAACACTTATTTTTTTACACCATGCCTACAATCGCCATTGATTTCGGTACCAGTAATTCACAAATCGCCTACCTCGATTCCATGGGGCGAGCGGTTTCTCTTCAGGTTGACGGACATATCAAGATTCCGACTATACTCTATTACAGAGAAGAACAGGATGAGATATTCATAGGTGAGAGGGCAAAGGTGCTCTATGCTCAAGACATTCTTATGGCTGAAAAAGCCGGAGCCAAAGCAGAACAAATAAAAGCGCGCCTATCGGGTAATAGACTGACAGCATTTAAAAAGGAGTTCTGCAGGGCTGAGGTTTCCTTTGATGACTTCGCTCGCACGCTCTGCCACCGCAACGGAAAGCCCTTCACATGGGGAGAAGTTGTTGCTGCCTTTTTCCGCTTCTTTAAAAAGGAGGCAGAAGAACGCCGCCTTTTTCCGGGAGAAACGATTGACACCGTGCGTCTTACCCATCCCGTGCATTTCCCGTCCTGCGATCTCTACCGCCGCGCAGCAGAAGCTGCCGGATTCACTTCTGTTAGCATGGTGCCGGAACCGGAAGCTGCATACTATGGCTATATGCAAGGCGGAAAGGAACTCGGAGACACCATCCTTGTGTTCGACATGGGCGGCGGCACGCTCGATCTCGCGATTCTGGAGAAACACGGAGGAAAATGGCAGGTGGAGCACCAACCTCTCCGCATCGACAATGCAGCAGGGCTGGATATTGATCTTGCCCTTCTGAAAGAAATTCTCCCTCGGATTCAGGAATATGATGATTCCCTGAGCAGATTCTGCGGAGATGAGAAATTGCTGGATGATGTGCGCGAGCACATCAAGGAAGAGTGGAGCCGCACAGAGCGCGATGTCTCCTTCTTCTACCTTTTCTCTAAGCATAACATACGCTTCCACTACATCGTACCGCATGACAGACTGCGCGCCATTGTACACAAGGTTATGCAACCGGCCTACGAAAAAATTCGGAACTATCTTGTCGAGCTCAGGCTCGTACCCACAGATGTACTGATGGTAGGCGGTAGCTGCCTGATGCCGGAGATTCAGCACGGTGTGAAACAGTGCATGGGTAACCAGGTGCAAGTCTTTTTCCCTAACCGAGGCGATACCATCGTGGCTGAAGGAGCCATGCTCTGTGGGAGCCAAGAGGAAAATCGCCACGGCATTGAACCGTTTGAAGCAAAATGTCTGTTTGATGAGCCTATTAGTTCCATCAGTGCGGATTTTCGCATTATTGCATCTTATAAAAATCGCGAAGTTTCTACATTTTTCTCTCTGCTCACCAATTATGTAACGGAGTATCATATCAGCGAATTATCCCCCTGCTCGTTACTGCCAAATACTCTGGTCAAATCAACGCTGACGAGCGAGGATAACTTGAACGGAAGTTTCTGCGACCTAAGCATCTCTGCAGATGCAAAAATCGTTTTTGTTCAAAAATCGTATCCCGAAGTTTCATCTATACTCTTTAGTTTACTGAAAGAAGATAATTATGCCGCAACTTGCAAAGAGCCGATAAAGGCATATGCGATTTCGCCCAAGCATTCCTATTTCGCATACAGCACAACTTCATGCGGATTCTACATAACAGATCTATCGAATTACCAAACAGGAGAAACGCGCAAACTCGAAGGCACGTGGATATCGGCTTTTGACGATACCTTTAGGGATTCCTTGAGCTACTACGAGCGGGTTGACTATTTAGAAGATGATTTACCGGCAGAAAGAGTTGAAGCTCTGCAAGCACCTTTCCTCATTTCTCTTCTGAGTTTTTCCGAAAACGAACGCCACTTAGCCTGCAGCTGTAGTAGCGGCCATATCGAAATCTATGATATCGCAACCGATAACGTAAAGTTAATCCGAACATATTCCTGCACTGACGTGTTCAGCATGCAGTTTGTGGAGCACGACACAATCCTCGTGGTCTGCACAGAGCACAAACTGCTCTATATTCCCCTTAAGCCCGAGCAAGAACTTGAGGAATGGGAACTCCCAGAACCGGCCTATGGTCATGTCATCTCACCCGACGGGCGGCACATCGCTCTCGTCCATCAGGATAAAATGACAATTTGTGACCAAAAGACGAAAAGTATTGTATGCAGCATACCGCATTCCGGATTCATCAATTTCATCTCCTTCTCAAAGGATGGCAGCATGTTAGCTACAAACAAAGGTATTTGGGACGTCTCTCCGCTCCTTGCCTAACCTTTTTCTATTATGAGCAATCATCCTCACGCAAACAATCCATTAAAAAGCCTTCAGAACTATCTCCTAACGATAATGGGGAGCACAGAGCTGCAGGAATTACGGCAGAAAACGCAAAATCAGCAACGCGAATGCAACCGCCTGACAGAGGAATGCCGACGGCTGCAGGAATCAGAAAAGCAACTGCAACAGGAAGTGAATGACCTGCGCGCCAAGCTGGCACAGATGCCGCCCCCTGCCGCTTGCGATTTGCACAACAAGCCGTGGCTGAAGCTGCTGGACGGCATCAAAGCCCAAATCATGCGCATTCGCGAACGAGTCCGCAATATGCAGCATGAGGATATCCCCGCAAGCGGACACTCGCTCTTCCTGCAACATCTGGACTACGCCCTGCGCGAAGCCATGCTGAGCAGCGGTGCCACAGAAATCAGCGATGATAAAGAGTACCGCATCCTTCGCCACGAATTAGTGCCGCTTCAAGATAATGTGCCCGAAGGTACACCTCTGGGGCACGTTGTCGGGGACGGCTTCGGCATCTGTGTCGGCGAACGCGTCATCATCCGTGCACAAGTTACCCTTCAATCCTCCTCCTCTGAATCATGAGCACGAAAACACAAACAATCAAAGATCAATTAAAAGCTGATCCGGTCGGTTTCAGCAAAGACTTTCTGCTGAAATTAGTAGAATCGGAACTGAATCTGGACAAAGAAACCCTGACCAAATTGAAGAATTTGGACATCGATGTCAACGACATTAAAGAAACGTTCAAGAAACTGGCGACCTCTCGTCTCGTCATGAGAAAAGTGTGCCGAGGCGTTTCCCGCAGCGGCATCAGACACGCCAAGGGCTGGTCGCGCCATGCTTGGGAACTCATGAGTGCCGGGCACAATCTCCACGCCCTCTCGCTGAAATTCGGCGTGGCGGAAGGCGACGGCCCCGACATTCCGAGCCACGTACCGCTTTCCGGTCACGCTCCCGAAGAAGTGGGGGCTGAAACCGTGGATACCACCCCCGGGTCAGAAGTAGGGGAGACCGTTGATGTACCCGCCTCCGGTGAGGGACCGACAATCGATTTTCCCGGACCCCGCAGCAATCCGTTTGATGAAATAGAAAAAGGTTTTTCCATCCCTCCATTTGTGCCGCCTGTCATGCCGGAGACACCGGAAATTCCTATTGATGATGATACATTTGACGTGGGGGGAATTCTTGATACTGTTTCCTCCGCTATTGAATAAGTTATTGAACAAGCGTCCCCATTATCACCATGTCCCATACACCTTCCACCCAACTCTTTGAAGAGACCTACAAACAGCAGGCAGAATTAGCCGAGCTGATGCAAACGCTGCCTAAAAAGTCTCCGGAATTCGAGCCGGGCAGTACCTACCGGTTTGCCTTGCAGGCTCTGCTGCGCCAGGACTGCCGCATCGTATTCTGCGGCAAAACGAACTCCGGCAAGAGCACGCTCCTGAACACCCTCATCGGTCGTCCCGAGCTACTGCCCACGGGAGACCGCCCGCTGAGCTCGCAGATTATCGAGATTCGCAACTGCGATTCCGAAGCCGATGAGAAGTTCATCATTCTTTTCCAAGACGGCACGGAAAAACACTTCTCCGATATCCGCACGCTGAGCCACTATGCGGCGGAAGCTCAGGATGAGCAAGACCGGCTTCTTGACGGCACGACCGAACCGCTTGAATGCGGAGACATTTCCCTCATCCGTCTCTACTGCCATATCCCGCACCTGCCGAAAGGCATCTGCCTCGTCGACACCCCCGGCTTCGGCTCCGGGTTTCAAGACCACAGCGATATCACCTACCTATATCTGGAGCATGCCGATGCCGTCGTTTACGTTTGCAAGAGTACCGCTCAACTCCAACAAGCAGACGTGCCGGTGCTACAGCAAATTCGGGAGCGTAACCGCCATATCATCATCGCCCACACGGCCTCGGATTTAACGACCAAGGACGCGAACGCCAAAGTTGCGACAGGCAATAAAGAAATTCTCCGCAGACTCGGATACAACGATAAAAACGAGGAAGTCCCGTACTATATTGTCGCGGCACGACCGCGAGCAAAATTCGGCTTCATTAACGAGTATGATTCCTTCCGAGCTGCATGGTATCAACTGATGTTCCGCACAGCAGGACGGGACGTTCTGAACCAAGGAGTTGCTGCTGCCCTCGCCTATATTGCTGAAAATCTTCAAGTAATGAAGCAGAAGCTCCACATTGCGCAAAACGATGCAAGTGCCCAGGAACTCTGTCTGACGGCGGCAGACAAGGTACGTCTCTTCTATGCCGACTGGATGGGAGAAGGCGAGAAAATCCAAACACTCTGCCTGAGACTGCAAGATGCCGTTGAGGCGATAACAAAAGATACTACTGCCGACATGGAAGAGCTGAAGCAAACCGTCATCAAGCAGATAGCCACCATCACCGACAACGAGCAAGCTAAGCAATTTTCAAACGGACTCAGCGAACGCCTCAATGCAGTCTGGCAGAGAGTTCAAAACAAGTGCGTGGCGCGCATAAACAACGAGCTGAAGGTGTTGGAGACAACAGTGACACTCTCGGTGCACTCCGAACTCTCCAAGCAGGGTGTGCTCATCCCCTTCAAGCTGGAGGGATTTGATATGAGAGATTTAACCAAGTTTCTGTGGAGCAGTGTGCGTGCGTCTCTGAAAGCGCTCGCCGGGCGTTATGTCGGTGCCTGCATCACCATCGGATTTGCTATCAGAAGGCTCATTCTCCGCAATGAAGCCATCAACCACGCGAATGACATGCGCAAACAAGCTGTCATGAAATCCGTCATACAAGTTTTCGACACAATGAGCAGAAGTCTGGCCGACAATTTTGCCAAAGACACAGGGCTCCTGAATTTCTACTACTCGAGAGCTATGAAGCAGGTTGCCGATACCACAAGCGAACGCTATGGGGTTTTGGTCAAGGAAGCGGCGGAACTCTACGCCACCGCCATGGCGGACCAAGCGCAGAAGGCCGGTCTTGTAACAAAACTCTCAGGAGAGAAGGGACTCATTGCCGACTGGGAGCGCACCCGCAATCAAGTCATGAATTATCTTAACGATTAATAACGATGAAACACGATATTACCGACAGTTTCCGAAGCATTTTGGATGATGCAGAAAAGCTCTTCGAAGGGGACTCCCCCTTTGAAGAGCAGGAGCGCATACAAGCGCGCAACCGTTTCCGTACATGGCGAACCCGCCTGGACGAGCCCTGCCGAGTGGCTGTTGTCGGCGTAGTCAAGGCCGGCAAGAGCACTTTTATCAACGCCATGATGGGGCAGGATTGGGCCAAGGTAGATGCAAGCACGGCCACGGGCACTATCTGTGCCATGACCAACCACGAAGCACCCAATCCCATTAAACCCGTACTCTGCCACTACAAAGACACCACGCGCAGCCCGATGTGGATAACCCTGCAGGAAGCACAAAATCTGCAAAGCATCACGGAGGAAGCCCTTACCCAAGCGTCCGACATCGAATATCTGGAGTTCGCCATGGGGAAAACAGCCTCCCCCATACTGATGGACTTTGAACTGGTAGACACGCCCGGCATTGCCGCCATTGTCGGCGAGGGGGCAGACCACGACCGCATCACCTACGGCTTTTTGGAAAAAGCTGATGCTCTAATTCTGGTAGACTATGAGTATCTGAAAGAAAAAAGCCTTCCGCTGCTGCAACAGTATTGCGAGCACTGTCACCATGATATGCGGAAGGCGGATTCCTCCGTCTTCATCATCGCCTCCCGCGTGGATGAAAACTGCGAAGATCATAACGGCGAAGTAACGATGGAAGGTTTGGTCTGCAAAAAGAAAGAACGAGAGCAGAACATCCACCATCAGGCCGTAACGAATTTCCGAATGCCCCCTGCGACCAAGGTCATGGGTATCTCGGCACTGTTGAATAACTTCCTGCGCCAAATAGGCGAAGGGAGATTTGCGGAGCTCCATCGACAGGTGCGTTCCGGAGATACCCAACCGCTGGAGCAGCTGGAGGGCACCCTCCCCCCGCAACTGCTGACCTTGCTCTACAACGCCATCAACGAGGAAGCAGACCCTACCCTTCTGGCAGAGCGTCTGCGCTATCTCAGCGGTGTGGAAGAAGCCAAAAAGCACATTCTGCGCGAAATGCGCATTCGCAAAACCGTGCTGCGCATCGAACGCCTGTGGAAAGAGGTAAAGGCATATCTGGAGTGGGATTTAAACCGACTTGCCATGCAACGCCAAGACGCAATCCGCCGGGAACAGGCTGCTTTCGGGCGTTTCTGCCGTATGGTGGAGCAAGACCGCGAGTTCTCCTCCGGCAAGCTGGGTGCCGCGCTGAAAGAGTTCATGAGTAACTTTCGCAGCGATTCCTATGCCGCCTTTGAGAAGCAACGAAAATCACTTGTCACGCGCTTGCAGAACATTGGCAAGGACCTCGAGCACCTTCAAAAACTCGCCGATGTCTACAACCGTTTCTACGTAGAACGCGATAATTTCACGCCGGAGGAAGCAGAGGAAATCACCCGTCTGTGCGGTATGGGAAGCTCTGCCTTCTCCACAACCGCAGATGAAGCGCGAGAGCGCAGTCGATACTGGGGATGGAAAGCCGGAGAAAACCCTCTTTCCGCAAACCTGTTTAATGACATTGCCACCATCTATGCAAAATGGTGGGATACCCTCATTTCAGCCCAGCATTGACTGCTGTAGTCTGATGCCTCCTCTGCCATGGCAGGGGCGGCTTTTTTTGCACGGATGGAGAAAAAAATTAAAAAGTTGACCGAAAACGGCGGGGGCTTTACCTATACAATAGATGAAAGCCCCCGCAATGGGCGGGGGCGGAAATAAATAACAACTAACACATTATTTACACTATTATGTTCCGATTCCTTGAAAAAGCCGTTGTTACCATTGCAGAAAATTCCGGAAGTTTTCTTCTCTTCCTTCTCGGCGATTCCGTGGAATGATATTTCCTGCCTGTTGATAGAACACAACCCTCTCGCAGCGGGTGCCCGATAGCCCTTTGTATCCCCCCAAAAAACTCAATTTATTTCTCAAAGAACCCTAAGCAAATGAAAAAATTACTGCAATGCCTTTTCGGTTCCGGTTCCGAACCAACGCCCACCAAGCAGCCCGCCGCCAAAAGCGTGAGCGAGCACATTATGGATGCGCTTAAAAGCAGAGATCTGCATTACATGGTAGATTCCACTGGGTATATTATGGTTGGTATGAAGACGGAAAATGCTGCGATGGATTGTTACTACATGGTGGATGAGGAGAATAGCATGTTTGTGATTCGCGTGGATAGCCCCTTCACCGTGCCGCCGGATAAGCAGGACAAGGTGTTCGGGATGATTCATGATATGAACCGTCGCATGCTTTTCGGTAAGCTGTTCATGACTGATGGCGGGAATATCCGTATGTCTTATGCCTGCAATGTGGATGACGGGGCTATTAACGATAAAATCATTCTCAGTCCGTTGGGTGCCTTGTGCAAAACACTGCCGGAAAAGGCAAGAGAAATCATGATGGCGGCTTCCGCGTAATGCGTTGCTGCTGCCGCTCCCGGCCGGGGGGCTTTTTGCACCCTGTCGGGATTTCTGCTTGTGCCACCCTCTGCTTTCCGGTGTTTTTACACGCGCTCTCCTGATATGAATAAGCAAACAGACAAGATGAAGAATACGCCCTCCCGCCTGTGGCTGGCTGCTACGGGTGGGTTGGCGGCGGCGGTTCTGCTGTTTGCCCTTGCCTCTTGGCAGGTGGAATGCGGCGGCGGTAAGGTATGGCAGGCCGTGCGCGCCTTTGCCGAGGCGGCGATGGTGGGCGGTTTGGCAGACTGGTTTGCCGTGGTGGCTCTTTTCCGCCACCCGCTGGGGCTGCCTATCCCCCATACGGCGGTGTTGCAGAACAGCCGTGAACGCTTGGCGCGCTCTGTTGCGGATTTCTTTTGCAACAGTTTCTGGGTGCCGCAGCAGGTGCGGGAGCGGGTGCTGGCTCTGCAACCCACCCGGGCTCTGCTACAGGCGGCGGAGGCTTCTGCCGGGGCGGGTGCCCGCCTGCAAAGCTGTGTACGCACCCAGCTGCTGCCTTTGTTGCAGGAGCCCGCAGTGCGCAGCTCGCTGGCAGAGGTGTTGCAGGGCGCTTTGGCGGATTTGCCGTTGGAAAAACTGGCACAGGCGGCCGCCGGGCAAATGGCGCAAGGGTCTTTGCCGGAATCGGCTGTGACACTGTTGCTGCAGGAAGCCGCTACTCATATTGCCCGCAACCGTGAGGATTTGGAGATTCACCTGGGCGGGTTCATGGCAGAAAAGGCTTCGGCGGCTTTGGGCGGCGGCATGGTCAGCGCGTTGGCGGAACCTTTTGTGAGAACGGCGTTGGCACCCCTGTTGCTGCAGGAGACGCATGGCTATTTGCAGAAATTGGCGCACACCCCTTCCTCCCCGCTGCGGGTACAGGTGCAGGGTAAGATTTGTGCGCTGCTCAACGGTATTGCTTCGGGCGCTGTGCTGGCGGATGAAGCCGTTAACCTGCGCCGACAAATGCTTTCGCAGGAGTCGCTGGAAAAAGCTTTGCAAACCCTGCCGCAACAGTTGGTGGAATCCCCCGCGTTCTCCCCCGATTCTGCGGCGCAGTGGTTGCCGCAGTTGGGGGTGTTTTTTACCCGCCACCCGCAGGTGACGGCGGCGTTGGATGCTTTGCTGGCTGATTTGGCCGCCGATATCGTGGAACAGTCTGCACCCTTTGTGCAGCGTGAGCTGGAGCAAACCATTCTCAGCTGGGATATGGCTACCATGGTGCAGCGTGTAGAGGAACAGGTGGGTAATGATTTGCAGTACATTCGCCTGAACGGCACGTTGGTGGGCGGGGTAATCGGGCTTGTTATTTTTGCGCTTTACCATGCCGTTTCTCTGCTGTAAGATGAGGTACGCCATGCATGATTCAGCCCATGAAACGCTGCCCTCACCTTTCTCAGAATGACTTGGTGGACAGGTATAACGCCTGTTTGTCGGAAAAACGCTATGCCGATGCCGTTGCCCTGTTGGAGCTGGGTGTGCAGCGGCAGTATGGGTGGGCTGCATTCAAGCTGTCTCTTTTTTACATGGACGGAACGGGCATGGATGCCCCTGATGCCAAGCGGGCTTATGAGCTGTTGATGTTGGCGGTGCAATGGGAACCCCGTAACGGCGAAGCCCATTTTCACTTGGGTTGCCTGTTGGCGGAGGGGCGGGGCTGCAAGGCCGATGCCGCGGGGGCGGTGCACCATTTTTCCTGTGGGGCGCACTTGGGGAATGTTGAGTCTCTGTATATGCAGGGGCTGTGTCTGCACGACGGGTTCGGCACGGAGCGTGATATCCCCGCCGCACGCCGCAAGTTGAGCCGCGCGGCGGAGGGGGGCTTTGCCCCTGCGCAGGAGGCGCTGTTGCAGGTAGACACCCCCGCACAGATTCTTTTTGAGGAAACGGCTTCGTATGAGGCTCCGCTCATCCGCGCGGGGGATATTTACGATATAGGGTTCTGCTCTGACCCGCAGGTGACGGCAGATGGTGTGCATGTGTTGAGTTGGTGTGATAATTTTTTAGTGCGCACCAACCTGCACAATTTGGATGAAACGTACCCCCCCTATGCGTTTGAATCATGCGTTTCTGCGTTGGCCTACAGCCGCGCCGGTTATTACTTTGCCACGGATGCGGATGGCCATGCCGCCTTGTTCCGCGAGCAGGGGGATGCGTTGGTGGCTGAAGTGACCCTGCCCGCAGAAGGGCAGGTGCTGGCTTTCTCTCCGGACGGTACCCTGTTGGCGGTGGCGATGCCGCACGCGGTGTGGGTGTTCCGTGTGCCGACTCTGCAGGTGGTTAACCGCGTGTACTGGGCGGGGCAGGTTACCTGTATGCGGTTCACGAAGCGCGGTATGCTGTTGGCGGGCATGGCAGAGGGCGGTGTGCGGCTCTGGAATTTGGCAGCCAACGCATGGTATGTGTATTTCGGTCGCGGCGGCGCGGTGCGCGATTTGGATCTGTCCCCCAACGGCAGACAGTTGTTGGTTACGTTAGATGACGATGTCCTTCTTTTTAGCTTCGGTTATCCTGAGCCGCAGTGGGTTCAGTCTGTATCCGTTCCCCTGCGGCACGCCGTTTTCCACCCCACGGAAAAGGCGTTTATTACCGTAGATGTGCAGGGCTATGTTTCCGTGTATACTTTCGGTAAATACGGCATCACGCTGCGTAACCGATTTGAAGCGCGCGGTACGGAGGGGCGCCCCGCCTGTACGCCGGACGGCCACTTCCTTGTCACGGATTGGCTGGTTCATGATTTATCTGAAGTGACTCCCTTTTTATAAACAACATTTTTTTCATGAAACGAAAACTCATTTTGGGCGGTGCACTTGCGGCGGTGTTGCTGGTTTCGGCTGTCGGTGCGGGGGTGTGGTATGGCGCCCAACCGGCACCGCAGCAGACGGCGGTGGCGGATTTTTCGCCGCTGCCTTACAGCGATGTGGAGCTGGAATTTATGAGCGGGGAGGAGTTTGTGGCCGTCCTTACCCCCTTGGCAGAGGCCGGGCGGGTACAGGCAATGACGCTGCTGGGGTGGGCGTATTTGAACCGCCGCTATGGGCTGATTTGTGATTGGGGTGAAGTGCAAAAATGGTTTTGCCGCGCGGCGGATTTGGGGGATGCTGAGGCTCTTTCCGCAATAGCGATGACTCCGGAACTCTTTGACTGTGACCCACAGGGCAAGTATTTGCGGCGCTGGCTGGCTGTTACCGAGACAGCCGCGAAAAACGGTGATGCCGATGCTATGTGGGAGCTGGCAGAGGTGTACGAGGTGCCGCGCGGGCACACGCGGGCGCAGCATGAACGCGCGGCCTACTGGCGCGAAAAAGCCGTAGAGGCAGGGCAGGAAGAGGCGGTGCGGGAACATCTCAGAGACAGAGTGGAAGCGTGCCTGTCAAAAGGCGAACCCGATGCTGATGACATCCGCTGCCTACAGCAGGCTTTGGCACCGGAAAACAGTAGCATGACCGCCGTGGCAGAAGGCATTTGTTATGAAAAGGGGATTGACCGCCCTGCGGATGGGGACAAGGCGGTGCAATGTTACGAAAATGCCACCAATATCTGCGCGAAAAAACATTTGGCCGAGCTGTATGAAGAGGGGCGCGGGGTGAAACAGGATTTGGAAAAGGCCCTGAATCTTTATGAGGAGGCGGGTACTGCCTTTGATATTGCCCGCTGTGCAGAACGGCTGCGTATGCAGGCGGCAGGGCAGAGGGCCGAGGAGGCAGCCATTTTGGCAGAGGCTGCGCACAACCCCTTTGTTGCGGCTCGCACGGCGTGCGAAGAACAGTTGAACAAGCCTGCGCAACCGACGGCCGCGCTTGGTGCCGCCTATAACGCCTTGGCGGAAATGTATGCCTTGGGGCGCGGCGGTAAAGCCGATTTGGCAGAGGCGGTTCGCCTGAACAAAACGGCGGAAAAGCTGCCGACAGGCGGGCATAGCGCCCCCGCAGCCCCCTGCATCCCTGCGGGCGAGGTGCCCGACCATGCGGTTTGTCGTCTGCTTAATGATATACTGACGGGAGAGGTTGAGCTGCTGCCGCAGCAGTTGGCAGAGGCGGAACGGCGGCAGTTCACCGCCCTCTGCCGCCGCGAAGCCTTGCTGGGCTGTGCGGATGCTCAGTACAAACTCTCCCTTGCTTACCGCACAGGCTATGGTGATGTGCCCGCCGATGAAGAGATGTCCGACCGCTGGCTGGGTGCCGCCGCACAGGCGGATTTTCTGCCCGCTCTGGTGGAAGAGGCCACCAAGAAAGATGAAAGCAACATTCCTGAATACGGCATGACCGCCCTTTACGGACAAGAGGCGGCCATGAAACAGCTACAGGCTTTCATGCAGGGGCGCGATGCGGATTTTGCCACGGATTCCGTTACCCGCCATGCTTATTTCGTCGCCTTGGCAGATGCCGAACGCGGGGGGTGGTACCACGAACTCTATTGCCTGCGGGAGAAGCCGCAGGGCGTTAACGCGGCGCTGCCCCATGGTACCACCCCGTTGAAACTGGCCTTCCGTTTCGGCAGACCGAACCGTGTTGTCGCCCTGATGGCGGCAGGGGCGGCGCTGCCCACCGAGCAGGCGTGGCTGAATGCAGAATTGGAGCGTGCCCTGCGGTTGGGACGTACGGAAGCTGCGCAGATTCTTCTTGCCGCAGGGGGGAAGTCCGCCGCCGCAACCGATATCCCACCGATGCCGACAACGGAGACATGGCTGATACAGCAGACGGAACCCCTTGCGACGGAGATTGTTCGCACGCTGGAAACGGTACGGGACAAGGCTTCTGCGAACCTTGCTGCGGAAAAACTGGCTTCTCCGTTGCGCCGTTTGGAAATATGGATTAGTTTTGCTGAATCGTATGCACGGGTCGCTTGTGAGTCGGAATCGTTTGCGGAAAAGATTATTGCCCGCCCTGCGTTTTGGCAGTTGCAAGAGCAGTCGGAGCGTTGCCGACAGGCAAACTTTTTCGATTCTGATGCCCTGAAAGGGGTGGTAGCTGCTGCCGAACGCAGAAAAGGCACAAACGCGTGCAAGATGTTTGAGGTGCTGCACACGATGAGTGAGTGCAATAAAGCAACAAGTATGTTACCTGCTTTGCATAATATATCTAAGCCCCGACGACAGACCCGTGCTTATCTTCCGGCCATGCGGGTGGTGCTGGCAGATATTTTGGAGAACTTGGCAGAACTCTATGCCTACGCAGAACCCACCGATGCCGAGCTGTCTGCGGAAACGCTGCAAGCCGCTCGGCAGGAGTCCGCGCAAACCACCCGTGCCTGTCTGCCGCTGTGGGAGCAGGGGGCGGATGTAGACGCTGAGTGGGGGCGTGTGATGAAAGCGCTTGCCCCTCTGTTGCCTCAGGGGGATTTTGCGTTTCGTAAAGAGCAACGGGAAGAAAGCGGTTTTTGGAGCAGATTGACGAGGTGGCTTCCTTGGTGATGAGCCGTACTGTTGTGAAAAATACCCCTCGCCAATTCGCGCATTGACTTGGCGGGGGGCGTTATGGTACAACAGGGGCATGAAGGGAACGATTAACCAGTTTGTGCGCATGGGTATGGCCATTGTGGCACTGGCTTTTGTTCTGTTTTGGGTGGATAAGACGTGGTTTGCCCCCTCGCGCCTGCCTGCCTGTGTGCAGGAGCAGCTGCCCGAAGGGCGCATTTGTCTGGAGACGCTGCACACGCGCTACCACGACAAGGTGGTGTGGGTGGATGCCCGCAGCCTGAGCGATTTTGAGCTGAATCACTTGGTGTTCAGCGATAACCGCATGTTCCCCATCCGCAAGGGGGCGGACATGCAAAGCCTGATGGATGCCGCGATGGAGCGCATGATGGATGCCGCCGACAAGGGGGAGTGCATTGTGGTGTTCTGCACGGGTGACTGCGGCGCGGCAGAGGAGATTGCCGCCGAAATCCGCGCCACAGGCATTGTAGAGGCCCCGGTCTACGCCCTGCAAGGCGGTTGGGATGCCCTGAAAGCCGACAAGCGCATGATGCCGTAAGGCATTTATAATTCCATAGAATAAGTCGACAAATAGGGGATTTGTCGATATCTTGCGCGCCATGGCCGCGCGGCTTTGTAGGCCAACTTTTGACGGCACGTCAAAAGTTGATGTGTGTATATCGCGCCCGCATGGGCGCGCTGATTGAGTGCCTTTCAAAGGCACACGATTGTTAGCCACGTCCGGAAGGGCGTGGGGCAAGGCGGGTTGCATTACACCGCCCATAACCCCGCCGCATGGCGGGGTGGTTACGAAGCGACGGTGAATCTGTTCTTGTACGTGTTTCGCGCTCCGCGTCAACGGTGATTCCGATACGAGAGGTTGATACGCAAAGCGTGTGG
>JAZLFB010000225.1:0-6568 GCA_045615585.1 Akkermansia sp.
GAAGCCGTCGGGGTTGCGCCGGGTGGCGGTCTGGATTGCTTCCCAGGTGGGGCCTTGCTGCTTCCTGGCCTTGGCTATGATGATGCACATGATTCTCTCTCCTTTCCGGTTCGGGGTTCTTAGTGCTCGGTGCCAAGGAAGAAGGCCAGCGGGTGGCCCACAGGGCATTTCCTGCGCGCATAGTCGAGGAACATGTCGCGGTTGATGGTCATGGTTTTTAGGCCGTCAAACCGCTGGCAGAAGCGCATGAAGAGCGTGACGAACATGCAGATGGCGGCGATGCGTTCGGGGCGCAGGCTGCCTCGGCCCTGACGGAACTCGATGGTGTTGCAGTTCGAGATGTTCACCGCGCAGTGGTGGGCATAAGGCATGGCATCCTTTGCCTTCTTGGTGACATCCCGGCATTTCAGCACCTCGGCCCCCAATGTGTGCAAGGCTGTATTCACGTCTCCCGCCTCGCTGGTCATACTGCTGATGTCCTGGCGGTATGCGCCTGTCTTGCGTCCAAACACGCGCGCAGCCTCGTCCTTGCCCTCAACCATGTACATGTATAGCAGCATCGCCGTCTTCTTTGCGTCGGCAACAGCCTGGATATAGTTCGAGGTGGCCTCAAAACCGAGGGCATCCCTGCTTCCCAAGGCGTTCATTCCCTCCGGCAATGAGCGGAGCAATCCGCATTGGCTGGCGTGGACGTGCAGACCGCAGCAGCCTGCGTCCCACGAAAAGCCGGTTGCCCTGGTCAGCTCGTTACAAAGCGGACGCCAAAATTCGGCATTACATGCGTCTTCGGTGCGGAGCGGCAGGGTGATAACCTCTCCTTGCGTCTGGCCCTTGCTCAATGAGCCGTCATGCTCCATCTCGTACCAGTTGCGCGGAGTTTCGCGGAACTCGTCCGCCTTGTCTTCATCGTAGAAACAGACCTCCAGTTCCACGCCAAGCCTGAAGTGGTCGCGGCTGCGGCTGCATGTTTCCTTATTTGCCGGCGGGTTTTGTCCATGATAGTCCTCTTGACCGGAGATTAGGTCTCCTGCTGAGAAGGCTGGATTGATGAATGCATTGGTGACTTTCGTCTTTTTGATTTTCACTTTTAGATGTCTTTCTATGTTTTGGGGTTGATGGTGGATGCCCCCGCCGGTGCTGCTGCACTGCGGGGGCGTTTCCTTCGGCTCATGGGTGCGCTTCGCCTGGGCATGATGGGTGCCCGCGCAGGGAATGGTTGCAAAACGGCCGACACGCCCCGTGATGGAACATGCCGGCCGTGGATGGTTGGCGGATGGATGCGAGGCTACAGTTTCACGCCCAGGTGCCACAACAGGTTGCCCAGCGCATCGTGGTCCAGGATGAGGTACGATGTGTTCGACAAATAGATGCCGCAGAGGGTGTCTATCCACTCCCGGCGGTCTCCCAGTTCACGGCAGATGGCCGTGGCCGGGAGGTTAGGGTCTATGGCGGTGCTTGTTTTCATCATTCCTCCTCCAGTTGCTTGAGTGTCTTGATGAGGGGCTGCCTGGCGGCGTTGGCCACGAAGCCCTGGGCTGCCAGGTTGCCCATCCACATGGCGGCAAATTCCGCCTGCCCCCTCTGCTCGGCCTTGTTGACCGTAAGCCCGGACTCCGTGGGAACGATGCTCTGGCGCTCGATGCCGAAGGCGTAGTCGTTCCTGTAGTAGTGCGGGTAGACGTGCCAGCCGGTTTCATCCTGCACGACCAGGAAAAGCATCTCCGGGTCGCGCATGAGGTCGCCGTTGAGTTCGCCGTAGTGGCACAGGGAGTAGTCCAGCGCATCGTGTCCGAAGACCTTGCAGCGCTCCACCATTTCCACCGTCAGGGTCATGTACCCCTCCGATGTGATCTTCCGGTATCCCACGTTCTCGGTGATGGCCTTGAACGTGGCCGTATGCTCGTTGTTGAGCTGGACGAGCCCCAGCGGGTTTGTTCTCTTTTGCATGGTTGTGGTATGTCTTCATGGTTGCCTATGCTGCCTCCAGCTGGAGGACGCCGAGTTTCCTCAACGCCGCCGCAGCCTCCGGGTCCTTCACCATGGCCCTGGCGATTTCCTCGGTGACGATTTGGATTGCCGAGGCAACGTCTGCGCGGTAGCAGATGACCAGGCTCTCCTCTTCCTTCCGTATCTCCTCCATCGCCTTGCCTGCGTACCGGGCGTAGATCCGCTCCACCACCTCCCTGGGGAAGGTGTGGCAACCGATGGTCAGCGCCTCGCTGTTGCTGCCGATCACCCGGTAGGTGCCGTCCACCATGGTGCCGACAATCCGTCCGCGCTTCCAGAGTTTCAGGCAGCGCTGGAGCTCGTCATAGCCGATGCTCACGCTCTTGCTGGTGAGAAACGTGTTGGTGATGGAGGAGAAGCAGAGGTCGCAGGCGTTGTCCATCCCGGTGGGGGGATGAGACTCGTTCCACATCGCACGGAGGGTGGTGTCCAGGGCTTTGCCCACCACGGCCACCATCTGCTCGCACGCTCCGTTGACCTTGACTTCCTTGGCTGCGCTGGAGAAGAGCTTGAGGCAACAGAGCGGGTAGCGCTCCAGCAGGAGGCCCACCCGCAGCTTGATGCGTTCCCGCATGTCGCCGCTGCGCTTCAGGAAGGCTCTCACCTCGTCGGCGATGCCGCGCTCCCGCGCTTCCAGCTTCCTTGTCTCGCGCGCCTTGGCTCTCTCTGCGGCGCAGCGTTTCTGGCCGGCCTTGATGCGAACCGGGTCGTTGATGTACGCCACCTTGCCCTCCACGGCCTGCACGGCCCTCTTGCGGTCGAACTTGCTGAAGAAGCGGTGCAGGGCCTGCAGGTCGTCCAGGATGCGCTTGCGGTCCTTGGCGTAGAGGTAGGCATTGGGATTCCACTTGCCGATCTCTTTCACATGCTTTTCCATGGCCGTCAGGAACTTTCTCAGCAGCACCTTGTAGGAGTGCCAATAGCAGTACAGCCAGCAAGTGTCGTTGCAGCCCCGCCAGTCGAAGCTGATGAGCTCCACGTCCGCCGCAACGGCCAGGCGTAGGTACCCCTGGTGTCGGTCTGTGGTCGCTGAGTGGTGCCCGGAGTCGATTAGCACATAGCCGCCCTCGTCCGGGTACACGGCGATGGGTGTCTTGTAGGAGTAGGCCACGGTGTAGCCCTTGCAGCGCTCGATGCGCATGTTGATGCATTCCACGCTCTCCTGCTTGCCGTCCTTCAGGTAGAACAGCTGGTGGGAGATTCCTTGCGCGTTTTTTCCCATATCGTTGATTGGTTGGAATGTGAACGCCCACCCTGCCATGATGGACGGGGTGGGCGTGAATGGTGCTCTTCAGCCTGGTCAACAGAAATCCGGTGGCGGACATGCCTCGTCAAAGGGGTTGCCGTCTCCTTCCTGAATGGGGGGAGGAGCACCGGGACCGCCGTTTGGTGGAGGTGGGGGATTCCCGCCATTGGGACTTCCGCCGGCGTACCGCTGGGCTGCAATCCTGCTGACTTCCTTGATGCCCTGGTCCAGCAAGGCCACGATGACCACGCAGACCACCTGTTTCACAATAGGATGCAATGCAATCATAATGTTCTCCTTGGGGTTTGGGTTACGCTGCCTCGGTGCTTTCGGTGTCGCTCTCCAGCAAGGGCCTGACCTGGGAGAGCATGCCGTTCTCTTCCCGGACCGGGAACCACAGCCATTGCCTCTCGGCAACGCTGTACAGGTAGACAAACTCAATCCACGTGTTGGAGGATTGGAGCTCCTTCCTGTAGGCGTCCAGGCTCCGGTAGTGCCGGGCCTCGGTTTGCTCGCTTTCCCGTTCCCTCCCGTAGGCCACCACCACACCGTCCGCCGGTTTCTCGAATGTGTGTTCCTGCCCGGGGGCGGGCTCCAGCTTCTCCGCCAGGCTGCTGATGTCTCCCAGCCGGAGGAGCCTGCGCACCTTGTCCTCGTCCTTGTAGTGGGTGAGGAGGATGGCACCGTTGTGGCAGGGATAGCCGTCGTAGTGGCAGTAGATGACGTCCACCGAGCTGTCCTCGTTGATTATTCCAATGTTTGATCTTGTACTCATTTCCTTGTTTCTACTTGTTTTGGGTTAGAATGCCGCACCTTGGGGGTGCGGGGGACAGGTAACATGCCCGCCCATGTGTATATAGCTTGGAAATGACCGTTATTTCACCCTTGGAGGCCTCTTCCCGGGTCGCTGGGGGCGTTTCTGCGGTAGGATGCCATGAGGGACGTCCAACTGGGCTTCCAGGACGTCCTGGAGCGTTCCAGAGGGGCGGATAGTCCGGCAGGAGGTCTCCATTCCCCCCACACATCCATCCCATCCCGGCCGTCAAACAGGGTGCTTCATGGGTCCTCCGGTCACAGCATTCCATCATCATCCGCCTCCAGGACACATGTGCATCGTTCAATCAGTCCATACAGGTGGTCAAAATCCATTCACAGATGCTTCCTTGACTCCTCTCTGCCAGCCAGCCACCCTCTTTCCCTATATTATATATACTTTTTTTCTTTTTTTTAATTTTTTTTATTTTTTTCTCTCTCACATATAAAGAAATAGAAAAAAGGGTGGCAGGTGGCAGACTGCTTCTTAAGTAATTCTTTTTCAATGCAATACGAACTGCCACCCTCCAAAGGGTAGGTTGGCAGGGGTGGCAGGGCTGGTCACACCCAGAAGGCATCAGGATGCTCCAGAAGCCCCGGATTTTCCATTGAAACGACAACGAAAGGTGAAAAAAATGATGCCATGAAGGCATAGTGAGGAGGGAATGGCCCTCCTGTGATGGAACGACTACCGGGAGAGAGAGATGGTGACCGCAGCAATCCCTGTATACGGGAACGGACGAGGTCACCTCTATGCAACCACACTACCGGATACCAATCCCCCAAACAATCAGAAGGCGAGATTGGGATGCACATATGTAAGACCACCCGCATGCTTGGGGATGGGAGGCAGAGGTCTACCGTCTACCGCAAACACGGCGGAGATAGTGAGCGAGGGCTTGACCGCGCTATCCGATTGCCGTATACTTTGCGCGGCTGAGATTGACCAACAGTATTGCAAATACTGTAGTCGCCCTATTGAACAACAATTCAAGAACGGCCATGAAGAAGACGATTTACATCACCATGTTGGCTGCTGCCCTGTTGGGTGGGCAGGTGTTTGCCGAAGTTACGGGAACCGCCGTTGAGGGGTGCGAACAGACAAGCGGTAACCAATATTGCGGTAGGAACTCTGAAACCGACTCCGTTACCGGAGGAAATGTAACCATCAAGGCAGATAATAAGGGGGAAGTGCCAAACAACGCTCAGGTATATGGCGGGCGGTCAAATGCGAAGGGCGGGAACGCTAGCAGCAATACGGTGGTTATGTCGGGAGGTAAGGTTGCGCTTGTCTGCTCAGGGTTCACTGCAGGAGAAGCAAACGCAGTGAACAATGTGGCCATAGTAACGGGAGGAACCATAACAGGCACACTATACGCAGCGTTTGATAATAAAGGCACAGCTAAGAACAACAAGATACACCTGGTAGGCAAGGGGGCTAGCAATGTGAGTATCGCCGATGCCCAGGGAATCATAAGCACATATACAGGAGGAACTGCTGGCATCTCTCTCGGCTCTGTTCAAGTTGCTAGTGTCGGCACAACGGGAACAGCCGAAGGCAATTCCATCGACATTTACGGTATCGGCATTACTGCAAAATCGATTTCTAAAATGCAGATACTCACTTTCAACATCACCGCCAACCAGCTGACGGGGCAAAACTCGGAAGCAGCTCTCTCCCTTACTTCAACGAGCATGGCTCTGAACCTTGAGGGAGTCACCCTGCAGGTCAACGACCTTGATGTGCAGTCATGGACACCCGGCACGTCAATCACGCTGGTGCAGGCAGAAACAGCCATCGAAGGTCTTGAAAGCGGCACGGAGGTGGACATCAAGCGCGGGGATATGGTAATGGCCGTCGGCACACTGGCTCTTGCAGGAGACGGCAAGCTGCTGCAACTGACCGTTCAGGGCAGCGTCCCGGAGCCGTCCACGGGCACCCTTAGCTTGCTGGCGCTGGCGGCTTTGGCGGCGCGTAGATGCCGGAAGTAAATTGTTTGGCTAGAAATAAAGTGAGCCTCACCCGTCTTCACGGCGGATGGGGCTTTCTTTTTGATACGCAGGGCGAGGCTGTCAGGTGATTGGGGGTTACTTCCTTCTGCGTACAGCAAGCGCCATCACCGCCAGCAGGGTTAGTGTACCCGTGGAGGGTTCGGGCGTGGGGATGTCTATGGCAAGGGCCACCACGGTGATTGTGTCGAACGTGTACATGGGCGTGCCCGTGGGCTTATTCAGGTTGCCGAGCACCAGACCCACCTCGCCGGCGTTCAAGTCGTCGGCTGAGGAGACGATGCCCCGGTTGGTATAGCCCGGCAGGGCGCACTCCAGAACAAACGGCGTGTCGTTCAGCGTTAGTACACGCAGGGGCTGCAAGGTGGCATCATAGATGAGCCAGCTGATGTCGTCAATGGGAGGCGTGGCCGGATTCAGGCGCACGGTGATATGTTGATTGTCGCCGATGATGTAGGCTCCCCCGGTGTCCGTGAGCGTGAGGCAGCCGTG
>JAZLFB010000226.1:0-4729 GCA_045615585.1 Akkermansia sp.
GTCAAAAGACGAAAAAACCTCCCCCGGCTTGTACTGCGCCAGCAGTCGAGCCGTAAATGTGCTTTTTGTGGGGCGTGCACGTCTCATGTTACGAATTATTTGTAGCACACCGGCGGTGCAGATGTCAAGGGGGAGTTTGCAGGGCCGACGCATTTAATTTTTCTTGACAATTTGCAAAAGATGCGCATGCAAAATACTACTCGGCGAGCCAGTAAATGTATTAAAATTGAAGTTTTTTTGTTTTTTTATTCTTTTATGTGTTGACTTTTGTTATATATATATGATATTATACCCGCATGGAAAACTTTATAACTATTTTTTCTACAATAGAGGACAAGCGCGTCAACAGGGCAAAGAAACATAAACTTATAGACATAATCACAATTGCATTTTGTGCTGTTTTATGTGGTGCAAAAAGCTGGTACGAAATAGCAGAATTCGGATTGGTGCGCGAGAAGTGGCTGCGCAAGTACTTGGAACTGCCCAACGGCATCCCGTCCCACGATACGTTCGGTCGCGTATTCGCCCTGCTCGACCCCGGCGTGCTGGAGGAAAAGCTCATGGAGTGGGTGCGCAGCGTTTTCGTCAAGAAGCCCGAGCGGGTTATCGCCATTGACGGCAAAACCATCAGGGGAACGCTCAACAAGGACGACAAGGCCTTCGTCCATATGGTCAGCGCCTGGTCCTGCGAGAACGGCGTCTCGCTCGCCCAAATCGCCGTTGACGAGAAGAGCAACGAGATTACCGCCATGCCCAAGCTGCTTGGTATGCTCGACATCCGCGGCGCGGTCATCACCAGTGACGCCATGGGGTGCCAGAGGGAGCTTGCGGGCTTGATCAAGCAGAAGGGCGGCGATTATGTCCTGGCGGTAAAGGGAAACCAAAAGCTCTTGATGGAGGGAATCGTGGAGAGCTGCGCGCTGCTGCGCCCCGTTTCGCGCCACACGGAAACGGACAGCGGGCATGGCCGCGTGGAAGTGAGGACCTGCAGCGTTTACAGGGACCTCTCCATGATACCCGGAGCGTGGAACTGGGACGGCCTTGCGGCCCTCGTGCGCGTGGTCTGTGTGCGCCACAACAAGAAAACGCGCGTAGAGACATCAGAGACGCGCTACTACATCACAAGCCTGAGCAGGTGCAGCGCCGCCTTTATTGCAACGTGCATCAGGCAGCACTGGCAGGTGGAAAACAACCTACACTGGGTCCTTGATTTTTGTTTCCAGGAGGACACCGTCAGGAAGGCGTTCCGAAACGCGGCGCAGAATTTTTCCCGCCTCAACCGCATGGCCCTGGCGGTCGTGAAAAACACGCCTGTCCCCTGTGGCCGCACTAAAAGCTTGAAAGGCAGAAGGTTACGGGCAGCATGGTCCGAGGATTTCCTTGAGCAATTACTTATCAATCTTTAACATGCGTCAGCCCTGCAACAGCGCGCGTATCTCGGCTCGGTATCTCCCGATAGGGCTGATACACGCAAACAAAACATTTGCTTTGCCAGAGCAAGTGTGCTAAACAGGTGCACGAGCCAACCGCGTAAAGACAATGGAATCATCGCCAGTACGTTTCAGCATTATCATGACCTGCTACAATTTGGGAAAATACATAGCAGAGGCCATGCTTTCCATCTTTCAGCAGGACTACACGGGAAAGATGGAACTCATTATTGTTGATGACTGTTCCCAAGACAATTCCGTGGCGGTCATCAAGGAAACGATTACAGAGCACGCAAAGGGGTGGGATGTAACGCTGGTAGAGAACGAAAGGAACTTGGGCGTTTCCGGTGCCTGCGACCAAGGGTGCAGGCGCGCCAAGTATGAGTGGCTTGTCATGGCGGATGGGGATGATATCCATAGCAAGAACCGCTGCAGCCTGACGGCAGAAATCATTGCGCGGCATCCGCATGCGGCCATGGTGATGGGCTCCGCCAGCCATGCAGACAAGAATGGTCAGGTGTACGGATACCAGGGATATACCTGGGAAACCTACGAGAACCTGCCAGAGGTTTCAGTTTTGGAAAAACCCAGCGAGCGCAAGGAAAGCCTCATGCTGCCGGACGGTTATCCCAAATGGCGTTTTTTCGGTGGATGTATGGCGCTGAACAAGGAAAAGACTTACACGAACTGGGGTGATTTGGTGAAGGAGGCGGACGGAGAAAGGTTTGCCCAGGATCCAGTGTTCGGCATCCGCGCATTCCTGTCTGGCCCTGTTGTAGCATACCGGGATCCAGCGTGCAAATACCGCTCCCATGAAACGAATATGCTTAACCGCACATACGAATGGAAAAAACTATCCGCATGGTTCAGCAGGGAAAGGCACATGCAGAAATTCCAGCGACTCTCATGGAGAAACGTGCTTGCACAGCTCCGCGAGATTGAGGTAGCCCGGCAAACGCCCGGTATGTCTGATTTTTCCGCTCCGGAGTTGGATGCGCTGCACAAGCATTTCGCGCTATTCGTCAACCAGTACGATATTGTAGCCCACTGGTGGGAATATTCCTGGTTCAAACGTCTGGACATTGCTTTGCACAATCCCCTACCGCAGAATTTCCGCAGATGGCCCATTCCGCGCTTGTTGCCTTTCGGGCTGTATGTAACCCTGCGCTGGTTCGTCCACCAAAAGCTCCGCAAGTGAGCACGGGCCATTCAGCCAAACAGCTTGGCCATCACTTTGTCCGCATGGAAAAGGGGCTGCCAGGCGGCGGCGATGGCGGCGGGGGAGCGGAGCCCCTGTTCCCATTGCTGCAGCTCTTCCAGAATGGCAGCAGCCAGAGACTCCGGCGTGTCTTCCTTGGCAACGGTGCCGGAGTTTCTAGTAGTGTACCACACCACATCGCGCAGCAGAATGGGCTGGCATGCAGAAACCACTGAACCGCCGCAACACAGCATTTCAGCGGATACGTTGTGAGACCCCTCATACAGAGAGGGGCAAACCAATACCTTGGCAGAGTTGTACACACCATAGAGCATGTGGTTGGGCACCAGACCGACAAGACTAATCTTGGCCTGCACATCTTGAGGAAGAGCCGCGTGCCACACTCGCATTCCCTCTGTGATGTTGCCGTAAATATCCGTTGCGGCCGTGCAACCGCTGGCGTACAGGGCAGAGAGGGTTTGCATGAGCAACTCCGGGCGCTTCTGATACACATCGTCCCAGCGGCCGATGGCAATAATCTTGTCTTCCTTGGGGCGGCCATCATACGCCATAGATGGGGAGACGGGGCAGGCGAAGGGGAAGAATTTGCCTTTCAGGGAACCATAGAAAGGCTTTTGCAGGATGGATTCTCCCACTGGGCCGGCGCAGGTGATAACATCCGCATATTCTAGGTGACGGGCACGCAGGATATCAATAAGGGGATGCGTTACAGCCTCTTTCAGACGCGTGGCCAGACTACGTTTGCGGGGTGCGGCATCAAGGAAGAAATCCCCGTTGGTATCCAGGTGGATGACCAGCTTGATTCCCGCCTTTTTAATGGCGCGGGCAATAGCGGTGTAGCGCGGGGCTCCCCATGAGTAGAGCACCACACCATCCAGATTCAGAGAGCGCCACCAATCTACGGATTTGAGCTGCTCCATGGGCACGCGGATGATATCCTCGCGGATATCATCCTCATGAAACGGCAGGGGCATGATGGCCATGCTCTCCGCGCCAAGCTTGCGCAGGTTCATGCAAATGAGCCCGGTATCCCGCGTGAAAAAGCGTGCATCCCCGTGGAAGGCCACGGGGGTGCAAGTGAAGATGCGCTTGCCTTGGAGGGGGGGCATATTGTTCATGAGCGTGCCGTATTGCGTTCCAGCCATCGTTTCAAAAACCAAACAACTATGCCGTTATATTCCTTGAAATACCGCTTGCCGTCCACAGTATAGGCCGATTGCCAGTTTTGCAAACTTTTTTGCACCTCAGCCCTTCCCCATTTGTCTATTTTCTGCAATTGAGACAGGGCTCCCTCCAAGGCCTGACGCCGCTTTTCAGCCAAGAGCTTGTTGTTGAGCCCAAGAATATGGTTGATTTCCTGGTCGTAGCTATCGTTGGAGCTCATGATTTTCCCAGTTCCAGAGGCATAGGAAAGGGTGTCGATGAAAGCTGGAGAAAAGATGTCAAACGAAATTTCATCTTCATCTTTTTTTCGGTCGCAATGAGTTTCTTTCTTGGCATTGCCAGATATGGCACCGGGACAACATGCCAGAAGGTTCTCGTATGCAAATATGAGTTCTGTATAACGGCGCGGCTTGATATGCTCCACGCGCATCTTTTCGCGTTCCTCCAATGGAAGCGGTTCATGGTTTATGCTGGGATACTCGCCCTTGCCGCTCACAGGGATGCGGCGCATGCAATACGCGCACAAATGTCCCTGCTCCTGAAGCAGGGCATTCTTCAGCTCGGGGATGGCTTGAAATTCCACGCCTTCAGTTTCGCGGAAGGCCTTCCACTCGGGAGGTTCATTGTCTTTGCATATCCTATTCATCTTCCCCGGCCATATAAAAATCCAACATGGCCCCGGCCCGAGCAAGTTCCGGCAGGGTGTCGCCAAACCGATCCCGCATGGAGTCCAGCAGGGCACGTGCCTCTAATTCCCGCCCGGCATCGATTAGCCCGAAAAGGTTAACAAGCTGCTGCTCTACCTCAACATGGCGTGCGGGCATATCCAGCACTAGGCGGTTCACACTTGTTGCATCGAGCCCGAAGGGGGACACGCAGGATGCGGTGTAGGTTTGCCCGTCAAAATCATACTTAA
>JAZLFB010000227.1:0-9059 GCA_045615585.1 Akkermansia sp.
ACAAAAGTTGATGTGTGTGCCCCGCGCCGATAGGCGCCCTTACTGAGCACCATTCCAATGGTGCCGGATGGATGGCCCCACATGTCAATGTGGGGGTAACGGCGCGTTGCATAAAACCCACGGGAAGCCTGCCGTAGGGCAGGCTGGTTGCACGCGGGTTCAGCGCGCTCAGAGCTTTTTGTACAGCTCAAGTTCGCGGTCGCGGGTGCGGCGCAGAAAGGGCAGGGCTTTCCACCGCTGCAAGGCGTCAGTAGGCAACATGTAGGCGGGGCAGTACCGCTTGCCGCGGTATTCTTCCGCCTTGGCGGTATCCCCTATCTCGGAATCAAACTCGCTGAACTCGCCCACCACGTGACCGTCTGCCGCTACAAATTCCAAGGTAGACCAAAAGTCCAAGGTAGACCAAAAGAACGGAGCGCAGGGCTGCGGCCCGAATTCACGGTCGTATTCGATAGTCAGCCAGAGCTTTTCATCGTGGGCGGGCGTTTCTTCAATTTGTGCCAAAATCTCACGCACCGCTTTCACTTCGTTCTGCGTCAGCGGATGGTATTCATCAACCACCTTCAAACCCGCCGTGAAATGGATACGCATGGTCGCCGCCTTTGCTGCCGTGCGGCGCAGTTGTTCGGCACGTTCGCCGTGCTTCTTCACATACGCGGCGTATGCTTCCGTTGCCTGAAAACCGGGGTTTTTGGCGGCCAGCTCCCGCTCCATGGACTGCTGTTGGCAGGAACACAGCAGCGCCGCAGCTAAAAAGAAAAGAAGAATGTTTTTCATGAGTCTGTTCCCTCATAATGAACTCCGCCCCGCAAGCGCAAAACTGCGGGGCGGAGGAAAACGGGTTTCAAGAACGCTTATTCGGCAGCTTCTTCATCATCGCTCTCCTCGTCGGACTCTTCGTCCGCTTCATCGGAGTCGTCGTCCTCGTCGTCATCATCATCGGCAGCGGGGATGCCGCCGCTGCATCTGCCGCCGCCGCAAAGGTCGTCGTCCTCATCATCGGCAGCGGGGGCGGCGGGAAGCTCCTTGGGCAGATTCGTTTCCAAGAACTCCATGATGTAGTCGGAGCCGAACACCTCGCGGGTGATGACGGGTTCCGCGTTCGGCAGATAGAGGGCGTTCACGGGCACGGAACTGCGCTTCAGTCGGCGCATCTCAGCATCAATTTCGGCATTCGGCTTGGTCTTGTCCGCACGCATCAGCACCGTGCCGGCTTGGGCAAAACGGGCATAGACTTCATCCGTGTAGGCAAGGGATTTGTTGCTCTGGCAGGTGGCGCACCACTTGGCGGTGAAATCCACATACACGGGCTTGCCCGCAGCCAGAGCTTCTTCCATGGCCTTGGGGGACCATGCCACCCAATCGTGGGCGACGGCGGCGGCAGTTTCCGCTTCGACAGGCACATCAGCCTGTGCGCGGGGCATGGAGTAGAACACGCCCACCGCAGCCAATGCCAGCGCGACAATGCCGCCGATGATGCGGCTCTTCATGCTGCAATACATGGGGCACCAACGGCCGTACACCCACAGGGCGGCGGCAACGGCAACCAGCGAAATCATCATCCACATGATGTCCAGCTCAACGGAGAAGAACGCCATGTAAATGTACAGGAACCACGCGGCGGCGGCGTAGAGCAGGAAAGCAAGCCCCTGCTTGAGCGAAATCATCCATTCACCCGGCTGGGGCAGCAGACGCACCAGAGAGGGGAAGAAGCCCAGCACGATGTAGGGGAAAGAGAGCCCCAGTCCCATGAAGGTGAGGGCGATGATGAGCCACGGATCGGGCAGCGCCATGGCAATGGGCAGGTAGGTGCCGAGGAAGGGGGCGGCGCAGGGCGTGGCCACCACCGTTACAAACAGACCTTGCAGGAAAGCACCGAGCAGACCGCCCTTGCTCTGCACGCCTTGGGCGGCACCCGTGGCGCTCACGCCGATTTCAAACACGCCGCTCATGTTGAGCCCCATGCAGAACAGCAGCAGCAGAATGGCGTAGACAATCCACGGATTCTGCATCCACATGGCCCAGTTGCGGTCGCCCGAGGGCAGCAGAATCACCAGCAGAGCAGAGAGCACCCAGAAGGAGGCCAGAATGCCCGCTACAAAGGTGAAGGAGTGCAGCAGCACCTTCTTCTTGCTGCCGCCCGCCATCTCCACAAAGCTCATCACTTTCAGACCGATGACGGGGAACACGCAGGGCATGAGGTTGAGAATCAGACCGCCAAGGAAGAGCGCGCCGCAGAGGGCAATGATGCCGTCCGGCACCTCGGCCAGCATTTCAAAGAAACCGGGCTTCATGTCCGCCATGTTCAGGGAGACGGTATGCGGCACGCCGTCCGCCACCAGCACGCCGTTGAGCACGGCAACGGGTGCAGAGACAACCGTTTCATCCGTGGGGTACATGGGGTCTTTGCCGTCATTGCGGGGCAGGGTCAGCTCGCCCGTAGCGGGGTCGTACTTCTGTTCCGCCTTGGGGTCGATGATGTTGCTGACGGCTTTCTGACCGTCAAAAAAAGAATCGGCATCAAAGAAGCGGGCGGATTGGGGCTTGTCCTTGAGGATGAACGTCACCGTTTCGGGCGTTTGCTTGGCAGAGAGGTCAAGCGGGGCTTTGTTCAGACCCGCGACCTGTTTCTCCTGCCCCTGCCAGTCGGCGGCAGCGGCGGCATCACCCTTGCCCAGTTCCACCGTGGCGGACACGGTTTCGGCGGGCAGACAGCCCTCATCCGAGCAGACTTGTGCGGTGGCGGTCACGGTGAAAGAGGCTTTGTCGGGCGCGCCCGCCTTGGGCGTGACCTGCCACACCACTACGGGGTGTTCGTACACATAGGCGGCACCGATGACACCGTTGTGCCATTCGGGGGCGCTCCAGTAGGGACCGCTCACCTCAAAGCCCTCGGGGGCATCCAGCTTGGCTTCCATCGGCTCACCCACGGTGCCGGGGTTTTTCCAGTAGGCATGCCAAGGGCTTTCCACCTCACCGTTCAGGGCAATGAGGAAGGGGGTACCCTCCTTGTAGCTTTGTACATTGGCGGCACCCTTGACGGTCAGCTTGCCCGCGGCGGGAATGACACCGGGCATACCGGGAAGCCCGGGCATACCCATGGCACCCGCCAAATCCGCGGGCATTTCCTGCATACCGCCCATAGGGGGCATTTCCGTCTGCGCCGCGGCCAAGCCTGCGGCAGCGGCAAAAAGAAGAAGGTTGCGGAACGTGTGGTTCATAACGCGCTCATGTTACCACACCCGCGCCCGCGTAGCAAGCACAAGAATGAAATGTCAGCTCAGAGACACGCGCCTGTTTCGAAGATTGCGGCACTGTCGCCGTTTTGGCGGGTAAAAGTCTTTGTCCGGTCAAGTAATTCCGCGCAGGTGCCTGTCTTGGTGTAACCTTGGGCTGCGGATGCCCGCGCCGAACTTGACATTTTTTTCTTTTTTTTGAAAAAGAGGGTGTATAACACTTCAAAAAGTCGTTCCTTATGATGATGAACAAGAAAATTATTTTTAGTTTGGCTCTGGCGGTTGCCGGGGTGGTTTGGGGTGCAGAGCCCAATAAGCAGGCGGTTGATACTCAGAGTTGGGTTGACATGGCTAAGACCATGGAAAAAGCGGGAAGTCGCTCTTTTGTCAACCTGTATCGCGCAGCGGCGGAGCGGGGTAATGCCGAGGCTCAATACAACCTTGCGCGTTGTTACGCAGACGGCAAAGGGGTTGAATGTGATCGCGATGAATCTTGGAAATGGATGTTAAAGGCGGCAGAGCAGGGGTATGCCCGTGCACAATACGAAATCGGCTTAAACTGCTTGCTCTGCGATTGCCCTGAGGATGAAGTGGACAATGGCATTTTATGGATGACTAAGGCTGCGGAACAGGGGTATGCCGATGCTCAATATCTGCTGGGGCGGTGCTATGCATCGGGTAACAGTGTGACACAAAACGCCGCTGAATCCGTGAAATGGTTAACCTTGGCGGCAGAGCAAAACCACGCCGATGCACAGGTTTCGCTGGGTGTGGCATACTATAAAGGTTTCGGGGTGAAAAAAGATGTAGAGAAGGCCAAAGAGTGGTTTGCCAAAGCTGCGGCTCAGGGACACAGCAAGGCTCAAAAGCTGGTGGAGCAGCTTTCCAAATGATGTCCCTACCCGCCGAACTTCAGCCCCCTCTGACAGCAAGTCAGAGGGGGCTATATCTCTCTGCACCCCTTGGGTGCTTGATTTCTCTGCGCCCCATGGGGGAGCCTGACCTTCAATTTTCCGCAAAATCCCCCCCTTATGACAAAAAAGTCACTTGCAAGGCGCGCCAATCGTGTTAGAATGAGGGCGTGATGATTCCTGATGCACATACGGTTAACCACACGTTCCGGGCGGAGGCTTGGAGCTGGCGTTGGTATCGACTGTGAAACTCACCGGGAAGCTGAACCCTGTGCGTCGTTGCAGGGTAGACTGATAAAAGGATTTTCTGAATGTCCGCCATGGCTTCCCGAAGAGCCACGGCGGTTTTTTCGTTTATCAGGGTTATCGACCGTCACAGAAAAAAGTTTTACACCAATCACACCATGCAGACCATTCGCTTAAACCAGCATTGCCGCAGGTTGATGGAGGGCGACACGCAGACCCCCATCCGCCTGTTCATGGAGATTTCGCAGGAAATCCCCCAGTCCATCCTCTTGGAAAGTACCGAAGTGGATGGTCGATGGGGACGCTACAGCGTGATTGCGTCCGACTTCATGGCCGAGTTCTCCTGTGTGGAGGGCAAGCTGGCCGTGCAGGTGCATGATGAATCGGTGGCCGCGCTGAAAGAGCCGGACGGTCTGCCCTACATGGAGGGCATGCGAGCCGTGACGGCGGGGCTGGAAATCATCCCCGATAACCCCGACATGGCACCCATCACCCGCGCCCTGTACGGTTACTGGGGCTACGAGATGGCGGCGGTGTTCCAACCCAAGTTGGCGCAGACGCTCAAGGTGTCCGATGCCGAAAGCCGCTTGGTGCTGCCCGCTACGGTGATTGTGTTCGACCACGTCTACAACCGCCTGTATCAGCTGAGCATCGGTGAAGCCCGCGATTTGAAGAAGCTGCCGCCGCTCGTCCACACGTCGCCCTTGCCCTGCAAGGCGGGCGAAACCCTGTGCCAACCGAGCGAGGAGAATTTCAAGGCGGGCGTGGAGAAGGTGCGTCAGATGCTCTACGAGGGCGAGGCCATTCAGGTGGTCGGCTCGTCGCAGTGCAGCGCACCGTTCGAGGGTGACACCTTTACGCTGTACCGCCGCATGCGCAGCATCAACCCCTCTCCCTATATGTTCTACATGCGCTTTGCGGATATGGAGCTGTTCGGCGCGTCGCCGGAGGTGATGGTGCGTTGCACGGCGAACCACCTCCTCCTTTCCCCCATTGCGGGTACCCGCCGCCGCGGGCGCGATGCGGCGGAGGACGAAGCCTTTGCCGTCGAGATGACTGCCAGTCCCAAGGAACGCGCGGAGCACGTGATGCTGGTGGATTTGGGGCGCAACGATTTGGGGCGCGTGGCCGTGGGCGGCAGCGTGCGCGTGGAACGACTGATGGATGTGGAGCGTTTCTCCCACGTCATGCACATGACCAGCCGCGTGACCGCCGACCTTGCCCCCGGCATGGACGGGCTTGACCTGTTGGCAAGCGCTTTCCCCGCAGGTACGGTGAGCGGCGCCCCCAAGGTGCGCGCCATGGAGATTATCCACGAGATTGAGGAAGTACCGCGCGGACCCTACGCGGGCTGCATCGGTTGGCTGGGGCTGGACAAGGATGCCGTGCATCTGGACACGGGTATCACCATCCGCTCCATGTGGCACCGCAACGGCCGCGTGTACTGGCAGACAGGCGCGGGCTTGGTGTATGACTCCGAACCCAAGTATGAATGGATGGAATGTCGCAACAAGGGGCGCATTATTGATACCATTCTGGCTCCTGAAGAATAACCTTTAACGTCTTGAACGACCATGTTTCTTTTCATCGATAATTACGATTCGTTCTCTTACAACATCGTGCAGTATTTCATGCAGACGGGGCGCACGCCGCTGGTGCTCACCAACGACGACCCGCGCGTGTTGGAGCTGGCGACCTCTCCCGAACTGGAGTGCGTGGTGCTCTCCCCCGGACCCAGTAACCCGGAGCATGCGGGCTACTGCTTGGAGTTCCTTGCCCGCCTGCCGCACCACATCCCTGTGTTGGGGGTGTGCCTCGGTCATCAATGCCTCGGTCACTTTGCGGGCTGCCCCGTGGTGCGCGGGCCCAAGGTGATGCACGGCAAGACCAGCGCCATCGAGCACGACGGCACAGGGCTGTACACAGGCATTGAAAGCCCCATGACCATCGGTCGCTACCACTCCCTTGTGGTGAAAGTGCCTGAAAACCACCCCCTGCTGGAAGTCACCGCCCGCGACGAAGACGGCGAGGTGCAGAGCATGCGCTACAAAGACCGCCCGTGGGTCGGCGTGCAGTACCACCCCGAAAGCATCCTCACCCCCGAAGGCATGCAGCTCATCAAGAATTTCCCAAGCAAAATCTAAGTTCACCATCTCCCCCGCGCCTCTTGCCTCGGCGTAGCCTTGGCGAAGACGGGAGCTCAAACTTTATAAATTATAAATTATAAATTATAAATTTTCCCATGTCTATTTCTTCCATTCTCGATAAGCTGGCCGACGGTTTCGACCTGACGCCCGATGAAGCCGTTTTCGCCATGACCGAACTGATGGACGGTCGCCTGACCCAGTCTCAGGCGGGGGCGTTGTTGCTCACCCTGCGAGCCAAGGGCGAAACCGCCCGCGAACTCGCCGCCGCCGTTCAGGTGTGCCTGAACCGTGCCGTGCAGGTATCGGGCATTCAGGGGGATTACATCGACATTGTGGGCACGGGCGGCGACGGCAAACACAGCTTCAACTGCTCCACCTGTGCCGCCCTTGTGCTGGCGGGCATGGGGTATCAGGTGCTCAAACACGGCAACCGCGCCGTGTCCTCCTCATCGGGTGCCGCCGATGCGCTGGAATCGCTGGGCTATCCCCTCAACCTTGACCCTGAGGGCATTAAGAAATCGCTCAAGCAATGCGGCTTTGCGTTCTGTCTCGCCCCGCATTTCCACCCCGGTTTCAAGAACATCGTCCCGATTCGCCGCGAACTGGCCGTGCGCACCCTCTTCAATCTGCTGGGGCCGATGATTAACCCCGGCCGCCCCACGCATATCATGATGGGTGTGGCGAAGCCCGAAATGGTGTCCATTATTGCCGATGTGCTGGCGTTGGGCGGCTACCGCCGTGCGCTCGTCATTCACGGCGCGGGCGGCTACGATGAAGCCACTACCTTCGGACCCGTCAACGCCCGCCTGATTGAGGGCGGCAAGGTGCATGATTTCTCCTTCGACCCCGCCGACTACGGCTTCACCGCCCCCGCATCGGATGATGATTTGCGCGTGGAGACGCGCGAGGAAGCCGAAGCCGCCGTCCGCAACGTCTTGCAGGGCAAGGGCAGCAAGGTGATGCAGGATATGGTGGCGGTCAACGTGGCGTTGGCTCTCCATATCATCAACCCCGATTTGGACATGTCCGCCTGTGTCTCCCGCGCCCGCATGGCCGTGAGCGACGGCATTGCCCTGAACGTGGTCGCCAAGTTCCCGAAGTAATTTATAATCTTTGATTTATAATTGATAAAGTTTAGACTTTGGCGCGGCGACCTGTCACGGCGACTTGTCTCGGCGAAGCAAGCGAGCGCAGCGAGACGCGGAGACGGAAGCCTTGGCGAAGACGGACGCCGCGGAACTTCCCCCCCCCAGCGGTCTGACGTAAGCGTCAGACCGCTGGCTTTTTAACAAAAAGGTACCGGCTCTCATTTTAATCGGCGCGGTAAAGAATATTTCCTCCCCTTTTTGCGAAGGAAAAAGATTGACAATCGTTTTCCTTACCGTTACAATGAAACCGCGCCTAGGAAGGGATGCTCTAGCAACCCGCCGCTTGAAATAAGCCACCCTGGGCGCTCGTTTTTTATTCTCTCTCGCAGTTATGAAGCTTTTTTACCTTGACGAGTCAGGGAATCCAACACGCTCTGCGGCTTCTGACAGTTATGTCTTGGTTGCTTTCGGCATACCGATTGAAAAGTGGACATATTGCGATAAAGCAATCAATCAGCTCAAAGCCTCCTACGATTTGTCATCGGCGGAAATCCATACAGCTTGGATGCTGCGTTCCTACAGAGAACAACAGGAAATTGCAGATTTTGCCAACCTCTCGCATGATGAACGCCGACAACGCGTCATGAGAATCCGTGAACAAAAGATTGAGCACTGCAAGGCAACAAAAGATTCAGCTGCGGTTAAAAGTCTCAAAAAGAATTACAAAAACACGGAAGCCTACATACATCTCACTTACGAGGAGAGAAAACGATTCATCTATGATTTAGCAGCAAAAATTAAAAGCTGGACTTTCATTCGCCTGTTTGCAGAAGTCATAGATAAAAATGGGTATTGTCCGCCGAAACCCGGCATGACGCCTGAGGTGCAGGCTTTTGAACGTGTTGTCACACGCATAGAAAAATATCTTTCCCACATATCTGTGGATGCTAAACAATACGGCTTGCTGATACACGATGAATGTGAATCTGTGAAAGTGTCTCATGTATCCAACATGAAACACTACCAGCGGAAAGGCACATTTAAAGCCGGAAACGGCATCGAACGACGCATCGGCATCACATGAAACACTACCAGCGGAAAGGCACATTTAAAGCGCATATCCAGCATATCATTGAAACTCCGCTCTTTGTCAATAGCGACCACACCAATATGGTTCAAGTGGCTGATTTTTGTGCCTATGCACTGCGTAGGTATTACGATGCAGGGGAAACGGACCTTTATACCATTGTTAAAGCAAGAGCAGATAAAATCGGGAGCGATATCGTAGGACTCAATCACTACACAAGCAACAAACGCTGTTCCTGTGATATGTGCAAGGCAAAGGCAAGGAGACACGAGTAATTCTCCTCGCCTAATTGTTCCGTACGAGCGGTTGCCTGTCTCGGCGTCCAGTCACGGCGACTTGTCTCG
>JAZLFB010000228.1:0-3355 GCA_045615585.1 Akkermansia sp.
ACGCTGACATTGTTGGACAGGGTGTTGCCTTGAAGGGCCAGCACGCCCTTGTGGCCCAGGGAGACGGTGCCAGAGCCATCCAAATTGCCAAGCAGTGTAAGCACCATATCCTCACCCACGGCAAGGTCGCCATTGAGCGTACCTTGGCTGATGCTGGCTTTTCCGTTCAAGATGACGGAGTTTGAGAGGGTTTTACCGTTCAGATTCAGTATGGTTTTGTCACCCAAGGCAATGCTGCCCGTGCCGGAAAGGTTGTCAAACAGAGTGAGTGCTTTCTTGTCGCTCACGGTCACGCTGCCGTTGTTCGTGCCGTTGCCGATGCTCGCATTTTCTGTCAGGGTTACAGGCTTGGAAAGAATTTTGCCATTCAGGTCCAGCTTGGAGTCTGCGCCCAAGGCAATGCTGCCCATGCCGGCGAGGTCGTCAAACAGGGTGAGATTCTTCCCTGCGCCCACAGAGAAGTAGCCGTTGAGCGTGCCGTTGCCGATGCTGGCGGAGTTTCCGGAAAAAGTGATGGAAGAATCATCCAGCAAGTTCATGGTTTGCTTGCCCAAATCCAGGGTGGAGCCCTCTCCCAGGGCGACTTCGTTTGTAATGCCAATGGGGCCGTGCAAAGACAGGCACTTGTCCGCCGCCACGGTCACCTTGCCATTGATTGTGCAGGAGGAGATGGAAGCGTTGCCGGTCAGGTTTACGTCTTTGGAGATAATGCAGGTGCCGAGGGTAGTGGCCACAGCGCAGGAATCACCCACGGTGATAGTGCCTGTGCCGGAGAGCTCGCCAAACACGTCCAAATCCTGATGATCGCCCACGGTGATGTTGCCGTTGAGCGTGCCGTTGCCGATGGCGGCGAAGCCGGGGCCCTGGCTTGTATCCCAGTTGAGGGTTACGTCTCCGTAGAGGGTGGCGCCGTTAAGGTCCAGCGTGGAGCATTTACCCATGGTGACGTCACCGGTAACGGCGAGGTCGCCACACAGTGTGAGTGCGCTGTAATAGCCCAGGGAGATGTTGCCGTTGAGCGTACCGTTGCCAATTTGAACGGGATCACCCCACACGGTATCCTCGGCCACGGTAACGTTGGTGGAGAGAGTGTGTTTGCCGAGGTCCAACTTGGAGTCTGAACCTAGGGAGATGATGGCAGAACCGAAGAGGTTCGCTGCAAGCGTAACCGTTTTTCCGCTTTCCATCAACAGCGTGCCGTTGTCTACCATGGCGGATTGCCCGGTGAACGTGAGCTTGTCCAGCCCGGTTTCCGCCCCGCCCAGATTCAGGTTGGAACCCTCGTTCAGGGTAATTGAGCCTGTAATGGAATAGTCGGCCTTCAAAGACAGGCACTTGCCCGCCGCCACGGTCACGCTGCCGCTGATTTCTCCGCCTTTGATGACGGCGTTTTCGGTAACGTCAACGGACTTGGAGAGGGCATGTTTGTCGAGTGCCAGCGTGGAGTCTGCACCCATGACAATGCTGCCGGTGCCGGTGAGGTTGCCGCACAGGGAGAGAGTCTTCCCCGCCCCCACAGAGAAGGAGCCGTTGATTGCGCCGTTGCCGATGCCGGCGGTGCTCCCGGAAAACGTGATGGAAGAAGCCCCCTGCAGGGTCATGGTTTGGTTGCCCAAATCCAGGGTGGAGCCCCCGTCCAAATCAATTGCTCCCGCCATATCAATAGTGCCGCTGATCGACAGGCATTTGCCTGCCGCCACAGTCACCTTGCCCTTGATTGTGCCGAGGGTAATGGAAGCATTGCCGTTCACATTTACGTCCTTGGAGAGGGTGTTGCCGCTGAGGAACACTTTGGAGGAATCACCCAGGGAGATGGCACCTGTGCCGGAAAGCTCGCCGAGCACGGTTAAATCCTGGTTCGCTCCCACGGTAATATTGCCGTTGAGCGTGCCGTTGCCGATGGTAGCGTAGCCGGTGCCCTGGCTTGCATCCCAGTCTAGGATTACATCTCTGAAGAGGGTGTTGCCGTTGAGGTCCAGCCAGGAGCATTTACCCATGGTGACACCACCGGTACCGGAGAGGTAGCCGCTCAGCGTGAGTGCGCCGTAATAGCCCAGGGAAATGTCACCGTTGAGCGCGCCGTTGCCCATTTGAACGGGTTGAACCCACCAAGTATCCTCAGCCACGGTAACGTTGGCGGAGAGGGTGTATTCGTCGAGGTCCAGCGAGGCTTTGAGAAACTTGGCACCCAAGGTAACATTGCCCGTGCCGAGGGCCTTGTCGTTGCCCATCACGATTGTGCCTTCTTTGATTACCGTGCCGCCGGTGTATCCATTGGCGGTGTAGATGGTGAGCGTGCCGCAGCCGCTCTTGGTGAGCGTCATGTCGCCGGAAAGCTTGCCTGTGCCGGAGAAGGTGTATTCGTTCTCCGCCTCCACCAACACGCTTGCGGGTTTCCACTCCCCTGCCAGAGTGACCTCCCCGCTGCCGGTATCTCTGAACACTACGCTTCTGTCGTTCGTGTACACTACTGAAGCACCACCCTGCAACCAGTTTGTATCCGTGGTGTTCCAGGTCATCTGGCCTTCAGAGCCGTTCCATATCAGGTCCTCCGCCCGGGCTTCCATTGTCACCCCGGCCAGCAGCAGTAATAGCGTAAGAGTTTTTTTCATGGTAAAATTCGTGCGTGGGCGCAAGTGCGCCCACTGGGCACTATACCCGAAACCAGGGCGCAAATCAAGTACAAAGCAGGGCCATTCGCATGCACATGTGTCCCAATAAATGGCTTCATGTTTGGCAACGCACAGATGGGCAATCGTTAGGGAAATCGCCCAAAATTGTAGCCCCCCCCTTTGAATTTTGGCAGTAAAGGCGGCCAGAGATATGCGGGCTGGATAGCGGAGCCACCCCGCAGAGCGGGGTTCACGAGCCGAGACATTTGGGCGGTGGTTACCCCACGGGTTTACACCCGAGGCTCAACGAAGGAACGCACCCCGCACAAGGCGGGGTGCCGGGGTTTCCGCATGCGGAAACCCCAACGCTTCACACATGTCGGCCAGCTTCTCTACGCAAATAGGCGTGGAGACGCGGGAGGTATTCCTTGCGGATATTGATTCGGCCCGTGTGAAACACTTGGTGTCCGCAATTCATGATGAACGAACGGCCCATGACATCCTGCATGGTATCGCGGGGAATGAACAGCGTCAATCACGCAGAAGTGTTTTTGTCCCGCCCGCGCGTCGGCACCCCGCCTTGCGGGGTGCTTTCCTTTTCCGAGTCAATCATATTTCGCAACTTTTTTGAAAAAAGTTTTCGTGCACCCATGCGCGTGCGTATACGCGTGGGGGGGGCGACAAGACACATCCGCCCTGGGGAGATTTCATCTCCCCAGACCCCTACGACCAAGGGGGAGAGC
>JAZLFB010000229.1:0-1270 GCA_045615585.1 Akkermansia sp.
ATTATAAATTCTAAATTATAAATTACTTAAAACTTCCCCGTGCATCCTGCGCCGCCGCATGTCATGCAGTCGCCGCTTTTCTCGCCTTAATCTGTTCGTATACCTGCGCGGCATCGGCAATTTGGACAAAGCCCTGCAAGGGGGCGGCGGGGTCGTGGGCGTGGGTGGTTTCTACGCCGCCGCTTTTGGTGAGAAGCTTGCGGAATACGTTGCTGTGCAGGTCGGGATGATCCATGAAGATGCTCCCGATGGTACCCGACACTTCCTCGTAGTGCAGATTGAGGTTTTTATCCAGCGGCAGGGTGCGGACGGAGCCTCCCTCCACAATGTAGATGGTAGAGGCGGTGAAGCCGTATTCGGCGGCGTTGAGCTTCTGTTTCCACCGCGCGGGCTGTTGCAGAATGCGGCAGCCGAAGAAGCCGAGCACGGCGGCCATCACACCCGCTGCAAGGGCGCCCAAAGCGGAGACGGCATACAACTGTGTTGCCACTGCAAGGCAGAGCAGGGCAACCGCCGCCATCGTGCCGACGAAGAGGATGTCGCGGAGACTGCCGGGGTGGCGCACCTCCGTCACCGCGCGGCCGTACCAGACCAGCTCTGCCGCTGCGCGTTGCAGTTCGGGGTGGCGGGGAGCCGCAGCGGCACCCTGCGCTGCGGGCGTTGCCTGTGCGGCAGCGGCGGCTACTTCCGCGTCCGAGCGCGCCCGCATCTGCTCCGGCTCAAACAGCTCTGCCCACAGAATCCCTAGCGAAAGGGGAGTCACCGCACGCTTCAGCGAGCAGCACCACACCAAGACGACCGCCAAATAGGTACAGCCGAAGAGAGCGGACGTGAACGGCAGCCCCGCTTCTTCCGACACCTGATGCCCCGTCACCGTATCGAGCAGGGAGAGCACGGCGAACAGCGCATGCGGGGCCGCCGGCAGCAGAAAAGAAGTCAGGCGGTAAATCTTGTCCTGTGTGCTGTCGGCCACGCGCTTCCTCTTCACCTCGTTCCACACCGCTGCCACCAACAGGGGGATACCGATAGCCCAGTACCAAATCTCATTGCAAAGCCACAGAAGCAACGCCGTAAACACCGCCGTGGGAACAAGCGGCGTACCCGCCACCGCCACAGCGGCAATCGTTCCCAAAATCAACGCAAAAACATTCAGCAGAAGGCTTTTCTTCATACGCTCATTAAAATACTGCGCCCCCCCCCAAGCGGCAAGGAAAAATTGAGAGGTTGAAAAACGCTCATGGGTATCAGATCGGGGTGTTTGGGAAAAGAG
>JAZLFB010000230.1:0-4029 GCA_045615585.1 Akkermansia sp.
CATGCCGTAAAGTTCAACGTCGTTGAACGACCGAACAACTGGGCGAAGTTGGCGGCTTCATCCCTTACGGAGACGCAGCAAAACAGACTTAGCTTCTGGACGCTTTTCAGAGACACGGCGGAGCAGAACGCAAGTTTCCCCTTCTCGCTTCAAAGTCCTTCAACCAATAATTGGTACAAACTTAGCATCGGGAGCTCGCGGTACCACATCTGCTTGTCGGCATTGAAAAAGGAAGCGTGCGCCGGGTTTTATATCAGGAACGACAAGGAACTTTATCGTAGGCTTGAAGAATGCAAGAGCGAACTTGAGGCTGAAATCGGCTGCAAGATGGAATGGACCTCCGCTACCAAGGCGTGCCTGATTGCAGCCCACAATAACAAGGTTAGCTTGGATTCGAGGGAATCTTGGGAGGAGGCCATAGCCTGGATGATGGAGATGGCGGTCAAAATCAAAAAGGCATTCCTGAAAAGGGTTGCATGACAACTCCCATCCTGTTTGCGCCCACGTTCCGCTGACGGTCGTGTCAGCTCCGGCAAGCCCGCAGGTGCCGGGAGACCGGAGCGCGGGCTTCCAGCGCGCCTAAGACGGCGACAACAGGGCAAGCTCCACGGCCATTACGGTGAGGGTGGCGAGCATGGCGTATTCCGTGACTGATCGCCGGAGCTGCGGGGTGACGTTGCAGCCCGCCCCGGCCAGGTGTTCGAGGAAGCGGGCGGCGGTGTACTCTATGACGTGGCTCTCGTCCGCCTCGTCCTGGCGGTAGAGGGTCAGCATCTCCGTGAAGATGCGGGAGAAGTGCCGGATGTTGTCGCACATCAGGTAGAGGTCGGCTCCCTTGAAGTAGCCGTCCGTGTGCAGGAAGGTCTTTGGACGCTTCCCTGTGGCACAGGCACGCCGGACTTCCAACATACAGGCTTCGATGAGCGAGACCAGGCCGTCCACCTGGCCGTTGTCCGGCTCGAAGCCGTTTTCCAGCATGAAGTCGCAGAACATGCTGTGGGCGTTGGAGACGGCATCCCCGATGTCGAGGCCGTCGTTCACCATGCCGTCGGCGTAGTCGTTGATGTAGTCTTGCAGCGGCTCGATATGAGCGCAGGCGTATTCGCGGGAGCGGTCATCCAGCACGGGCAGTATGGTTCGGGTAGTCATGCGTCCATGGTAGCACGACCCCGCGAACAGGGCAAGCAAAATCGGAGCCCCGCATGAGGTGCCCACCCCAGGAATGGTGGTGCGGAGAGCGCGTGAACTCTCGAACTCTTAAAACAAGTTCAGGTACGCGGAGCGGTCCATTCTTTGCTCCAGTTGCCGGAAATAACCGTGGTCGGTGTTCTTGTACCGCGAATACTCCGCATTCGGATCCTTGATGCGCAAGGTCTTCTTTTCTTCGTCAGTCAATGAGTCGAACCAAAGAAGGTGTCTACCTGCCGCGAGGCCCAGGCCAGTCGGCACAGCGTTTCCTATCTGCTTGTAGATGTCGGCCAGTTTGCCATCGAACTTCCATGTGTCCGGGAACATCTGAATACGTGCGTACTCCTCAATGGACAAAGCCCTATTCTCGACAGGGTGCACCAGTTCCGTAGCGGGCATTGTCGGGCAAGTCACGAGCGTTGGGGATGGGGCATCCCATGCAAGGCGTCTGAAAAAACCTGTTTTTCCCCCGGCTAGATGATATGCCTTACCCATTGCCTCTGGCTGCAATTCTTCCGGCAAATCTTTCCAGTATTGCCCTGGCCCTAGCATCTTGAAATAGTGAAGTCGTTTTTGCGGGATAGGCGCAAATGTGCATGAGCGAAGGCCCTTGACCGCATCCTTAAAAGTCAACCATTTCTTTAATCCGTTCCCTCCATCGCGCGAGTGTGTGGGCGGGATAAGCGGGATTTCGTAGCCATCCCGGCTTCCGAGGACTATTACCCTTTCACGCCTCTGGGGCACGCCGTAGTTGGCTGCATCATACAGGGTAAAAGTCGCACTATATCCCAGCTCCCTGATTTTTTTCAGAGCGTACATGAGAGCCGTACCCTTTTCCGCCTGGGGAGTGGGCAACCCATAGCCCCCCTTCTTTTCATCTGACCCCTCCGGTGCTCGATAAGAGGCCGAGAGCAAGCCTCTCACGTTTTCCAAAAGAAAATACTTCGGCCTAATCTCCCCGATTAAGTCGATAAACTTGAGGAACACGTTACCCCTGTCGTCTTCAAACCCCTTCCTTTTCCCAGCTGTGCTGAACGCTTGACAAGGCGGGCCTCCGCAAAGTAGGAACACGTCCTCGTTTTCGGCAAGACCCGCCTTTCTTTTCAAGTCCGCACCCGAGTAGTTGCGAATGTCATCGACAATCAGGGGGATGTCCGGCTTGTTCAGTTTGATGGTACCAGCCATGGCCTTTGCCACTTCTACGCACAGCCGAACATGGAACCCAGCCTGCTCAAGTCCGTTGTCGAGGCCCATCGCCCCAGAAAACGTAGAAATCACGGTCTTATCCATATAATGCTAGTGTAATACAAATCACAATATTAGCAAGGTCGTTTTTTGTCATAATAATGTTATAAAACAACTATCATCTCAATGTGATGTAGGGACTTTGCTGCTCGACAGGCAACGCGGAAGGGTTTGATTGCAAAGTGCTTTTAATAAAATCAAGGAAGTCCGTTTCGCATAAGAGGCCCTCTTGGCAATGTAGCAATTTGCAAAGAGCATTCCAATTCGTCTTTCCGTCTGCTGCATTTATTCTGAACCATTTCTTAATTCTGGTTCCATCTCTCACGGATTTACTGGAGCTGTTTTCGCTGTTACTCCTATTCTTGATTTGCAACAAGTCTCCCTTACTGCTACAAAGGTCAACCTTGTTGACTGTCATTCCCCACGCCATTGCCCACTTCAATGTATTCGGATCATCAGATTCATCAAACTTCTGAATTTTCGTAAAAATATATTCCTCTAGTAAAAGCCCCAATATATTTTCAGCAGACATTGCAAGACGATGTGCATATACAACTTCTTTCGCCTTGGCAGCGTCAATCTGAGACAAGGATGACTCCAAAATTTTGTTAATTGCGACATCGGGTAATGTTCCTGGCATTTGACTACACCGAACTGATATGCGCCCTTGATACCCTTTATAGAACTTAGTTACCCATTTTTGAATGCTTTCCTGTTCACTACAACACTTTTTTCCCTTCAATCTCGCTAACTTCTTGTTCTTGTACAATGCGCGTGCAACGTATTCTATATGAAGATGGTCTATGTTTAACGTCGATGCAGATTCTTGCACCTTCTGAATAAACTCCGCTTCGGTTAGCTTTTTCAATACGGCTTCCATGTTCTTATGTCACTCTCGTTCATTAGAGAGTGTACCATGGTAGCCTACCACAGGGATTTCCCCCTTGCAAGTCATTTCTTGAGCTCCCCCTAATTTTCCTCCTCGCGCCGCCGCAGCCTTCCACAAGGCCGTTTCCGCGTAGGGGAGAGGCGCACGGAAAGAGCTCCTTAGTGAGCCCTCCCTCACTTCACCTCGAACAGCAGCCGCTCAATCTCGCGCACGGGCTTGTTGAGCATGGCGAGGAGGTCGGAGAGGACGTTCTTGGAGACGCCGATTTGGGTGGCGAGGCGGGATGCGTTCTTGTACTCCCCCGCGGCGAGCACCTGCGCCAGGAGGATGGCGTTTGCCATGCGCACGGCATCGTTGGTCGGGCGGTGGTGGACTGGGAGAGCGTCGCGAGCCACCTCGTCCACGACCTTGCGGCGGCGCAGGAACTTCTTGCTGCCGTTGGCGGCGGTTGCGTAGACGATGGGCACGGAAAGGTCGTAGCCGGGGGTGGTGAGGATGGTGAGCGGGCGCTGGAGCTCGCGCAGGGAAAGCCCGGAACCCGCCGCCCCGTTGGCGGAGCCGGCTTCCCCGCCCTTTGCGGCGGCGGTGCGCTCGAAGTCGATGGTGGTCTTGCTGTTCATGGTGTCTAGTCTTTCTTGAACTTGATGTCTATCTTCTCCGCGCGCCAGTCGAACACGATTTCCTCGAACACGTGGGAAAAGAGCTCC
>JAZLFB010000231.1:0-3444 GCA_045615585.1 Akkermansia sp.
GTGCAGGCCATGATGAACGTGAAGTTCGGCCGCTGGAAGAACATCACGCCCCAGTGCGCCGACGTGGCTCTGGGCTACTACGGTCACACCCCCGCCCCCGTGGACCCCGAACTGCAGGCTCTCTGCGCCAAGCGTCAGGGCAAGGACCCCATCACCTGCCGCCCCGCCGACCTCATCAAGCCCGGCATGCAGGACCTGCGCGACAAGCTCGCCGCCAAGGGCCTGCCTGTCACGGATGAGAACTGCGTCATCTACGCCATGTTCCCGCAGCAGCTGGAGGACTACTACGCCGGCAAGAAGCCCGAGCCCCCCACCGCCAAGAAGGAAGAGAACTTCGGCGCTCCCGTGGCTCTGTCCACCGTGGGTGTCTCTGCCGCCATCTCCGGTCACGACATGAAGCTCAACATCATGGGCCGCGAGTACGACGTGCACATCGAAGAGAAGTAACCACACTTTTCAGCAACAAAAGGGGGCGTCTGAACATCGGACGCCCCCTTTTTTGTTGCTTTATCAGGTTTGTTTTTGGCAGCATTCCGTTAAATACATTTGGGACCCCGAACAAGAGCGTTAACCGACGCCTATAATAACTTATTCGGATAACGCGTCATTTTTCCGTTTTGAGCAGCTTTTCGTTGGACATTTTGTCGGCGCGGGGCTATACTCTCTCCGTCATGTTGAATCGTTGCTACAGATATCAGGAAAGCCTCGTCCGTTATTGGACGCAGCGCGCCGTTGATCTGTGTATCGATATTGAGGATGACTCGTTACAGGAACACGTTGTCCCTGTGCAAGAGGCTCTGGCGGCCATGGAACGCGAGCGCCGCGTGGTGTTTTTCGGTGCCAAAGGCAGCGGTAAAACCGCCTTGCTTTCCCGCGTGGCGGGCTGTTCCGTTATGGCGCATGCCGCGTGGGAGTCCCCCTATATTCGCTGGCGCTATCGTTGCGAAGACGGCAATGCGGAAAACTCACGCTTTATTCCGGACCCCTCGTTAGACGGCTTGGAGCTGATTGACTCCCGCGCCTGTGATTCGCCTGAAATGGCAGAAACGCTGCGCAATCTGCTGCCGGGTGCCGATGTAGCCGTTGCCGTGGTTGATGCCCGCAGCTACGAACAATCCCCCGTGTGGGATATTCTTGCCGCTTTGCCCGAAAACAGCGTGGGGGTTACCATGGTGGCGCTCACCTTTACCGATTCGCTTTCGGCAGAAGCCACGCTGGCACTCAGCGCAGCCATGCGCGAGTTCTCCAAAAGCCGTTTGGGCGTTTCGCTGCCTGCCTATGCCGTGAATCCCGCATCGGACACGGCGGTGGAATCCTTCACCACGCGTGTGCAGGAAGCCCTTGCCGCTCCCGGCGGCGTGCGTGCAGCCATTCGCCGCGTGCTGAATACCTGCGTTGACCTCATGTACAAGCAGGGCAGTGTTCTGAAAACGCGTGAGGATATCGCCCGCACCGACAGCGGTTTCCTTGCCGGCATTGAACAGGAAATCGACAACTTCCTCTCACACCAAATGCAGGGCGTGAAACCCTGTATTGATATCTACAGCGAATCCGTCAACCGTGTGCGCCCCCGCCTGATGACGCGGCTGCGCCGTGCGTTCGGCTGGTTCCTTTCCCCTGTTACTCTGCTGCGGTTGGAGCTATACGGGGCAGGGGTAGAGAAGAGCTTTTATCATTTGATGAAAGGTGATATCGGACGTCTGCAACAAGAGTCAGATGAGCGTTTCACTCTCTCTTGCGGCGGGCATTGGCGCAGTGTTCGCCCCCGCATGAAGAAAACCTTGGAATGCGAAATCGGGGAGTTTCCTGAAGCACAGCTCAAAAAAGAACTTGATAAACTGCGTGTCAATCTTGAAAACGAGTTGCACGTTCCTATCAGGCAGGCGCGCTTCCGCACGTCTCTTTCCGGTTCTTTCAAGGCGCGTGCCGGGTGGATGCGAGGTTTCATCATTGCCATTTGCATAACGCTTATATTGGCGGGCGTGTTGGGCTTCCTCGGTCAGGATGCTCCGGCGCTTGCCTGTGTGGCACTGGCCGCCATTCTTTGGCTTATCGGTTCTGCTGCTCACTGGGTAGCTTTTAGACGCCTGAGTCGGGAAATAGGAGCCCAATCGGCAGAGCTGTACAAGGGTGTGAACGACATGCTGGTTTCCTCTGTGGAAACGCTGCTTATTTCGCGTGTTGCAGCCTATCGCCGCCTGTACACGGAACCCCGCAAGAAAGTGGAGCGCCATGAAGCCCAATTAAAGCCCTTGCAGGAAGCCCACGGCGAGATATACCGCCAGCTGCGCGGTGCCGCCCCCAGAATCTAACCCGCCCGCGCCGCCATGCAAGCCGACCTTTTCACCCCGCACGGCACCTCGCAGGAAATCGCCGTCACCCCTGCGGCTACCATGCCGTTGGCGGCTCGTATGCGCCCTGAAACGCTGGAGGAAGTGGCGGGGCAGCACCACCTCCTTGCCGAGGGAAAACTGCTGCGCCGCGCGATTGAAACCGACCGCTTTTCCTCCCTCATCTTCTACGGTCCGCCCGGTGTGGGCAAAACGACGCTTGCCTATGTGATTGCCCGCTGCACCAGCGCGTACTTCGTGATGCTCAACGGCGTGGAATCGAACAAGACCGAGATTCTGGAGAAGATTGAACAGGCCAAGACCCGCCAAGCGCTGCACGGTCAGAAAACCATCCTCTTTGTGGATGAGTTGCACCGCTTCAACAAGGCGCAGCAGGATGTGCTGCTGCCGCATTTGGAGAAGGGTACGGTGCGGTTCATCGGTGCCACAACGGAGAATCCCTACTTTGCCATCAATTCCGCCATGCTGTCGCGTTCCCAGATTTTCCCGCTGGAGCCTGTGCCGCATGAGGACATCATCGCCCTGTTGCGCCGCGCCGCCAAGGATGAACAACGCGGGCTGGGCAAGATGAATCTGCTGTTGGATGACGACGCGCTGGAGCACCTTGCCGTGAAAGCGGACGGCGATGCCCGCAAAGCGCTCACCGCGTTGGAAGTGGCGGTGCTCTCCACCCCCGCAGGGGCGGACGGCGTGGTGCATGTCACGCTGTCGGTGGCGGAAGAGTCCATCCAAAAGAAAGCGGTGAAGTACGACCGAGCGGGTGACGGTCACTACGACACGATTTCGGCGTTCATTAAATCCATGCGCGGCAGCGACCCCGATGCCGCCCTCTACTGGCTGGCCACCATGCTGAATGCGGGGGAAGATATTCGTTTTATTGCCCGCCGCATCGTCATTTGCGCGAGCGAGGATATTGGTCTTGCCGACTCCAACGCCCTGCGCGTGGCCATGGATGCCGCCCACGCGGCGGAGATGGTGGGCATGCCCGAAGCCCGCATCCCGCTGGCCCACGCTACGGTGTATCTGGCCACCGCTCCCAAAAGCAACTCTGCCTACAAGGCGCTGGATGCCGCCCTCAAGGATGTGCGGGAGG
>JAZLFB010000232.1:0-13636 GCA_045615585.1 Akkermansia sp.
CACACCGGCGGGCGTGCCGACGAGCTTCACGGGAACGGTGGTCTTCACCACGGTGTCGGGGGTCACGGCCTCGAAGTCGATGTGCGTAGCCGTGTCGGTCAGGAAGTTGCGCTGCACGTCCTTCACCATAGCGAGAACGGCGGTGCCGTCCACGTCCAGATTCACGAGAATGCTGTCGGTGGGGGCGGAAGCCATCAGAGAGCGCAGCTCGGAAGCCTTAACCTGAATGTTGATGTTGGATTCCACGGCCTTACCGTAGATCACGCCGGGCATGATGCCCTGAGCACGGAGGGCGTTGAGCTTGCCGGTACCGACAACCTCACGCTTAGCAACCTTGAGGGAGTAATTCGTCATAGTCTTGATTTTTCTATGCGTTAAAAATGGAATTTTGTTTGGAGTTCTTCCGACGTCGGTGCGCTTACGTCACCCGCCGGGTTGGTCTCACCAAGGTCAGCGAAAACCAAGGTGGACAGACAAGATACGCCTTATTCAAGAAAAGTCAAGCAAAATTCAGGGAAAAATAATCACGTCAGGCACAGAAAATTCGAGGGTAGGCAAAAGCGTTTTGCGACAATGCTCTGAAAAAAATCAGGAAAACTGAAATTTTCTGTTCTTTTTTGAAAGAGATGGATTGACGTGCCGCCTTGTTTCGTGTAGTCTATAGGACAGGTGTAGAAATGTCTTTTTACACCCTCTCACCTCTTCACCATTCTTACTTCCGTGTACTCGAACGAATCATTCCTTCTTCAACTCCTTGTGGAAGCAGGGGCCATCGACCAAGGCACCTTGGACGGCATTCAGGCCCAGCTTTCCCCCATGGACAGCGTTATCACCTATCTGCTTGATAACAAATACCTGACAGGTGAATATATCGCCCAAGTGGCGGCCATGAACTCCGGGTTGGAGTACGTGGACCTGTCCGCCTTTGAGGTAGACCCCGGCATTTTGGGAATGGTAAAGGGCGAACTGGCCCGCCGCGTGCGCTTCCTGCCCATCGGGGATGACGGTTTCTCCCTGCAGGTGGCCATTGTGGACCCCTTCGACATGCAGACGATGGACAGTCTGCCCCAGTTCCTGAACCGCGATATCAGCTTCTTTGTCACCTCGGGTGAGGCACTGAACAAGGCTCTGGACAAGTACTACCCCGAAAAGCCCGTCTTTGCCAAGGGGGATACGGAAGCACCCATCATTGCGCTGATTGACGCGATGTTCAACGAAGCCCACAACATGCGCGCTTCGGATATCCACATCGAGCCGATGGAAGACCGCGTCCGCATGCGCTACCGCGTGGACGGCCGCTTGGTAGAGGTTGCCAGCCACCCCAAGAAGCTGCTCGGGCCGATGGTGGCGCGTCTCAAGGTGATGAGCTCGTCCATGAACATTGCCGAAAAGCGCGTGCCGCAGGACGGTCGTATCGAGCTTGACCTCAAGGACGGCGTGCACATCGACCTCCGTGTCAGCACCGTGCCGACCAACCACGGCGAATCCGTGGTGATGCGTATTTTGGATAAGTCCGCTCTGGCACTCGGTCTGCCGCAGTTGGGCTTCCTTTCCGATGATGAAGCCACCTTCGACCGCCTTGTCACCCAGCCCGACGGCGTGATTCTGGTGACAGGCCCCACGGGTTCCGGTAAGACGACCACGCTTTACGCCTGTCTCAACCGCCTGAACCGCCCCGATAAGAAGATTATCACCGCTGAAGACCCCGTGGAATACGAGTTGGCGGGTATCAATCAGGTGATGATTCGCTCCGAAATCGGCATGACCTTCGCCGCCGCCCTGCGCGCCATGCTGCGTCAGGCTCCGAACATCATCATGATCGGTGAAATTCGAGACGGGGAGACCGCCAGCATCGCCATTCAAGCTGCTATGACGGGTCACCTCGTCCTCTCCACCCTGCACACCAACGATGCTCCCTCCTCCGTCGCGCGTTTGGCGGATATGGGCGTTGACCGCTTCCTGATTGCCTCCGCCGTGCGCGCCATCATGGCCCAGCGCCTCTGCCGCAGCCTCTGCTCCTGCAAGCTGGACGGTCAGCTGACACCCAAGCAGGCACGCGATTTGGGGGTGGACATCAACCGCCCCGTCAAGGTGGCCAACCCCAACGGTTGCGACCGCTGCCGCGGCAAGGGCATGAAGGGTCGTCTCGGCATCTTCGAAATCTTCCAGATTTCCGATGAAACCCGCGGGCTCATCAACTCCAACCTCACCTCGGCACAGCTGCGTAAAAAGGCTCGTGAATTGGGCATGCGCACCCTGCGCGAAGACGGCATCCGCAAGGTGATGGCCGGTCTTACCACCGCCGATGAAATCATCCGCGTCACCTCCGGCGACGCCAGCTAATCCTTTCTTCCCACACCATACCATTACACAACATGAACAACGATGCAACACTTGAGGTTTTCGTGAACAGCGGTCTGCTGGACAAGAACCTTGCCAAAGACATCAAAGAAGAGCTTGCCAACAGCGGCAAAGAACTGTGGGAATGCCTGATGGATTTCGGTATCATCGGCTCACCGGAGGATTTTTGGAACGTTGTCGCCACGGAAGTGGGCGCCCAGTACATCTCGCTGGCGGATTTCTACCCCCCGCAGGACGTGCTGGACATGATTCCCGCCGCACAGGCGCGTCTGCACGGCGCCCTGCCCATTGAATACCGCGAGGGCGAAGGTCTGTACGTCTGCCTTGAAGACCCGCTGAACCCCCAGACCGTAGACGACCTGCGCGCCGTAACAGGCCGCGACATCTACCTGTATGTGGCGGCGGACTACGAAGTGCGCGCACGCCTGCAGGAATGTTACGGCGGTGCGGAAGCCGCGATGGGCGACCTGCTGGATGAAATGAGCAGCATGAGCGTGTCGAGCAGCGACGGCAGCGAGGAGGCTAACTCCGCCCCCGTTATCAAGTTCGTCAACCTCGTCATCAATCAGGCTATTAAGGAAAAGGCCTCTGATATTCACTTGGAGCCGTTTGAAAAAGAATTCAAGATTCGCTACCGTGTGGACGGCGCTCTGTACGAAATGGCGCCGCCCCCCGTGCACCTCGCCAACCCCGTGATTTCCCGCGTGAAGGTGATGGCCGGCATGAACATTGCCGAACGCCGCGTGCCGCAGGATGGTCGTATCGTGATGAAGGTGGGTGAAAACGGCGTGGATATGCGTGTGAACTCCCTGCCCACCCAGTACGGTGAGTCGGTGGTAATGCGTGTACTCGACCGCAACAGCGTGAGTCTCGACCTCAACAACCTGAACCTTGACCCCGAACTGCATGAGTACATCATCGACACGGTGAACCGCCCCAACGGCATTTTCGTGGTGACAGGTCCCACGGGTTCGGGTAAAACGACCACCCTGTACGCCGCCCTGCGCGAGGTGAATACCGAAGATTCCAAGCTGCTGACGGCGGAGGACCCCGTGGAATACGACATTGACGGCATCGTTCAGGTGCCCATCAACGAAGCCATCGGCGTGACCTTCCCCCGCGTGCTGCGCGCCTTCCTGCGTCAGGACCCCGACCGTATTCTGGTGGGCGAAATTCGTGATAAGGACACCGCGCAGATTGCCATTCAGGCCGCTCTGACGGGTCACTTGGTGCTCTCCACCCTGCACACGAACGACGCCGCAGGTGCCGTGACGCGCTTTGTGGATATGGGCGTGCAGCCCTTCCTGCTGTCCGCCACGCTGCTGGGTGTGCTGGGTCAGCGTCTCGTGCGTACCATCTGCCCCTACTGCAAGACGGCTTACCGCCCCTCCAACACGCTGCTCAACCAGCTGGGTATCAACCCTGCCCTGCTCGGTCAGCAGCAATTCTTCACGGGTGCCCGCTGCGACAAGTGCGCCAACACGGGTTACAAGGGTCGAAAGGGTATTCACGAGCTGTTGAACGTGACCGACCCCATCAAAGACCTCATCACCGAGAACGTTCCCTCCATCGTGCTGAAGCAGAAGGCCATCGAGCTGGGTATGAAGACCCTGCGCGAAGACGGCATCCGCAACATCTTTGAGGGCAACACCACCATCGAAGAAGTGCTGAAGTACACCTAAAGAAAGTTGGAAGTTGGAGGTTGCCCGTCTTCGCCAAGGCTACGCCGAGGCCTGCGGAAAGTTGGAAGTATGAAGTTCGTGCGGCTGCGCCGCAGGGTGTAAACAACCAAGCCCGCGCCGCACATTTCAACACAGACAACGCCAACCCGCTTCCGCAGCACGGTCACAAAAGAGAAAGGCTCATGTTTTTCCTGTAATCCGCAACCTAATACTTGACGCAGTACGCTGCATTTGCTATCTTTTTATCATCTGAAAGAAAACTTTTCTAACCAAACCTATCGTCATGCCTAATTTCAAATACACAGCGCTTGATCAGAACGGCGCAGAGAAAACCGGCTTTGTAACCGCCGACACCAAGATTGCCGCCATGGAAATGGTGCGCTCCCAAGGTCTGTTGGTGCGTGAATGTGTCGAAAGCTCCAAAGGCGGTCCCGCCGCCCCCGCCGCTGCCAAGAAGCAGGAAAAGAAGGGCAAGGGCAAGAAGAAGGACGGCGCCAAGGGTAAAGCCGGTGCCGCTATCAAGCAGAAGGAAATGATGGTGTTCACCCGCCAGCTTGCCACGCTGATTGATGCCGGTCTGCCCCTGCTGCAAAGCCTTAACGTGCTGGCCAAGCAGGAACCCAACCCCAACCTGCGCGCCACCATCGTGGCTCTGGGTGAGGCCGTTCAGGGCGGTTCCACCTTCTCCGAAGCGCTGGCTGCCTACCCCAAGATGTTCAACAAACTGTTCGTGAACATGGTGAAGGCCGGTGAAATCGGCGGTGTGCTGGAGGTCGTGCTCAAGCGTCTGGCCGAATATCAGGAAAAGGCCAGTCGTCTGCGCGGCAAGATTACCTCCGCTATGGTGTACCCCACCATCGTGATGGTGATTGCCGTGGGTATTCTGACCTTCCTCATGTTGGTGATTGTGCCTAAGTTCAAGGAAATGTTCGAGGGGCAGAACATGGAGCTGCCCGGTCTGTCCGAGTTCGTGTTCAACCTGTCCGACAACTGCATGGCCGATACCTTCATTCCCTTCGTGCCCAATGCGGTGCTGGTGCTTACGCTCATCGGTGCCCTCATCGTGGGTCTGAACATTTGGAAGCGCACGCCCAAGGGCGGTCGCGCCATTGATGCCATGATGCTCAAGCTGCCCAAAATCGGTGCTCTCACCAAGGTGAGCGCCGTGGCGCGTTTCTCCCGTACCTTCGGTACGCTGGTAGCTTCCGGTGTGCCTATTCTGCAGGCCCTGCTCATCACCCGTGACACCGCGGGCAACGTGGTGGTGGCCGATGCCGTGACCAAGATTCACGATGCCGTGCGCGAAGGTGAATCCATCGTCACGCCCATGAGCACCTGCAACGTCTTCCCGCCCATGATGATTTCCATGGTGGACGTGGGTGAAGAAACCGGTCAGCTGCCCGACATGCTCATGAAGGTGTCGGAAGTGTACGATGAAGAAGTGGACAACGCCGTGACGGCTCTTACCTCCATGCTGGAACCGCTCATGATTGTGTTCCTTGCCGTGGTCGTGGGTACGATTGTGCTGGCCATGTTCATGCCGATGATGGAAATCCTCAAGACTGTGGGTTAAGCCATGAAAGTTCCTGCCATCCAAACACGCAAAGGCTTCACGCTGATTGAGATTCTGGTGGCCTCCACCATTCTCATCGTGCTGGCAGCCACCATGTGGGAAGCCCGCGGCTGGATTGAAGCCAAGTCCGTGCGCAGCGAAGCCGAACAGCAGATTAAGCTGCTGGAGGCGGGTATGAACGCCTACAAGGCCGACAGCGGCGGCATCCTGCCCTTCGGTCGCGGCGATGAGTACAGCTCCCATGTGCTGTACAAGGCGCTCAACTGCGACGATGACGATGACGGCGAACCCGATAAGGAGGACGGCGTGACCCGCATGCCCTACTGCCCCTCTCTGAGCGTTGTCAAGAGCAGCAAGGAGACGGAAGTGATGGAAGGCATCCCCGTGCGCCGCGCCAAAATCGTGATGAAGGAGGGCGGCAAGCGCATCAGCGGCAAGCACTTCCTGATTTACGACCCCTGGGGTATGCCCTACCGCTACCGCCTCGGTTTCCAGACAGAAGATGAAAAGGGCAAGGCGGGTTCCGGTGTGAACCCCGACTTCGATATCTTCTCCCTCGGTCCCGACACGCTGGGTGACGGCAAGGACAACGCCGGTGACAATGCCGACAATATCACCAACGTTCGTTCTTGGAAGTAACCCCCTCTGTTTCAATCTTTTAGATTTTCATTTCCTACCCGCGCGGCACCCCCGCGCGGTGTAGTTTTATCAGGATACAACGTTTTTTAACTTTTACAGCACTCCACAGATGAGCTTTTCCCCCTACACCGTAACGGCGCTTGCCGCCGCCCTGCCCGCCATGGTCTGCGCGGCAGCCGCCGACACCGCCCAAGCCACCGCCCCTGCCGAAGCCTTGGTGGCACGCGTCACGCCGGAGTTCAAGGGGAAAGTCAGGTTTCGTCTGGATACCGAGCTGAAAAATCCCAATCTGCGCGCCGAGGGTGACAAACTGCTGGTGAGTGCGGCGAGCATCGATGAGGCCATCCGCGCCTACGGCTACTACCTGCGCCGTCAGGCTCACGTCCATTTCTCTTGGAACGGCGACAACCACAGCGCCGCCACCTTCGTGCTGCCCAAGGATGTGATTCAGGTACCCGCCACGCGCCCCTACAACTACGCGTTCAACTACTGCACCCTGTGCTACAGCGGCGTGCATTGGAATGAAGCCCGCTGGCAGCGCGAAATCGACCTGATGGCGCTCAACGGCTACAAGTATGTGCTGGTCACGGCAGGGTTGGAAAAGGTGTGGCAGGAGTTTCTGACCGAGCTGGGTTGCAGCAAACCGCAGATAGAATCTTTTATCGCCAACCCCACCTACTCGGCATGGTGGCACATGGGCAATCTGGAGGGCGAGGGCGGTCCCGTACACCCCGACATCATCCGCAATGAGGCGAAGCTGGGGCGCTTCATCGTGAAGCACCTCACCGAACTGGGGCTGGAGCCTGTGTTGCAGGGCTATGTCGGCTTCCTGCCGCACGCCTACGATGCCTCTCGCCTGCGCGGTCGTCTGCTGCCGCAGGGCAACTGGGTGGGTGACTACGAGCGCCCTGCCGTGCTCGACCCCTGCTCCCCCGATTTTCCGAAACTTGCGGAACGCTGGTATGCCCTGCTGGAGAAAGAGTACGGCTACAAAGCCAAGGCGTTCGGCGGCGACCTCTTCCACGAGGGCGGCAACACGCGCGGCGTGAATCTGCCCAAGTGCGCCGCCGCCGTGCAAAAAGCCATGCAGAAAGCAGCCCCCGATTCGCAGTGGTTCCTCCAAGCGTGGGCGCACAACCCCCGCCCCGCCCTGCTGCGCGGCTGCGACAAGGAGCATACGATTGTCCTGCTGCTGGATAAAGACCTGACCGTGGGTCACGACCCCTACTACACGCAGGATTACTACCTGAAACGCCCGCAGGTCAAGGGCTACCGCACCGTCTGGTGCGAGCTGTCCAACTTCGGCGGCAATCAGGGGCTGTACGGCGGCTTGGGCGTGTTGGAGCAGCTTTACCCCGGCAAGAACGACCCCATGGGCAAGCTGGCGGAAAGCGCCGTGGGCTTGGGCATGATTTCCGAGGGTGTGGAGACGAATCCCCTGTTCTACGCCCTGCTGACGGAACGCCTGAACACCGCGGGTCCCATCAACCGTCTGGAGTTCCTGAACCGCTACTGCCTGAACCGCTACGGCGTGGCCGACCCCTCCCTCATCAAAGCCCTGAAACTGCTGGCGGACAGCGTGTACAACCCCGACGGCATGCGCGAGGGCTGTCTGGAAAACGTCATTTGCGCCCGCCCTGCGCTGGGTGCCGACCGCGCGTCCACGTGGTCCTCTCCCGAACCCTACTACGACCCCGCCTATGTGGAGGACGCCGCCCGCCTGATGCTGGAAGCGGGCAAACGTCTGGGGCTGGACAAGCTGGAAACCTTCCGCTACGACATGGCCGACATCACCCGACAGGTGCTTTCGGAACGCGCCCGCGCCATTCTGCCGCGCATGAGTCAGGCCTACGATGAAGCCAACATGCCCCTCTTCCTCGATGAGTGTGACCGCTTCCTGAACACCATCTGCCTGACGGCGGAAATTCTTGCCACCAGCGAGCATTTCCTGCTCGGCTCCTTCTTGGAGGGGGCTGCCGACAAGGGCGGCAAAAACCCCGAAGCCCGCCGACAGATGACCACCGCAACGCGCCGCATGCTGACAACGTGGGACAAGGGCAACACCGCCCTCAACGACTACGCCCACCGCCAGATGTCCGAGATGATGAGCTACTACTACCTGCCCCGCTGGATGGCCTACCTGAAAACCAAGACGCGCGATTTCCTGTTGCAGGATGCCGCCACGGGCGATGAAGACGCCGTGGAGGGTGATGTTGCCAACAACAACGGCACCAGCGTCTCTTACTTCTACGAGGAGAACGATGACGTGGACAAGATTCAGGACGAGTTCCCCACCGCCGATATCCCCCTGCTGACCAAGCCGCAGGGCAATGTGCTGGAGATAGCGGAACGCATCCTCAATGCCGATGCACCCGCCACCAAGGCGGAAATGCCCGCCGCAGTTGACCGCCAGACCGCCCCGCCCGAAGGCATCAAACTGTAACGCTTCATCTGTCGCCGTCCGTCGGCAGCGTGCCGGATTGCACCAACATCATGCTGTCGGCGGCAAGTCGGTGGTGATACCCCTTTTCACCGACAGGAAGCCCCTCCGAATGGAAGGCATAAAGCTCATACGCGCCGCCGGGGCGCCACCCCTCCTGCAACAACAGCAGATTACCCTGCATATAACGCTTGGGGGAAGCGGGGTACTTAGCACGCGTCAGGGCGCGGGTGATAGGGTAGCTTGTCTTGCGCCGCGTTTGGGTGAGAACGGCAAAAAACTCGGCGTAGCAGGAAGCCCCGACCTCCGACCAACCCTCGCCCGTGGTAAAGCGCTCCCACTCACGGCGGGTCAGCGTCAGCATCTTCTCCATGCTTCCCAAGGGATTCGGGCTAGCCCAAAGATTGGGCATAGGGAAAACAAGCAGCCAGCCGCGGTGGCGGCACGAGGCGTCATCCGCAAAAAAGCAACCCGCCCGCAGAGGGGGCGAAGGGGGTAATTCCTGATTCATTCTGCGTCAGAGACTCGGTCAAGTTCCGCTCTCATAGGCTTTCCGGGATGCAGCAGGCGCGCTTCCTCCGCTGCCACCCATGCGCGAATCATCTGCTCGCAGACGGCGATTTCGCCTTGGCGGTGGGCGGCAGTGGCTTCTACGCGGGTCTGCATGGCATCCATGTCGTACACATAGACCTGCGGCACTTGGGCGCAGGCGGGGTCCACATTGCGGGGTACGGAAAGGTCAATCAGGAACAGCGGGCGGCGGCGTACCTGCTGCACCTCCTGCAACACGGCGGGTGATACCACATAGACAGGCGAGGCGGTGGAAACAATCACAATGTCGATATTTTCCAGATACGGCACCCACTCCGCAAAGCGGATAACGCGCCCGTCCACCTGTTCGGCCAGCGCCGCGGCGCGGTCGTAGGAGCGGTTAGCCACAAAAATGCTCTCCGCCCCGCGCGATTGCAGACTTTGCGCGGTGCTGCGGGCGATATCACCCGCGCCGACCACCAGCACATTGCGCCCCGACAAACCGTTCAGAATCTCCTGTGCCATCTGCACCGCCACCGCGCCCACCGAGGTGGGTCCGCTGGTAATCTGCGTTTCGGTGCGCACTTTTTTGCCGATGGTGAAGACATGCTGGAAAATGCGGTTGAGCGCGCCGCCCGTGGTGCGGGCTTCCAACGCGGCTTGGTAGGCATCTTTCAACTGCCCGAAAATCTCCGTCTCGCCCACCACCATGGAATCCAGCCCCGTCGCCACGCGAGCCAGATGGAAAAGGGCGGATGCCCCCGCATGGCGATAGAAACAACGCCCCAATTCGGCATCCGCCGCCTGACCCAGAAACCACGCCATCACGGCGGCTTCCGCAGTCGGGGCATCGGGTGTCATGAAATAGAGTTCCGTGCGGTTGCAGGTGGAGAGCAGCACGCATTCCTGCACGGCGGGCAGCGCGTTGAGCACCTGCACCACCTGAGCCACGCGCCCCTTGGTGTACGACAACCGCTCGCGCACGGCCACGGGGGCGGTGCGGTAGTTCAGCCCCAGACAGATGAACTGCGGGTGCGCTGCGGCTTCGGTACTCATGCGCGGCGGGTGATGGCTTGCACCAAGCTGGGGATGGTGTGCGTCTCCGCCTCGATGTCGGGTGTCAGACCGTACTCTTTGAGCGTGGCGGTAGTCACGGGACCGATACTGGCAATGCGGCAGCCCTTGGGCAGCGGAATGCCCAGCGCCATAAAGTTTTTCACGGTGCTGCTGCTGGTGAAGGTGATGATGTCCGCCCCCTCGTTCTGCAAGCGGGCGCGTGCGCCGTTCACATCCTCCGTCTCCGGCACGGTGTTGTAGGCAATGCACTCATCCACAATGGCCTGTCGCTTCATCAGCTCATCGTAAATCACGCGGCGACCCTGCTCGCTGTGAACCCACAGCATGGTGGAGTTAGCCACACCGCCGAACTCATCAGCCTTGCGGTCGAACTCGGCAATCAGCTCCTCTGCTACGGCTTTCTTGGGCATCACATCCACCATCAAGCCGTACTTTTTCAGTTCGGCAGCCGTACCCGCGCCCACCGCCGCCAGGCGTGCACCGCCGATTTCGCGGATATCCTCGTACACGGCAAAGAAGGCTTGGAAGAAGCGTTTGACACCATTGGGGCTGCTGAACACCAGCCAGTCGTAATGCGGGCTGTCCACCACGGCGGCGGCAAAGTCCTTGCGGTCGGTCGGGTCGGTGATGCGGATGGTGGGCAGCTCCACCACATCCGCACCCTTGGCAGCCAGCGCAGCGGAAAGCTCGCCCGCCTGTTCACGCGTGCGCGTCACCACAATGCGGCAACCCGCCAATGGCAGACGGCTGCGCCAATCCAGTTCGGGGGCAAGGGAAACAACCTCGCCCATCACCACCACGGCGGGGGAAGAGATACCCTCTTTCTCCACGGCGTCGGCCAGCGTTGCCACCGTGGCGCGCACGCTGCGCTGGCGACCAGTGGCGGCCCACTGCACGGCGGCGGCGGGAACCTCACCGCCCTGCCCTGCAGCCATGAGAGCTGCCAGCGTTTCGCGCAGACGGCTCATGCCCATGAGCATGACCTTGGTACCCTTGGCGGCGGCAATGCCCGCAATATCCAAGCCGCTTTCAGGCTTGGTGGGGTCCTCATGCCCCGTAAAGACGGTAAACTGGGTGCAAAGACCGCGCTGGGTCACAGGAATACCCGCACAGGCAGGCCCCGCAATGGCGGAGGTCACGCCCGGCACCACCTCAAACGGCACCTTGGCGGCAAAGAGCGCCTGCGCTTCCTCGCCACCTCGCCCGAACACATAGGGGTCGCCGCCTTTCAGACGCACCACACAGGCATACTTGGCGGCACAGTCCACCAACAGGCGGTTAATTTCCGGCTGCGGCAGGGCGTGGTTGCCCGAACGCTTGCCGACATAGATTTTCTCACACCCCGCCTTGCACCAAGAGAGCATGGTCGCCGATGCCAGCGCATCGTACACCACGCAATCAGCCTTGCACAGCAGGTCATGCCCGCGCAGGGTCATGAGATTGGGGTCACCGGGACCGGCGCCCAGAAGATAAACAGTACCCTTAGACATAGCGGTTCAGCGGGGGTATTTCAGCATCATTTCAGAGCGTCTGCGACTCCTCTTCCGTGAGGGAGGGTGCAGCTTCGGCAGGAGTGGTTACAGGCACCTCGGCGGGTTCTTCCTGCGCGGCGGGTTCCTCGGCGGGCGTGGCAGCGGGGGCGGGTTCTTCCGCCGCAGAAGCGGGGGCAGCCACAGGAGCGGGCGCGGCATCATTCACCGCCACCAAGGGGGCACCTGCCGTTTCGGCAGCAGGTGCGGGTTCCTCAACAGGTGCGGCGGGAGCCGCAGGGGCAGGAGCGGGTGTCACCACAGGCACCTGAGGGGCGGCATGAGGAGCACCTGCGGCCTGACGTGCCAGTGCCATCAGCTCCGACACCGTCACCAGCTTGAAGCCGCGCGCCTGCAAGCCCGTCACCACACCCTCTAACGCCGCCAGCGTGGAGGCGTGAATGTCATGCACCAGAATGATGGAACCGGGCTTGGCCTGACTCACCGCCGTGCTGATGACCTTCTGCGGGTTGTGGTGTTTCCAGTCCAGCGTGTCTACATCCCACAGGATGGAGTACATGCCGTAATCATTGTACATGTGGGCAATGATGTTCTTGTTGGTGGCACCGTAGGGCGGGCGCATCACGCGGGGGGCCTTGCCCGTGGCCTCCTTAATCACGGCGGCGGTGCGGCTGATTTCGCTGTCAATCGTTGCGGTGCTTGAGGAAGACATCTTGATGTGGCTCCATGTGTGTACGCCGATTTCGTTCCCTTCGGCAACGGCACGCGCCATAATGCTGCGGTTGCGGGTGGCAGACGAACCCACGACAAAGAACGTGCCGTGGGCGTTGTGGCGGGCAAGGATGTCCAGAGCCTTGGGAGTCAGGGTGCTGTGGGGTCCGTCATCAAAGGTGAGGGCTACATACATACCGGGGACCTGAACGCGCGAGACGCGCGCACCCGGGACAGCGGGCGTAATGCGGGCTGCCATGGCGCGGGTCTCAGCGGCGGAAGCCACATGCGCTGCCGGAGCGGTCTCGGGCTTTTGAGCCTGCGTCTTCACCGCAGGTACGGCAGGTGCTGTCGTGGTGACAGGAACTTCCGTCTGTTCGGATGTCTGACAGGAGACCATGCCCAACAGGGCTGCGGAGCAAAGAGTACAAAAGAGAGATTTCAACTGCATGACTGGGTCTATTTTACCCCCAAGCGTCCGTTTTGGCAACCCTCTTTTCCCGTCAGCAAACGGTGCTGTGGTAAGCACCCTCAACTCCCCCTAAAAAAGCCCCTGTCTGACAACCTGTCAGACAGGGGCTTGAGATTTATCGCTCGATGGGCGTGCTTTAGAAGTTCACGCGGTAGCCCACGGTGGCGTTGAAGCCGGTGTAGCCGCTGCGGAACTCGGCAGAGCCGTCCACGAAGATGCTGCCGCTCTCCTGACCCACGGGCACGGTCAGCCCCGCACCGATTTCAGCACCGATCTTGCCCATCTCGGCGCTCTTCACGGTGTGAGTGCGCCCGCCGATGGCGTTGAGCGCGGTCTTGGCTTCGCCTTCCGTGTCGCCCGCATCCACCTTCAGCATGGCGCGACATTCGAAGATGCTGCTGCGGTTGTAGATGCTTTCACCCACGATGCTCTGCAGGCGGGCACCCGCGCCGAAGGTCACGACGTTGGCATCCATGTCATCCACGTGCAGGGCGGCGTCGCTGCCGCTCTCGCTGTAGCCGTCCACCGAGATGTGGCGGAAGCTCACGTTCACCACGGGCTGCAGGCAGGTGGTCATGTCTTCATCCAGTGCCATCACATAGCCCAGTTCGTACATGGCACCGAAGCTCATGCCGTCCGTGTCGCCCTTGGTGTGGGCGG
>JAZLFB010000233.1:0-2036 GCA_045615585.1 Akkermansia sp.
TGTGCGCGGAACGGGGTCCGACCACAGGCTGAGAGGTTGCGGCAGGATATCCTGCAACGTATTCGGCTGCGTCATGGTGCCGCCGCGGGTTACACGCTTCTCTTTACAGGGGATTCGGCACGCTCACCATGCGGGCGAAGGAACGCGTGTAGCGGGGGAAGAACTTGTCTGCCTTGGGGGCGCGGCGGCGACCCTGACGCACCTGATTGATGATAGCCATGCCCTCCTCCGTCACCACGGTGATGGAGATGTTGGCGGCGGTGATGCGGGCATTGTCGAAACGCTGACCCGCCACTTCGATGCGGTCACCGTAGACGTTCACCTTGTTGTTCTTGTTACCGCTGCCGATGATGGGCACGGACACGACCTCGTATTTGGCACCGCCCTTCTTGGCATCTGCAGAGCCGGGGGCGGGGTAGCGCACGGTGAGGTTGAGATTCATCTCCAGAATATTCTCGCAGAGGAAGTTCTTCTCGTCATCCTGCGCAAAAGAGGCATAGGCGTTCGGCAGGTTGTCGGTACCCAGCAGACGCTCGTAGGAGTCGCGGGGGGAGACGACCTGACGGTACAGGGAGAACAGGGGGTAGGAACCCGCATCGGCCTTGTCGGTGCCGGGCAGGTTGAGAATCTGGTCGCGGAACATCAGGCGGTAGCCGATGGCGCTGACATCGCCCTGCGTCTCGCGGTTGTGGGCGCGGGCTTCACGGTAGTTGCTGCGCAGGGAATCGCTGCTGCTCACGGAGGGGTTACGGTCGGGCGCACAGGCGAAGAAGACGCACTGGGCGGAGCGGGGGATGGACAAATCCTTGGGCAGCCCCTTCACGGCTTCATCAGCCATGGCGAACATCCACTCATACTGGTTATCGCCCGCGCGCATCTGGAAAGACTCCAAATCGCGGCTCATTACCTGCAAGGCCACGCGGCTGCGGGTGGAGGTGCTGACATCCTCGCGGACGCCTTTCCACAGGTCAACGCCTTGGTTGGTGAGCTGCATGATAACCAGCACCAGCATGGAGGTGATGGCCATGGCGGTAATCAGCTCAACAAGAGTGAAACCGCGGCGGAGAATCGTTTTTCCAAGTTTCATGGCAAAAAAGTGTCGTACGTTCGTTTATCTTAACGATGGAAGGAAAGGTTGGCGGAGAACAGCGGGCGACCCAGATGCTTCCAGCTCTTGCCGCGATAGCGGGCAGGGTTGGGCGGGGACATCAGGAAGAAGTCCGCGCGGTAGAACACCACGCCGCCCCATGCGTTATCGCTGTCGGGGGAGGAGGCAAACTTCTCAGGCGTGGAAGCGCCGTTGATGGTGCCGGGGGTCTTGACGAGCTTGAACTCGCCGTTGCCCTTTTCCTCCAGCTGCGTCATGCGCACGAGGAACACGGGACCGACGGCATCCTTGATTTCATTCTTGTGGATGGGGTCATCCATCGGGCAGGCCAGCGAGATGAGCTGGGTGTTCTTGCCGGGCACGCTCTTGGCGGCGGGGATGGCGGGGTAGGTGCCGTCCGCTCGCTGCCCCTTGGAGGTATCGGCGCGGTAAGAGAAGATGACGATGGAGGTGTGCGGGCTCTTGGAACGCAGCAGCCAGTAGAAAGATTTATCGAAAGGGGTGAGGAACTGCGAGTTGGAGGACGCCGTGGCACCGCCGCTCAGCGATTCATCCGCACGCAGGGTGCTCATCTCGGCTCGCAGAACACCCGTGATGCGCTCGGATTCCTGACGCGTCAGGGCTTGGCGCACCATGCCGCGGGCGGGCACGAAGATGGTGAGGAAGATGGACAGCAGCACGCCCACCAAGGCAATGGCGAGCAGGGTTTCCATGAGGGTGAAACCGGGGCGTTTCGTAACGTGTTTCATATTGTAAGCAAAAGAAAAAGGTTCAGCAATCAGTCTTCAAACACCTGTTCCTGCGTGCGCAGCAGGCTGGTATCGCCGGAGGGCCACACCACAATACCCTTGGCACCGGCGGGGTTCTTCTTGGAGTCGGTATCGCGGGGGATGATACCATCGTGAGAGCCGCGACCGTCGCCGCGGCG
>JAZLFB010000234.1:0-2957 GCA_045615585.1 Akkermansia sp.
GGATTTCGACGGAGAGCCCTATCTCAAATGCCTCTGGTGCCAGTGCTGAGAGCACTACCCGCGCCTCCTTCTGCATCCCTTCCCCCTCCCAAAGCGGAAATTTGGCTATTTTTCAGCATTTTCTCCTTGCGCTCCCGCCCCGTTTCAGGTAGGATACTATTCAACTTACATGAAGCTTTCCCCTCTCCTCCTTTTGCTCCTTTCCGGAACAATGGCCGCCAATGCCGCCCTCACTGTGGTCTCCGGCAATGTCTACGACGTAGGCAAGTATTCGTTTGTTCAAGGTGCCATCGGGGCAACCGACGGTGCCATGTGTTGGGCTGCGGCTGCGGCGAATGTCATCCAGCACTGGCAGGATACATATATCTCGCTCGCCGATTCGGGAGAAATCGTGCCGAACGGTACAACGAACACTACGACCACATATCCGCGCGGCACGGGGGAACTTGATGTCTACGGTGCTATCCTGAACGGCTGGTATTCTAACAGCGGCGTTCCGTACAATGTCATTTCATGGTGGATGCAGGGACCCACCCCCGGGGGAATGGGCTCCAGGTATAATGGCATTGGAGCAGGGCTCAAGAATACTGATTCTTCCGGCGGCTACTATCAAACTCTTTTCGGCAGCGGGGCTGGCTATATGCCCACATACCCAAGTTTGAAAAATGCGCCGTTCTATTCATTGCAGATTGACAAGTTCGGGAATCAAGACATCAACCCGCATATCGGTGACGTTTGCACTACGCTCAAAAATGCGTTCAAGGTGCAGGGGCAGGCCGTTTCCCTGCTGGTGCAGCCGAATGCCGGAGGTTCCGGGCATGCCATCACCTGCTGGGGGTACGAGGAGGATGCAAACGGCAATATCACCTCGCTCATCCTCTCCGATTCCGACGACCGAAAGTTCGGTGCATTCATGGTGAACCTGGTTGAGGGAAGCGCTGAAAGCGCCATCATTCAGACAGACCGGTACAACAGCTGGTACCACGGGGACTACACCATCAAGGACGTGGTCTACATCACCACGCCCACAGCGAAAGCCATCACCAGGGAAGAGCAAACTCCCGTTGCCGATTTGGATAGTGATGTTGTTCATTCCGGCCAATTGACCAAGGCGGTGGATACCTCTCGTCACGTCACCATCGGCGGCGGAACATACGAATCCGGCGCGGACGAGGCCGTGGTTTTCACCACGAAAGAGGGCGCTTCCATTTCCATCCACGACACCGCTCCCGGCAGTTTTGGTTCTCTCCTTACGATTGAGGATGGCGGCATGGCCACGATTTCAAGCGGCCTGGCACTACAGGGCGGCGGCGCTGCCAACAGTGTTCAGGGTGTTGAGCTGCTCGGGCACCTGTATGTACACGGCGGTACCTTGTCTGCCAAAGATTTCAATACTGGCACAGCCGGAGCCGCTATCCACGGGGGGGTGCTGGATGATACCTTTGGTTTCTATGTAACGGATGGTTTGTACGCCACTTCGTATATCGAGGTGAAAAACACCACCTCCGCAAAAATTGAAAACAACCATGCGGATGTAACGGTAGACGAACCCGAGAGTCATTTCGGAGGCGGAGCCCTTTCGGCGGAGGATTCATTCTCCTTCCGCGACAACGCCGAGGTGCTGTTCAACAACAACTCCATGACGGGAAATTTCGTGTACGGCGGTGCCGCATACGCTGCCATGGAGGCCACGCTCAGTGACAACGGCTCGGTCGCTTTTACCAACAACTCCTTGGATTCCATCAATTGCCTTGCGGAAGGCGGTGCCCTGGCTGCCATGTTCACCAATGTCTGCGGCAACCACTCGGTCACATTCAGCGGCAATAGCGCAAACAATGACAACAATGGACAGTATTCCGGCTATCCGGACCCCGTCACTGGAGTCTATCTCTTGGGAGCCAATGCATACGGCGGTGCCGTAGCCGTCGCTTTTCCGAGCGCCATTATGAGTACAGATTTCATACCCGCTGAATTACATATGGACGGCAATGAGGCGATTTTGTTTAGGGATAATACAGCCTCTGCAACCCTTGAAGATTCAAGGAGCTTAAATGCGAACGCCAGCGGCGGAGCGCTCTATGTGGGCAACCTGCTGCAGAACGGAAAGGAGCCTCTGGGTGCCCGGGCCTCTATTTCCAACAACACGGGTGAAATCATTTTCTCCGGCAACAAGGCAGTGGCCAATTCTCATCGGCTTTCGCAGTATGGCGGGGAAGCCAACGGCATTGCCCGCGGCGGCGCGATTGCCGTGGCGCAGAACGCCAGCTTGAAGATAAACGGCAACAAGGGCGGAGTCTCTTTCTCTAACAACAGCGCGAAGGGCAGTTTGACCTCCCAGGGCGGAGCCGTTCACAATGAGGGCAATCTGCAGATTACAAACAACGGCGCGGTGAGGTTCGCTGACAACACGGCTGCGGAGGGTTCCCACCTGTATAACGCAGCGGGTGCCACGGCGGAGATTGCCTGGAACGACAGCGTGCTGTTCTCTGGAGAAACTGCGGAGAATTCCACCGTGGTGAACAAGGGCATCATGTATCTGGCGGCGGGGGAGGGGAAGAGTATCGAATTCCACAACACCACGCTGGATACCACGGATGGCACCCTTTACCTGGGCAATGATGCTTCTGGCAAGGAACACGCCACAACCTTGAGCTTCACGGGAAATTCCGCAGCGACGAATGTTTCCTCTCTCTCCGGCATTGCCACAGAGCTCTCCGGCCTTTCCCTCTCGCTGAACTCCATTTCATCCAAGCAGGGAGAGATGGTTTCCGTGGACAATTTGAACGTGTCCACCGATACGGACCTGGTGGTGAACGGGCTTGTGCTCGGCTCCAACGTGCAGCTTGCGGAAAAGGACGAGGCTCATGCGCTCACCCTCTCCAACGTGGAGGTGGACCTTCGCAACACCAAATACACGGTTCAGGAAAACGAGCGCGGCGGCAAGAATTACATCTTTG
>JAZLFB010000235.1:0-1541 GCA_045615585.1 Akkermansia sp.
GCCGGTGTGGCTATGGGAGGTGTGGTGCACCAGATCGTGTTCGAACTGCCCGTGAAGTGCGCCGTCAAGGATATCCCCGCCGTGGTGACCGCCGACATCTCCTCCGTCAAGCTGGAGGAATCCCTGCGTCTCGCTCAGGTCGAGCTGCCCGCCAACGTCGCCTCTCCCTTCAACGGTACGGTGGTGCTGGCTTCTGTGGTGAAGCCCTAATCGAGCGCCTGAAACGCTGTTTTATCGGGGTCGTTTTCTGCGTGAAGACGGCCCCGATTTTCTTTTGACTCTCCCCCCCAAAAAAGCCTACCATGAACAAAGCCGAACGCTGCGCTCTTGTTGCCTTGCTGAGCCTTCTGCCGCTCTTGCCCGCCTGTACCCAAGTGCCGGAATACGCTGCGGAGATTCCCGCGCCCGCCCCCGTGGTGAAGCGGGAAGAGGTGCAACGCACCATCGATGCCTACCTCAACCTCACATGGCGGGGTAAATCGCGCTACATCATGCACGGGGATGATGCGGACGGCATCCGTGTGGATACCCCCGACCACGGCGCAGCGGTTGAGCCGCGCCACCGCTGCTGGTGGCGCAAGGGTATCAACCGAAGCATGCCCTATAAATGGGGCGGCTTTGATACGCCTGAACAATTTTTGGCTCACCTGCACAGCGGGGAAACGGTCTACGCGGGCGACTGCTGCACCCCCGCCAAAGTGGCAGGCGGTGATGATGTCGTGAGCCGCTTTGCGGCGGGTATCGACTGTTCGGGCTTCGTCTCCCGCTGCTGGCGCTTGCCCCGCCCCTATTCCACCCGCGAACTGGCTGACCTCTGCACCCCGCTGAACAGTGTGGATGCGTTGCTCCCCGGTGACATCATGCTGCACCCCGGTGACCATGTGATGATGTTCCTCTACTGGTCAGATGCAGACGGCAACCCCGCCGAGCAGCACCGCTACTATGTAGCCGCCGAAGCAGCAGGCGAACCCCGCTGGGCCGTTGTTAAAAACCGTTACACCGTAGCGGACGTGCTGAAACTCGGCTACCGCCCCTACCGATACAAGCAGATTAAGTAATTTATAATTTATAAAGTTTTGATAATGGCGCGGCGACCTGTCACGGCGTAGCCTTGGCGAAGACGGAAGCCGCGTGGAACTTTCGGAAACAGGTCTGACGCGAGCGTCAGACCTGTTTTTCATTTCTCTGCGGCAACGCCACACGAGTTGAGCACCATACCAATGGTGCAAGATGGATGGCCCCACGTGTCAACGTGGGGGGTATGGCGCGTTGCTTAACACCCACGGGAAGCCCGCTCGGCGTAGCCGTAGTGGGCTGGTTACGGAGCGGCGGTGATTCTGTTCTTGTACATGTTTCTCGCTTTGCGTTACGAAATCCCCGCGCGGCTACGCCGCGCCTATATTCTCACTTCCAACTTCCCGTAGGCCTCGGCGAAGCCTTGGCGAAGACGGGCAACCTCCAACCTCCAACTTCCCTCCAACTTCCCATTTGTCGAGGTGTTCTATGGGATGGCAATGGCTTTGTTTCGTGCCCTCCGCCCT
>JAZLFB010000236.1:0-19765 GCA_045615585.1 Akkermansia sp.
ATAACCGACGTATTCACCCACCCCGTCAGCAGCGTCACCTCGGCGGTCAATTACTCTGCCGACACCGCCGCAAACCAAGCCAACAACGTGCAGGATGCCGCAGGTAACTACGTTCCCTTTGCCAACTATGTGGCCACTTACGACCTTCAGGACGCCAGCGCCTTCTTCACCCTCCGCAACGGCTTCCTGTACTCCGATGATGTGAAGGCATCCGGTTCCAACCTGAAAGTGAAGCTGGAAATGGCGCTGAATCTGACCAACATGACCATCGACGCCACCCTGCACCCCTCCTTCCGCAGCCTGCTTGATTTAGCCACCGCCCCCTTCACCGAGCTGTCCAGACACATGTTGGACATCAAGGTGAACGGACCGCTTCGCAATTTGAAATGGAACGTCAAACTAAACAACAGCGAGGCCATCAAAAAGCAGATGAAAAACGATGTTGAGCGACTGAAAAACCAAGCCGATCATATCGGGTCTGCGGTCAAGCGGTTATAAGAGTCCAAGAGCAAATCGGCAAAGGGGGATTTGTAGGGAAGTTGGAAGTTTGAAGTTGGAGGTTGGAAGTGTTTGAATAATGGCGCACCAAAGGTGCGAGGAATTTTAGGCGGCATTCTGACGGCACGTCAGAATGGCATCGTATGCCTTGTGCGCCAACGGCGCACACACTTTGGGGAGTGCTCTAAGCACGTCCGACGTATAGCCACGTCCGGAAGGGCGTGGGGTAAGGCGGGTTGCACTACGCCCCCGACAACCCTGCTGAATGGCAGGGTGGTTCCGAAGCGCCGGTGGCATTGTTCTTGTAGGTGTTTCGCGCTTTGCGTTCAGGGGTGATTTAAGGATATGAGGGGAAACGCATAGCGTGTATCAACGGCATATGTTGTGCAACAGGCGTGCGCAACCACCCCGCCATACGGCGGGGTTATGTACGGTTTAATGGCACCCGCGTCAATCCACACGTTTCCTCGTGTGGCTATACGTCGGACGACCTTAGAGGTCTACTTAGTAAGGGCGCCTATCGGCGCGAAATTCACACATCAACTTTTGACGTTCCGTCAAAAATTGACCTTCAATGCGGCGCGGGCTTTGCCCGCGCATCCATGAACAAACTTCCCTACTAATCCCCCCTTTGTCGATTTACACAATGATAAGCCCCCCCGATTTGGCGGGCAAGTTATAGCGGCAGGCGCCTTGCCGATTTTTTCAACGAAAGAAGCCTGTCTGACGAACCGTCAGACAGGCTTGAACTTTTTCTCAGTGTTACACCGACCTCTTACTTCTTGATGCGGTCGTTTTCACCGGGGCCCCAAGAGGGCATGTAATCGGGAATCTTGTTGCCGCTGCCGGGGCAGTCATCCGCCACGCGGTATTGGCGGCGCAGCTCGTAGTAGGTCTTGGTCAGGTCTTCCATCACCTTGGCGTACTCCGGCTTCTGAGACACGTTGTGCATCTGCTTGGGGTCTTTCTCATTGTCAATGAGAAGCCACTCGTTCGCGGGCTTGCGCACGCCGCTCTTGCGCTCCTCGGGCGTGGGGGTCCAGATGTGGGCGAAGGTGTAACGCGCGTTGCGGAAACCATCATGGCGGGGGGCGTTGTGCTCACCGGGCTGCTCGTAGAACGCGTAGTACAGCGGGCGGTCCATGAAGCGGTCATCCGCACCCGTCTTGAAGAGCGGGGTCAGCGACACGCCGTCGAAAGTGCGCATGTTGTCGGGGGTGGCGGCACCCGCTACGTCCAGAATGGTGGGGGCGTAGTCGATGTTCTGCACCATGGCCTGCGAGCGCACGCCCGCAGCAATGTGACCCTTCCAACGCATCACCAGCGGCATGCGGAAGGTCTCTTCAAAGATGAGGCGCTTGTCGTACAGACCGTGCTCTCCCATGTAGAAACCTTGGTCGCCCACATAAATCACCAGCGTGTTTTCGGACAGACCGTGCGTGTCGAGGTAATCCAGCAGGTTGGCAATGGATTCATCTACGGCAAGGACGGTACCCAGATAGTCCTCCATGTACCAACGCCAGCGGTACACCGCCATGTCGTGCGGGGTCTTGACCTTGCCCGCGCGGAAATCAGCCACAAACTCGCGTGTGCGGGTGTTGTAGTATTCCGTGTAGAGTTCGCGCAGACCGGGTTCCATGGAGTCCAGCGACCAGCCGTAGTTGGTCTTAGGGGCAAACTTGGGCTGATGCTTGTCGATGTTGAAATCGGCGGGAATATCGCCCTCCTTGAAGAAGCCGTCGGCAATAAACTTCTTCAAACGACCCACAGGCACAATCTCCTTCATCACGTCAAAGGGGATTTCCTTCTCCATGAGGTGACTGTCGTTCCAGTTGCAGAGGTCGAAGAGGATGCTCTGGCGATTGAGTTTCAGGAACTCAGGGCGGTCGGCGAAATCGTCGTCCAACGTGTCGGGCGGCGTCATCTTGGCGACCTCTTCCTTAATCTTCTGCAAGTGGCGCGGGGCGGGAATCCAGTTGCGGTGCGGGGCCTTGTGACCCACAATCAACGCGAACGGCTTGCTCTTATCGCGGTTCTCCATCCAGCTGATAGCCATGCCCGTGACCGTATCGGTGACATAGCCGCGGTTCTGGTGAGACACCGTGCGACCCTTGGGACCCAGCTGCTGGAAGGTGGCATTCCAGTAATCACCCTGACTGGGGAACACCTGCCAGCTGTCAAAACCCGTGGGCTGGGAGATAAGGTGCCACTTACCCACGATACCTGTTTGATACCCCGCAGCTTGCAGCATCTTGGGGTAGGTCGGCTGCGCGCCGTTGAACGCGGGGCCGCCGTAATTGTACAGGAAACCGTTGTTGTGCGAATGGCGACCCGTAATCATGCACGCGCGGGAGGGACCGCACAGCGAGTTGGCGCAGTAGGCACGGTCAAACACCATGCCTTCGTTCGCCAAGCGGCGGAAACCGGGCAGCGGCACGGGGGAATCGGCATCACAGCTGCCAAGGGCACCGACGGCGTGGTCGTCGGTGATGATGAACAGCAGGTTCGGGCGTTCATCCGCCGCCTGAACCACCGCCGTTACACACAGGGCAGCTAACGTTGTTAATGTAGCAATCAACCTCATGGTAGAGATACTATAGCGGGAGCGCAGAGAAAAGGCAAGGAAGAAAGTTGGAGGTTGGAAGTTGGAAGTATAGAGTTCGCTGCGGCTACGCCGCAGAAAAGGACAAAGAACAAGGCGTTAGCAACAGGTACTGCCGTGTGCTGTCCATGATGTCATTTCACGGCTTTTGAGCCGTATTTCGGCGGGACTAAACCAATGCAACCGAAACGGTCTGTCGTTCTTCGCTTCGCGGGCTAAAATTCTGCGCGGCGATGCCGCGCCTAAATTTCTACTTCCAACTTCCAACCTCAAACCTCCAACTTTTCTTGACACCTCCGTCCATAACCGTTACCATGCGTCTATTCACAGGCAAAGCAATGAACGAAGCAACTGCAACTCCCCCCGCCAAGAAGCGTTACGAGTGGATTGACAACTCGCGCGTCATTGCCGCCTTTCTCATCATGCTGGTGCATTTGCCGCTGAATGACCTGCCGCAAGTGGGGATATTTGACCACTCCACGATTGAGAGCATTCTCAAAGGCAGCACTTACAACGGGCGCGTGGCCTTGTTCCTGATGTTGTCGGGCTACCTTTTCGGGCGCAATGCGGGCTGGGCGAAAACGTGGGAGCGCTTCATCTGGCTGCTGGTACCCTTTGTGCTGTGGAATCTGATTTTCTGGGGGCTCTGGCTATTCAACGGTCACACCCTCAATGAAGTAAGCGCCTTTCAGGTGTTCGGTATCGGCGCGGTCTTTATCAACGATTGGGAGATTACCTCGGCGGGCAACTGCTACCCCTTTTTTGATGTTCCCTCGTGGTACATGCGCGACATGCTGTTTCTCACGCTGCTCACGCCCTTCCTCATCAAAATCAAAGCACATCTGCCGTGGATTCTGCTGTTGTTCGCCGCCGTTTGGCCCTTCAGCTTTTACATGAACCCGTGGGCGATTCTTTCGGGCGGCACCTGTTTTTATTACGGTGTCGGTATTCTGCTGACCAACTTCAAGGTGGAATCCGCCTATAAAATTTTCAATGACAAGCTGACGCCCTACGTCATCATTGCCTTTATCGTGGGTATCGTTTACTCCGTTCTCCGCTGGAAGTGTGAAGCGTTGCTGCCCAACTTCTGCGTCACCCTGCCGGGCATGCTGATTGGTGCCATGATGATTGCCCACTGCGGGTTCCTGATTGAAAAACATCTGCCGCACCTTTCCAAGCGGCTGGCACCGCTGGGTCCCGCCTCGTTCTTGGTGTTCATGCTCCATTATCCCATTTTTGAGACGCTTTGTTACTGGTTTCCCGCGCTGCGGGAAACGTATTGGATTCTGCTTCTCCCCATCCCGACCTTCATTGTCATTGTGAGCCTGTTCCTTGGCATGAAACGCTATACGCCATGGCTCATGCCTTATCTGGGGCACATGAAAATTCAGAAGAAGAATTAACATTTTTCTCTCGCAATATCAAGGCATTATGCCTTTATTCTTTCTTGCATGCGCGGGCAAAATGAGTTAGAATCGCGCCCGCCATTTTTCATTTTACCGCCATGGATTTTAAGACCTATCTCCGCAAACACCCCGACGCCAACGGCTACTTCGGTCGTTTCGGCGGGGCTTATCTTCCCCCCGAACTGGAACCCGCTTTCAAGGAAATTACCGAAGCGTACAACAGCATCTGCCACTCCGCCCAGTTCATTTCCGAGCTGCGCCGCATCCGCCAACAGTTCCAAGGCCGCCCCACGCCCGTGTACCATTGCGAGCGTCTGTCGCGCCTGAACGGCGGCGCGCAAATTTACCTGAAGCGCGAGGACCTGAACCACACGGGCGCCCACAAGCTGAATCACTGCATGGGTGAAGGTCTGCTCGCCAAGTTCATGGGCAAGAAGAAGATTATCGCCGAGACGGGCGCGGGGCAGCACGGTGTGGCTCTTGCCACCGCCGCCGCCTACTTCGGGCTGGAGTGTGAGGTGCACATGGGCGAGGTGGATATCGACAAGCAAGCCCCCAATGTCACCCGCATGAAGATGCTGGGTGCCAACGTGGTGTGCGTGAAGCACGGTCTGCGCACGCTGAAAGAGGCGGTCGATTCCGCTTTCGAGGCCTATCTGCGCGACTACAAGACGGCCATCTACTGCATCGGTTCCGTGGTGGGTCCGCACCCCTTCCCCATGATGGTGCGCGACTTCCAAATGGTGGTGGGTTATGAAGCCCGCCAGCAGTTCCTGGACATGACGGGGTTCCTGCCCGAAGTGGTCTGCGCCTGTGTGGGCGGCGGCTCCAACTCCATGGGCATGTTCCCCGCTTTCCTTGACGACCCTGTGGACATCTACGGTGTGGAGCCTATGGGTCATGGTCCCAAGCTGGGCGACCACGCCGCTTCCATGACCTTCGGCACAGAGGGCGTGATGCATGGTTTCAACTCCATCATGCTCAAGGATGAGAACGGCGGTCCCGCCCCCGTGTACTCCGTTGCCAGCGGTCTGGACTACCCCTCCGTGGGTCCCGAACACGCCTATCTGCGCGAAATCGGTCGCGTGAAGTACGACAGCGTGACGGATGAGGAGGCCGTCGATGCATTCTTCAAGCTCTCCCGCTACGAGGGTATCATCCCCGCGCTGGAAAGCTCGCACGCCATTGCCTTTGCCCTGCGTAAAGCCCGCGAAATGGGCAAGGGTGCCGCCATCCTCGCCAACTGCTCCGGCCGCGGTGACAAGGACGTGGACTACGTTGCCGAACACTTCGGCTACGGCGAAGAACACAAATTCTGATTTGTCGGATTTTTCGGATTGCTTCAGCGGCGCCTCCCGCCGCTTCACCCCTAACGGGGCAACCGCTGCGCGGTTGGCTAATCGGCTTTACAGCCGTCAGCCGCTTTCAAGATTTTTCAGATTTTAAAATACCCCGCGGCAACGCCGCGCTGGATTGTAGCAAACAGGTCTGACGCGTGCGTCAGACCTGTTTCCGAAAGTTCCCCGCGGGCTTGCCCGCGCCACTATTAAAATACATCAAACATCCAACATCCAACTTCCTCCCATTTGACGCGGTGGTAATCTTTTTTCAAAAAAATTGAAATTTTGTGAAAGACTTGCGCGTTTGCAGACGTTATTATCATTAGAAAGCCCCGCATCTCGGTTTGCTTCACGAAACCTCTTAACAACAAAAACAAAATGAACTTCCGTTTCCTTGTGCCCGCCCTTGTGTGCGCTGTCGCCGCCTATGCGGAAACACCTGTCTATGCGCAGAAAAACGCCGAGACAGGCCTGTCGGTGGAGGACATCATCCTTCAACTCAAAGAAAACGTTCCCGCTGCGGACGGAGGATATCTGCCGTATTGGGTGAAAGCCGTGTGGAACCCCATGCTCACCCATTACGACCTGTTGAAGGCAGGGAAAGAAAGCATCACGGATTATCCCTATCTTGTCAGAATTCTGGAAATATGCCGTGAGTTTGCTGACGATGACGAGCCTCTGTCTCTGCCTGTAGAACAATACGTTAAAACATTGTTGGCTGCCGGGGTTGATGTCAATGAGCAAAGCGACAACGACAGCGTGTTGACGTGTGCCTGTGATAGTCTATCGCCAAACGCGGAGGTCATCAAACTGCTGTTGGAAGCAGGGGCGGAAGTTAACCCGAAAAATAAGTCCGTTAAGCCTATTCTCATCATTGCGGCAGGGGATCATGACATCGTCCAACTTCTGCTGGAAGCAGGGGCTGATTTCCGCGCCAAAACAGATAGCGGCAACACGGTGCTGATGGCAGCCGCCGCCCAAGGCAATGCCGATTTCGTTAAGTTCCTGATTGAAGAGGGTGCCGATGTCAACGCCAAGGAAGATAACGGCGAGACAGCTCTGACGGATGCTGCCATGAGCGGCGATGCAGACTGCGTCAAGCTGCTGCTGGATGCAGGGGCAGATGTCAACGCCAAGGAGGAATTCGGCCGCACCGCACTCATAATTGCTTCCGCCTTTAGCAATGCAGACTGTATCAAGCTGCTGTTGGATGCAGGCGCCGATGTCAACGCCAAGCAAAATGGCGGCGAGACGGCTCTGATGGATGCAGCCTGCACAGGCAATGCAGATTGCATCAAGCTGCTGCTGGAAGCGGGTGCCGATATCAACGCCAAGGATAATAACGGCAACACCGCCCTGATTCTTGCAGCAGAAGAAAATGACTGTGTCAGGCTGCTGCTGAAAGCAGGTGCCGATATACATGCCAAGAACAAAGTCGGTTTTACGATGCTGATGGCAGCCGCAGCCAATGGAAATACGGATTTTGTCAAGCTGCTGCTGGATGCAGGCGCCGATGTCAACGCCAAGGCAGACAACGGCAACACCGCTCTCATGTCCGCAGCCCTCATGGGCAATACAGACTGCATTAAGCTGCTGCTGGAAGCGGGAGCAGACATCAACGCCAAAAACAACGCGGGTAACACGGCACTGATGAGAGTAAGCAATCAGCCGGACAGCGTTAAGGTTCTGCTGGAAGCAGGGGCGGATATCAACGCCAAGAACAACAAGGGCGACACGGCTCTCATATCCGCCGCCCTCGCGGGCCATACAAACGGCATCAAACTTCTGCTGGAAGCGGGGGCTGATATCAACGATAGAGACAACAACGGTAATACGGCACTGATGCGCGCAACCCATTTTACGGACTGTGCTAAGGTTCTGCTGGAAGCAGGGGCAGATATCAACGTAAAAAGCTATGATGACGACACAGTACTGATAATGGCGGCAGAGAACGGAAATGCAGACTTCATCAAGATTCTGCTGGATGCAGGTGTTGATGTCAACGCTAAGAACAGCTATGGCTATACCGCACTGATTTACGCAGCAGAGAATAATGACTGTGTCAAGCTCCTGCTGGATGCGGGGGCTGACATCACGGTAAAAAACGACAACGGCCTCACCGTGCTGATGGCAGCGGCCACACAAGGAAATGCCGATTTCGTTAAGTTCCTGATTAAAGCGGGTGCCGATGTCAATGAGAAGGACAGCTACGGCTATACGGCTCTACGGCGCGCTGTCGACAGAGGTCACAACGACATTGTCAAGCTGCTGTTGGATGCGGGCGCCGACGTCAACGCCAAGGACATATTCGGCAAAACGGCGCTGATGAAAGCGACGGAAGAAGATAATACGGACTGCGTTGAACTACTGAAACAAGCAGGGGCCAAAGAGTAACGGCTGACTGCATGCCGCGCAGGATTTCCGACCGCCGTCTGACACGTTGTCAGGCGGCGGGTTGTTTTTTACGTTGCAGAGGAAGCGGCATCCCTGCGGTCCCGCGCAATCAACAGCAAGCTGACGACAAGGAGGAGGGGGAATGCCGTGGCGGCCAAAAGTCCGCTTTTCAGGTCGCCGCCCGCCATGTCGGAAACATAGCCCACAAGGGTGGGGCTGACGGTGGCTCCCAAGTCACCCGCCAAGGCCAGGAAGGCAAACATCGCCGTGCCGCCGAGGGGGCATTTTTGAGACGCAAGGCTCAGCGAACCCGGCCACATGATACCCACGGCAAGACCGCAAACGGCACAGCCGACCAAGCCCATGACAGGGAGCGGTGCCAAGGAAGCGACGGCATAGCAGATGCCGCACAGGATGCCTGACAGGAGCATGGTTTTCGCCAAGTTGAGCCGCGCGCTCATCTTGCCGTAAATCAGGCGCGAAACACCCATGAACGCGGCAAACAGGCAGGGGCTCGCCAAGTCACCGACGGCTTTGGAGACACCCAAGGCGGATTCCGTGAACGCGGAGGACCATTGCGCCATCGAGGCTTCCGATGCCCCCGCGCAAATCATGAGCAGAATGAGCAGCCAGAACAGCGGCAGACGCAGCAATTTTTTCGTACCATTGCCCTCTTCATCCATCGGCAAACGCTCAATGGGACAGGTCAGGAAGTTGAAAGTGTTGGCAAAGGGAATGAGAGCCCAGAATATCGCCAGATATTTCCAATTTTCTACACCGAAGAGGGCAAAGAACGCCGTGGAGCCGAGGATGACCGCCACCGCCCCCCAGCAATAAAAGGAGTGGAGGAGACTCATCATGCCGTCTTTGTTTTCAAAGGGACAGGCCTCGACAATGGGGCTGACCAGCACCTCGATAAGCCCGCTGCCCACGGCATAGAGGACAACGGCAACGATGATACCCCAGAAAGGAGAGGGCAGACAATCGGGCAGCACCACCATCAACACCAAGCCCAACGCCGACACCACCTGCGACACCACGACACAGGTGCGGTAGCCGATTTTATCCGCATACTTGGTGGCGGCAAAGTCAACGATGATTTGCGCCAGATAGAAGGTGAAGGGGATGAGGGCAATCTGCTCCAACGAGACGTTGTAAATGCCCTTGAAGGTCAAAAAGAGCAGCGGGGCGAAATTGGCGGTGATGGACTGGGTGACAAAGCCCAGGTAGCAGGCTATCAGCGTTTGCGTGTAGTTCTTTTCCTGATGCGTCATGATAGGAATCAACGGTTTGTTATAACAGGCAGTACCCTGCCCTCGCGCTCCGCTGCGGCGGAGAGAAAAAAGTTATTCCACAATCCCCAGCGGGGCGGTTGTCTGCCAGTCGCCGCGCGTGAAATCGGGGAAGAGTTGCGGGGCGCCGCCCTCATGCACCGACTTTTCGGAAAGCGGGGAGACAGCCGACCAAAGCGCACCCTCGTACACGTTCTGGTCCAGCGGTTCACCGCGGTGCAGACATTCCACCACGCGGGCCAGCACCAGATAATTCATGCCGCCGCGGTGGTCGTCCAGCTGCTCGGCGGTGTTGCCGAAGCGTTTCCAAAGCGGGTGGTCGAATTGCGCGTACAGTTTTTCGGCATCGGTTTCCCAGTCGCTGCCGTCGTTCAGCCCGCAGCCCGCCGCGCGGGTCGGGAAGCCCGCCAGCGTGCCCGCCGTGCCTTGAATCAGATTGCGGCGGTCGTAGGGGCGGGGGCTGGTTTCATCCCACTGCACGGTGATGGTGCGCCCGCCGCGGGTTTGAATGACAGAGGTGTTGATATCACCGCAGCGGTAGGCGGTGTTGTTGCAGGGGTGGTCGGGCTCAAAATTCGCCTCGGCATAGGCGGCGCGCCCCGCTGCGGGAGAGCTGAAAGAGACAAGACGTTCAAACATATCGCCCCCGCGGGCCACGTTCATGTACTGCGCCACGGGGCCAAGCCCGTGCGTGGGGTACAGGTTGCCGTTGCGGGCGGCAAAGTGGGCCGTGCGCCAATCGCCCTCGTTCTGCATCTGGCGGCGCAGGTCGTGAATGTAGGCCGCTTCGCCGTGCAGCAGCTCACCCACCAACCCTTGGCGCACCATGTTCAGAAACATGAGTTCATCACGCCCGTAGTTGCAGTTCTCCAGCATCATGCAATGCTTCTGCGTGCGCTCGGCGGTGTCCACCACGCGCCACAGTTCCTCCAGCGTCACGCCCAGCGGCACTTCCACCAGCGCGTGCGCGCCGTGTTCCATAGCGGCAATGGCAAGGGCGGCGTGCGTCTCCCATGTGGTGCTGATGATGACGACATCGGGGTGTACCTCGCCAAGCATGCGCTCATACCCTTCATTGCCGCAGAAGAGTTGCAGCGAGCCTGTCTCACAGTCCGCCGCCGCGGTTTGCAGGGCATCCAAGCTCAGGTCGCACAGGCCGACCACCTCCGCATGCGGGATGGCGGCCAACTGACCGAGTAACACGCGGCTGCGCTCCCCCAGCCCCACCAGCGCCAAGCGCACGGTGGGTAAGGGAGCCGCGCGGAATCCGCCCATATACACAGAGCCCTCGGGGCGCGGTGCCATGGCATCCGTTCGCCCCGGGGCTGTATTCTGCGCATGTATCTGCGCGGCGGTTTGGGAAAAATCGGGGTTCATACCCCAAGCGGTGTTACTTCACAATCTCCAGCGGGGCGGTCGTGCGCCAATCGCCGCGCGTGAAGTCGGGGAAAATCTGGGGCATGCCGCCCTCGTACACCGACTTTTCGGAAAGCGGGGAAACAGCGGACCACAGAGCACCTTCGTACACGTTCTGGTCCAGCGGCTCGCCGTTGTGCAGACATTCGATGGCACGGTAGAGCATGATGTAGTCCATGCCGCCGTGACCGCCGTGTTCCTTAGCCAGTTCGGCAAGGCGGGTGTACAGGGGGTGATCCCACTTGGCGTGCATGTCGTCCTCGGCAGCGTCGCCCTCGTACCACTGGTGGAAGCCCTCTTCCTCAATAATCTCGGCACCGCCGGGCTGACTGGGCTGCACTTCCTTCTTGGGCTTGGGGCTGACCTTGGTGCCGGCAATGCGGGTCGGGAAACCGGCCAGCGTGCCTTCGGTACCCTGAATGAGGTTCTTGCGGTCGTAGGGGGGGGGGCTGGTTTCATCCCACTGCACCATGATGGTGCGACCCTTCTTGGTCTTGATGATGGAGGTGCTGATATCACCGCAGTTGAACTCCAGCTGGTTCCACTTGTGGTCGGCGGGGAAGTTCTTCTGCGCATAGTCGGCACGACCCATAGCGGGGCTGCTGAAGGAGACGATGCGGTCGAAGGTGTCATCCGTGCGGGCAATGTTCATGTACTGAGCCACGGGGCCGAGACCGTGCGTGGGGTACAGGTTGCCCATGCGGGCGGCGTAGTGATAGGTGCGCCAGGAACCGCAGCCGCGCTCCACGCTCTGCATCTGGTCCTTGAGGGGGTGGATGTAGGCGGCTTCGCCGTGCAGCAGGTCACCGATGAGACCCTGACGAACCATGTTCAGGAACATCAGCTCGTCGCGACCGTAGTTCACGTTCTCCAGCATCATGCAGTGCTTCTGCGTGCGCTCAGAGGTGTCCACAATCTTCCAAAGGTCTTCAATGGTCGTGGCCAGAGGCACTTCCACAAAGGCGTGGGCGCCGTGCTCCATAGCGGCAATGGCCATGGGGGCGTGCATCTCCCAAGAGGTGCTGATGATGACGGCATCGGGCTTCTGCTCCTCAAGCATCTTGATGTAGGCATCGGGGGCACCGCTGTAAACGGCGGGGCGCTTGCCCGTTTCCTTCAGCACGCGGTCGGCGGCCTTGTTGGACAAATCATCGTAGATATCGCAAACGGCCACCACTTCGCAGTTCGGCACAGCCGTCATCTGAATCGTCTGGGGATAACCGCGTTCGCCCAAACCAATCATCGCCACGCGAACATTCTCAATCTTGGGGGCACGGAAACCGCCCATGTACACGGAGCCTTCGGGGCGGGGGGTAACGGCGGCCGTGTCAGCCACCGAAATGTTTTTCGCGTGAATCGCCTCGGCAGAGCGGATATCCGCCCCCTGCACCACGGCAGGCATCAGCGCGCACAGCAGTAAAAGAAGTGTTTTCTTCATTTTTATCTGTTTCGTTTTTTGTGTGTACGGTTCTGTTCGGGATACGCCGAGCACCCCGACCGCATGGGTACATCATACCAAATGCCCCCCGCCAAGTCAAACAGAAAAAGTCGGCGGAAGCGGCACCCCTTTGGTTGTAACATTTTACACCGCCCTGCGTGTTTCCCTGTTGTTTCTCTCTATTTTGTTTATTTTCATGGGCATCTATTAATTGTTTTTTGATGCTTTTTTGGGAGGGCGAAAGACGTACAAGAGACGTGCCACCCGCGCCCTGCAATCAGCCCGCCTAGGCCTGCCTCGGCGTAGCCTTCGGCGAAGCCGGGCGGGCTTGCCGTGGGTGTAACGCCACCCGCCGTTCCCCCCCACTTTTACATGTGGGGCCATCCATCTTGCACCATTGGTATGGTGCTCAGCTCGTGCGGCGTTGCCGCGCCTAACTTAGCACTCCAACTTCAAACTTCCAACTTCTTCTCTCCCCCTCACAATATGCTTGATTTTCAGGTCATTTTTGCTACACTGTCCGCATGACGTCTCACCACATCATGACCGGGCTGCTGTCGCTTAGCTTCTTGGCGGGCGGTGTCAGCCTTGCGGAACCCGCAGCGGCTCCCGCAGCCGCTTCCGGCATTATTACCAACCAAAATTCCTTTATGATTCAAAACGAATACATCTCCGTCGATGTGCAGAAAATCGGCCGTAAGCTGGCTGCCGTCACGGTTCAGGACAAGATTAACGGTCGCCGTTACGACCTTGGCAATGATATTTTCTCTCTGCTCGTCTGCGAAGAAGAGACGGACGAAGCCTGCTCCAAGAAGGAGTACAAGGATACCCTCCACGCCATCACGGCTCAGGATTGCATGGCCGGCGCGGTGAAGGTGGAGGACATTGCCGCCGATGCCAACGCCCGCCGCTTGGTGGACCGCGTGTCCGGCAAGAAGATTACCGTTCCCTTTGCCGTCTCTACCGACGGTCACAACATCTCTTGGTGGCTTGAGCTGCGCGAGGGTCAGCCCTACATCCGCGTGGGTCTTGATGTAACGCCCCAACAGTTCGGCATGCCCGTGCGCAAGGTGACGCTGCTCAACGTGAAGGCTCCCGAAGCCCGCGTGGAAGGCACCGTGAAAGGCGCCCCCGTTGTGGCCGCCGGCAACCGCCTGTTTGCGGGGGTGGAACACCCCTGCGCCAAGGGCGAGGTGACGACCGACGGTTTCACCTGCTCTCTGGAGCGCACCACCGACCTACCCCGCCGCGCGACGACCAAGTTCTCCGCCGTGCTCGGCTTCTCCCAGCCCGGTCAGCTGCGCCGCACTTTCCAGCTCTCCTACATCAACATGGAGCGCGCCCGCGCCTACTCCCCCTTCCTCAACTACAACACGTGGTACGACATCGGCTACTTCACCCCCTACAACGAGAAGGATGCCATGGCCACCGTCAAGATGTTCGGCGAAGAGCTGGTGCAGAAGCGCGGCGCGGTGATGGACTCCCTGCTCTTCGATGACGGCTGGGATGACACCAACACCCTGTGGCAGTTCCACAGCGAGCTGCCCGATGAGTTCCGCAACGTTCGCAAGCTGGCGGAAGGCTACGGCATTCAGCCCGGCGTGTGGTTCTCCCCCTGGGGCGGCTACGGCGAGCCCAAGGAGAAGCGCATCAAGGCCGCCGAGGGTCAGTTTGAGACGAACACGAGCGGCTTCGCCCTCTCCGGTCCCAAGTACTACGAGCACTTTAAGAAGATGTGCCTGCACATGATTGACGAAAATGGCGTCAATCACTTCAAGTTCGACGGCACCAGCGGCGAGGCCGAGCCCGCCAAGGGTTCCAAGTTCGGCTCCGACTTCGAGGCCATCATCAACCTGATTGAAGAGCTGCGCGACCACAAGCCCGACCTCTACGTCAACCTGACCACGGGCACTTGGGCCTCCCCCTTCTGGTTCGGCATTGCCGATTCCATCTGGCGCGGCAACTGGGACCACGACTTCTGCGGCGAGGGTTCTGAACGCAACCAGTGGATTACCTTCCGCGATGCGATGATTTACGCCCACAACGTGAAGATTTCCCCGCTGTTCCCCATCAACTCTCTCATGACCCACGGCGTGATTTACAACAAGGGCGCCCGCGGTCTGATGACGACCACGCATGAGGACCTTGCCAACGAAATCTGGAGCGGTTTCGGTCTCGGCACGCAGATGGAAGAGCTGTACATCACGCCCTCTATGCTGACGCAGGCGGATTGGGACTCTCTGGCGGCTGCCGCCAAGTGGGCCCGCGCCAACGGCGAAACGATGGTGGACTCTCACTGGGTGGGCGGCGACCCCGCCGCGCTGGAGGTCTACGGCTTCGCCTCCTGGAGCCCCGCCAAGGGCATTGTGACGCTGCGTAACCCCGCCGCCACGGAGCAGGAATTCTGCTTCGATGCCGCCGCGGTGTTCGAGCTGCCCGTGGGTGCTGCGGTGAAATACACGCTGTCCTCGCCCAAGGGTGACACCCTGCCCGCCGCCACGGTGGAAGCAGGCAAGCCCGTGACCATCAAGCTGGCTCCCTTCCAAGTCATCGTGCTGGAAGCCACACCCGCCAACTGAAGCGCAAGGTAAAAGACCCTTTCAACGCCCGACAGCCGCAAGGCAGTCGGGCGTTTTGCTTAGCAGCACACACGGGGCGCAGGCAACAGCAGCAATGGTCCATGTTAAGGGCTGCCGACACTCTTTTAACGCAGACCTTTCGCAACGGCAATGAGTTAGAAAAAAACGTTAACAAAGAGGGCTCTCATTTTATCAAAAAATATAAATATCAAAGAAGACCAAAACAATATACACTGAAATCATTCATTTCACAAAATATCCAACAAATTATTTTTCAATACATTAGAGGCTTCAAGGTTTATTTCCTTGCATTTTATATCCCTTTATGCTATAATTTTTCAACTTTCGCGTTTCCACCATGGCCAAAACCATTTTACAGCTTCTTGCCGCCGCCGCGCTGTTGACTGCAACCGTTGCAGAACAAACCTACGCCGCACAGAATATCAGCAGTGGTTTTATCCAGCCTGATGCCCCGCGCCGCAGTGCCATGCCTGACCGCCGTCTGCCCAATCTGGGTCGCGATAAGCACGGCATGCCCTTTTATCACCCCAGCCAGACGAACCGCGTAGTACGCACCACCGCTTACACCCATTCCGAAAGCGACCACCTTGCCTACGGCGCACGCAACGCCATCGGCACCACGCTTCAATACAACGATGAAGTTCGCAGCGCAGCCGCCGACTGGTCGGTGTACCCTCTCGGTACCAAGTTCAAGATTAAGGGTGAACCTTACACCTATATCGTAGATGACTACGGCAGTGCCTTGGTCGGCACAGGCACGATTGACATTTACCAACCCAACAAGCAGCTTATGCGCCAGTGGGCGCGCCGCATTGTTGAAATCGAGGTGATTGAATGGGGTTCCTCGCGCCGCAGCATGGAAATTCTTGCCGGGCGCCGCAAGGCCGGGCATTGCAGCCGCATGTACGCCTGTCTCGAAGAGCAGGAATCCTACCGCCGCCGCTGAAACAGACAGCCACGGGCAAGGCAACACTATTTTTCCGATGCCGATGCGGTGCCGCCGCATCGGCATTTTTGCGTTCACCCGCATTGCGGGAGAGCCGCGATATTTACCCTTTTCAGGGGGAGAGCGCTGTGATAAAATAAAGCCATGAGCGCACACGGCTTCATCTACGGCACCATTGCGATTGACACCCTTATCACGCCCGCCGGGCAGGTCAGTTCAGTGTTGGGCGGGTCGGGTCCCTATGCCGCTTTGGCTGCACGCCTGGTAACCGACGCGCTGGAGCTGGTGGGCGTGGTGGGTGATGATTTCCCCGCCGCCTACGGTCAGGCATTGGAAGCCCGAGGCGTCAGCATGCGCCATGTGACCCGCGAGAGCGGGCAAACCTTTGCATGGACCGGGCAATACGAGGAGGATATGAACAACCGCACCACCGTGAGCACAGTAGAGGGGGTGCAGGAAAACTGGCAGGTGCGGCTGCCGCAGGAGCTGCAGCAGGTACCGCTGGCCGTGGTAGCCAACGTGACACCGCCCCTGCAATACAAAATGCTCGATTGCTGCCCCGCTGCGCAGTTCACCATGGCTGATTTCATGAAATCGTGGATTGAGCGCGAGCCGGAATACACCCAAAAGCTGCTGGAGCGAGTGGACTTGGCGCTGCTGAACGATGAAGAAGCTCGAGCCTACGCCCGAACAACGGATTCCATCGAAGCGGGACACCGCCTGCTGGCGGCGGGTCCCCGCTACGTCATCGTGAAGCACGGCAGCGCGGGTGCCACCCTTTTCCACCGCACGGCAGAGGGCGAGACGCGCCTGTTCCGCTGCCCCGCATGGCCGCTCATGCACCCGCAGGACCCCACAGGCGCAGGCGATTCCTTCATGGGTGCCTTGGCTGGCTATCTCTGCACACGTCTCAACAACGGCAACCCCGATTGGGAAGACATGAAGCGCGGCATGGCACTGGCTACGGTGACAGCCGCCGCTGTATGCGAAAAGTTCGGCACCATCTCCCTCTTCTCCCTCTCACGGCAGGAGCTTGCCAAGCGCATGGCACAGTTCCATGACATGACGGCGTGGGATTAAGCCGCCGCCCGGTCCCTTAAAACTGCGGCATCGGGCGCAGCGCGGGGATTTCGGAAACAGGCGTCTTTTGCGGGCGCACCGTACCCGCCTCAAGCGGCGGCAGCGTTCCGCGCTTGCCATCGGGGGCAGAGGAAAGCGGGGTCAGATTCAGGTGTACGCGGTTTTTCGTCAAGTACCACGCGCGGGGGTCATCCTCCGTCCACATCACCGTGCTCCAAAAACCGCGCTCAACAGGCACTTTGACGGTTTGCGATTGGTAACCGGGCTTATAGCCGACAACAACCAGCTCTTTACCCTGCTCCATTTCAGGGATGGTGACGGGCGTGCGACCGCGGGGCTTGCCGTTAACGGTCACCTCCGCACCCGAGGGAGACGATGTCACGGTAAACGGAATCGGTCCTGCACAGGAAGCAAACAACAACGCCGACACAAGGGTGAGGAAACGCTTTTTCATGTGCTCCAACATAGCGTATTTTCTCTCCCAAAGCAATGAAAAAGCACATTTTTCTATCATTGCCGTCAAAGTAAATAGCAATGATTTTCTACGCTCGCTTCACCCGCGCCAGCCATTCCTCAGCCTCGCGGAGAGAGGGTACATCCATAAAGCCCTGCGGTTCCGCACCCTGCACATCGGGTGAATCAGGGCTGTCATACCCCAGCACCAACGAGCCGCTGCCGTCGGCACAGCGGCGGTGTTCCTGCATCATCCTTGTACACAGCACATACTCATGCTCCACCCCCGTGCGGGGGTGCAACACCAAAGCACGGCGGGTGGTCAGGGCATAAAACCGTTGTTTGCAACGCCGACTTTCGCGCGCGAGTCGGGCGGCATTCTTCGAAAAGACGTAGAGAAGACAGCCGTAAAACGCAGCTGTCAGCACAAAGCGGGCATCACAACCTCTGCCCGCATAAAGAGAGACAATCAACCAAGCAAGTATCCCACACAACCCCGTTTGCAGCAGCAATCCGCCCCAAGAACCCAACGACAGACCGCGGCAGGGGCGGGACACCCAACAAAGATGTTCATCCTCACGCATCACATCGGCAAGCGCTGCACGTTGAGCTTCTCCAAGGCAACGCACATCTGGCTCTTCGGCAGGGGGCTGCAACACCCCTACAGACGGCGCGGCGGCGGCTTCTCTCAGTTTGTTTAAAAGAGCCGCCGCCTGTTTCACCTGCGGAACATCACGAAAGCCCCATGAAACAGGTATAAAAGATGCCAACAGACAGTAGCCGAAAAGAATATCGCCATAGCCGTCGCCGCCGACCTTCACTTTCATATTCCGCAAGCGCTGCGCCCCATAACTCTCCGTCTTCCAAAGTCCGAAAAAGGCGGGATATACGCGAAAAGCGCGATGATTCGTAACAACACACACCATATACCCGCGAGCCACACGCAGTGCCGCAGGCGTCAAAATTCCCGCCAAGCCCGTGCCAAACAACAGGAATCGCGCCGCAGCGTTCATCCACAGCGGGGTATCGGCGGTCCCATGCAGGGTGCAACCGACTACAAGGCAAAAGACAGCCAAGGGTGTCAGCAAATCAAGCGGCGAAAAGAGAAGAGGGCGCGGTTTACCCGCCCACAGTATCTTTTCACCCGCCATCAGCTGTTGTTCCGCGCGTTTCAGCAAATGCGGCGGGATATCCCTTTTCACCATCTGTTTCACGCCTGTATCTTACCCCGACCTCAACTCTGCGGCAAGTATAAAATGTGCGCTTCAGTCTCATCAATTGAATACGCACCCCCGAACAGTATTCCGATACAGTTTCTCAATTCAACAAGTAAATCCAACGAAACACCTAATCAACTTAAAAAGCGCAGGATTTTCCTGCGCTTTTTACCGGTGAAGTCACTCAGAGACTCTTGGGTATGCAATCTTCAAGCCAATAATTCCGGAGGGCATTCGCCCAGAGGGGCAACAGACCCATCGGGGCGTGTCCGCAAACGTTCCGGCAACGGCATATATTTGGCAGGATTACCCACTGCCAGATACCCCGAAGGTACATCCTTTGATATAACACTTCCTGCCGAAATGACGCAGTAGTCACCAATTGTCACCCCTTTAAGAACGATGCAATTCATTCCTATAAAACAGTAATCTCCGATTTGAATCGGCGCACCTGTCAGTTTTTTACAGCCGCGCCAGCCTTCCTTTGAGTTAAATTGGTGCTGTTTACAGTCATAGATGACGGTGTTAGCACCTATTTGTGTCCAACGCCCCACCGAAATGTGGGTACAACATACTATCATCACCCCGCTGAGACCGCAGCCCTCATTTAATTCAAGAGAAGCCTGCGGAACCATCAAGTTCAAGGATACACGGTTTCTCACCAAAGGATTGAAGCGAGGATGAGAAATCAACATAACATGGTCTGAAATACTCAGTCGTGTATTCTTTTTCCGCCGGATGCAGGGGGTACCTAATACAATACAGCCTTTGCCTATGCTACTTACCCGGCTCCACGCCAAAAGTGTACAGCATGCTGAATACACCCTAATAATTTTGTTTTTTAACCACTTCATGACAACTACGGGATGCGATTCACCCAACAGCGTCAGAATACAGCATTGGTAATGCTTAAAATTATAACATCTTATCTATTAATCAATTACATTGCCATCCCATAGGGGATGGTGACAGAATAAAAAAAGTGGTGTTTGACTTTGTACCGATTACACTCATAATCGGTGTGAAATGAAACAAAAAACAAACACCGGAGAGAATATAGCAGTATTACCCCAGATTTGCAAC